>JAWXBF010000165.1:0-19670 GCA_034439895.1 Deltaproteobacteria bacterium
CCGCTGCGACCTCGCCCACCACCACCGCCACCACCGCCGGTACGCTCTTGCGCTTCGTTGACGTTGAGCGTGCGACCTTGGTAGTCGCGACCGTTCAATGCATCAATCGCCGCTGTTGCTTCTGCATCCGAGCTCATCTCGACGAAGCCGAAGCCACGCGGACGACCCGTATCACGATCCGTGACCAACTTACATTCGGCCACCGTACCCGACTGGGCGAACAAGTCGCGCAGTTCGGTCTCGTTGACATTGAAGGACAAATTGCCAACAAACAGTCTCTTACCCATTTTTCGTACCGTCTCTCAGGGGATCCGTTGGAAGAACTCGAATGCTCCGTCGATCCCGATGGACGGCTAACCCGATCAGACTGCCCCACCACCGACGATACCCGGTCTGCCGTGCACCATGCGGGCATCGTTGTTCACAATGTTGCCCCGCTGAGTGAGCCAAAGCTACGCGATCCCGGTCCTTTGTCAACGCAAGGGCCAGCGTACGTCGAGTTCTCGCCGGAGGCCTTCCCGGGCCTCGATTGGCCCGACCGTCTCGTGATAGAGTTTGGCGATTACAGCTGCATTGCAGCATTCCCCTATGAGTAGCGCGACCCAACCAACCCTCGCCATCGATCTGCTTCTGGCGGGCACGTATCGCATCACGCGGTTCATTGGCAAAGGCGGGATGGGTGAAGTTTACGAAGCCACACACTCCCGCTTGTCGGGACGGTATGCGGTCAAGTTGTTGCGCAAGGAAGTGGGCGCGATAGAGGAAGCCATTCGTCGTTTCAAGCAAGAAGCCGAGATCACCTCGCGCCTGCGTCATCCCAACATTGTGCAGGTGATCGATTTTGCCCAGATGGATGACGGTGCGGCGTTTATGGTCATGGAGTTCCTCGAAGGCCACGATCTCGCCGAGGAGTTGCGAATCAAGGGACCTCTCCCGCTTCCACGTGTGCTCGACCTTGCGAATCAAATTGCCAACGGTCTTGCAGCGGCACACGCAGAAGGGATCGTGCACCGCGATCTCAAGCCGGCTAACATCTTTCTTTCCCCACTGCGCGGGAGCAACCGAGAACTCGCCAAGATCGTGGACTTCGGGATCTCTAAGATTCGTGCCGCGACGACCGGGCTAACGCAAACGCAGACCATCATTGGCACCCCCCAATACATGGCGCCCGAGCAGGCGCGTGGGTTAACCAAGTCGATCGATGCCCACACCGATCAGTTCGCTTTTGCCGTGATTGTTTACGAGATGCTGGCAGGCCGCCCCGCATTCGAGGGCGACGGCGTGGCCTCGGTGCTCTACCAGGTCGTTCACGAGCCAGCGCAGTCTTTGGTCTCGCTTGGTCGTCCGGTTTCTCCCGAAATAGACGCCGTGATCGCGCGCGGCATGTCGAAGAACTCGGCTGACCGCTATGAAAGCGTTGAGGCATTCACGGCTGCTTTAGCCGAGGCTGCGGGTAGACCGGTCAGTGTGCCTTCGGTGACGGACGATGCTGCATTTCGTGCTACGGCTTATCTGCCAGGTCCGGCGGCGTTCCCGAATACCCTTACCCCCAGCAACGATCTCGAAGCCAACCGATCGGCCACACAGAAACCAGTGGCGTCAACCACCACGTTCCGCGATGCCTCGGGTGAACTGGCCCAACTCAACGACGCGGAGGCATTGGTTACGCAGCGGGTGGCGACTCGAAAAAAGAAGCTCGCGCTCTTCGGCGCCGCGGGTGGCGTCGCCGTTCTTGGCATCCTCGCTGTGTTGTTCTCTAGTAGCGACATCACCACGCAACAAGCTGCAGCGGTCGCGCAGGCACCTGGGCCAGCGCAATTTACCGCGCCGGCCGCGCCAGCGCCAAGACCCACCGCTCCCACGCTTATCTCTGTCGAGATCGACGGCTCACCGCCCGGACTATCCGTCACGGTTGATGGGGTTGCGACCGCACTCCCGCTTGAACTCGCAGCGGGTAGCCAAAAACACCGAGTCGTTTTCAGCGCGCCGGGGTTCGTACCACAGCAGCGCATGTTGGGCGGACAACGCGACATCGCTATCGAACTGGCTCTGAAACCCGTTGCGAAACCGCTTCCCGAGCGCCGCAAACCAGCATCGACGGTTGCGCGGGAAAAGCCCAAACCGAAACGACAAAGTGCAAACGTCGTTACCGATCTTTGATCCCGCCATCTTTCCTTGACCCCGCTTTCATGATTTGAACGCAGAACAGCCTTCCATCTGTTCGCCCCATCGGTTCCAATGAAAACATATCTTCCACTTCGTACCTTCGGCTCGCTTTTATCGGGGCTCGCCATGTTGCTCGTCGTCGCGGCGATAGGCCCTGCCAGCGCAGTGGCGCAGACCGCAAAGGAAAAAGCCCGTGCCTCTGCACTTCTGAAAGAAGGGGCGGCCTTCCTCAGTGACAAGGAATACGAGGATGCGCTCGGGAAATTCGAGGCGGCCTACGCCGTCGTTCCATCGCCGAAGATCTTGTTCAACGTGGGCCTCGCCAATGAAGGATTGGCTCGACCCGTCCGGGCACTGCGGGCCTTCAATGAATACCTGGCAGGCGCCACCAGCGACACCGCTGAACGTCGCAAGGAAGCGACCGACCACATCGTCGTTCTAAAAACGAAAGTGGCCTTGGTCGTGATTCAAGCCGATCTCGACGGCGCCCACATTTCCATTGACGGCGAAGACTCGGGCACTACACCACTGTCGAACGCGATCGCGGTGGAACCTGGAAACCACCAGATTGTCGTCCAAGCCTCGACCGGCAAACCCTGGACACAGGCCATCAAAGCCCTCGCCGGCAGCACAATGAGACTGGACGCGACGGTCAAGGAAGTGCCTGCACAAACGGTAGGCACGGCATCGGTGGTTGGTTCATCCCCGGTTCCAACCGTCGCCAATTCACCTGACAACGCCAATACCGAACTCACGGCATCCGCAACACATCCGCAAGACGATGGTCGGTTTTATACGAAGGGCTGGTTTTGGGGCGTCACGGGCGCGGTCGTCGTGGCTGGCGTGGTAACCGCAATCGTGCTGAGCAGTGGTGGAACGACCACGGAATACGAATGTCCGGCAGGCATTCCTTGTATCAATCGCTAACAACGAAAAACCTATCCATCATGCACTTCGGTCAATTTTTTCGTTTACTTCGCCGGGCTTCGGCTCTCGTCGCGTTCGCCCTCCTTGCCGCAACCGGCGGCTGCAACAATACCGAAACGGACCAAACCTCGGTCGTGGTCGAAGTCCGAAGTGAATTTGCAGCGGGGGCTGAACTGGATGTTGTCCGGGTCTCGCTTTCGTCCGGGAAGAAGGTCGAATACGCGCTCGGGCCCAACGCAGCGCTCGGCCAACGCACGTTTCCCCTCGTCTTCGGGATCGTGCCCGAAAAAGATCCCAACGAAACCTTCACCATTGATGTGGAGGGATTACTAAATGGAACTGTCGTAGTCAAAACCGGCGCCGATGCAAAATTCGAGAAAGGCTCACCGCACTATCTGGTACTCATGTTGCACAAAGCCTGCGCCAACAAGATCAATTGCGAAGGCGGTTTGGTCTGCGGCATGGACGGTTCCTGCAGCGTAAGCCGTGCGCGCGGGCCACTGCCCGTCTACATCCGACCGGACGGCCCAAACAATGACGGAGGGGTAAGCACGCCCGACGGTGGCGCCTGTACCCCAACCACATGTGCTGCGCTTGGCAATAATTGTGGGCAAGTACCCGATGGTTGCGGCGGCACGCTGGAATGCGGAATCTGCACCGGGTTCGAGCAGTGTGGAGGTGGCGGAACCACCAATGTCTGCGGATGCAGCAACGCAACCTGTGCTGCGCTTGGCAAGACCTGTGGGACGATCCCAAATGGCTGCGGTGGCACCGTAGCCTGCGGAGAATGTCCGGGTGGCCAATATTGTGGCGGTGACGGTACCGCCAATACCTGCGGTTCCAGTCCGTGCACACCCGCGACCTGCGATGCGATCGGTAAGAATTGCGGGCCGGTCTCGGATGGATGTGCCTCCACGATCGACTGTGGAAAATGCACCGATCCCAAATCCTGTGGCGGTGGCGGAACCGCCAACGTATGCGGATGCACCCCAACGACATGCTCGGCAGCGGGAGCAAATTGTGGTGCCGTACCGGACCGATGTGGTGGCATCCTCGACTGCGGGGCATGCGCTCAGCCAAACTCGTGTGGCGGCGGCAAAGCGGGCGCAAATATTTGCGGGTGCACGGCGGCGACCTGTGCGTCGCTTGGGAAAAACTGTGGCACGGTTTCCGATGGTTGCGCTGGTACGCTCTACTGCGGCGATTGCACCAACGGTCAGATCTGTGGCGGCGGTGGTCCGAACATTTGTGGTGCCGAAGCGTGCGTCCCCACCACCTGTCAGGCCAAGGGCGCAAACTGCGGGACCATTTCTGATGGCTGCGGCGGCACACTCAATTGCGGTAGCACTTGCCCCGCCAACACGAGTTGTGGCGGCGGTGGAGCCGTGAACGTTTGCGGTTGCACGCCAACCACCTGCCAGGCGCAAAGTAAAAACTGCGGCAACATTCCCGACGGCTGCGGCGGGACACTGAACTGTGGCAATGCTTGTCCCGCAAACACGACCTGCGGCGGCGGCGGAACCACGAATGTGTGCGGGTGCACACCGGTTTCTTGTTCCGGATTGGGAAAGAACTGTGGCGGATTGTCGAACGGATGCGGTCTGACCCTGGACTGCGGCACCTGCCCCATGAGCCAAAGTTGTGGCGGGGACGGGACGGCAAACGTCTGTGGTACCAAACCTTGTGTACCGACGAGTTGCAGTGCGCAAGGCAAGAATTGCGGCACCATTTCCGATGGATGCGGGGTTACGCTTAACTGCGGATCCTGTTCGGGGGTGAACACTTGCAACGGCGGCGGAACCGCCAACGTTTGTGGTTGCCAGCCGACGTCGTGTTCAGCACAGGGCAAAAATTGCGGAAATATCGCCGACGGCTGCGGAAACATGCTCAATTGCGGCTCAACGGCTTGTTCGGGATTGAACACGTGCGGTGGGGGCGGAAGCGCGAATGTTTGCGGATGCGCAGCCTCGAATGCCGGTGCAACTTGCAACGGCGGATGTGGTACGATTCAGTGCAACGGTTCTTGCTCCACGAACGTCGCAGGAGCAGGCAACACGTGCGCCGGCGGCTGCGGCACGATTCAGTGTTCCGGGCAGTGTAACGCGACGGCTCCTGCTACGCTGGGCGCAGTGTGCGGGTGTCGCAACACGGGTACCATCCAGTGCAACGGAGCGTGTTCTGTGGGCCAGTGTGGGCCGGGCGAACAGTGTTCCACCGGGGCAGACTGCGCCTCCTATGACTGCCTCACCATGTTCTCAGACGCCGACGGCGACGGATTCGGAAACGGCGCCTCCGCCACCGGTAGATGTGACGGGGTCGGAGCGGGTGTGGTGGGCAACGGTTCGGATTGTTGCGACTCCGACGCGTACGCATTTCCGGGACAAACGCAATATTTCCAGGCTCCCAGCAATTGCGGGGACCATAACTACGACTGCAATGGCCTGACAGACGTCATCTTCTGGGACACCTCGAACGGCCAACCGACTGGCGACCCACGACCCCTCAGGGTCTATTGCGACACCGCGACCTGCGTTGGATTCAACTACCAATGCTATTGGGCGGGGTCGTTCGAGCAGTGCGGCGATATTTATTCCTACGACATCGTTATCGAAAACGGTTGCTACTTTTTTGGACTGCAGCAGACGAGTACCGTCTTGATGTGTCGATAATCGCGTCACGTACAGTCCCCGATTGATCGTGAATGTTGACCTGGTTGATGCTTGGAGCCTTGACTACTTCGGGTTTCAACCTGCAGTGGTCTGCGCCAGCCACGTGTCCTGAAGAAGCCGAGGTCAACGCCCGCATCGTCGGCTACCTCGGCGGGGCTACCCCCGTCAACACAGGGAACGCGAACGCCTCAGCCGAGGTCACGATGGTAGGCGCGCAGTTTCGGGTCCTGATCCATTCCAATCTCGGAGCCGCCCCGGGAGAACGAATCCTTGCAGGCGAAACCTGTGATGCGGTTGCGGACGCCGTCGCGCTAATCCTTGCGATGATGATTGATCCCGATGCCGTTCGCGGCGCACCGAGCGAACCGGCGCCGATCACGGCACCCGCCGCCGTTGCTGTCGCTGTCCCCCTCCCACTGCCCTCAAACAACCCCTCCCATCTTTCAATCGAAGCGGGCGTCGTTTCGGGAATTGGAGTTCTTCCCGAACTCGCATTCGGAGTTCGCCTGGGACTCGGTGTATCCACGGGAAACTGGACCGCAAGCGTGGCCGCGCAATTTTGGTCTGAATCGACGCGACACGTGCCGCTCGACCACACAGTCGGCGGGCGCTTCTCGCGAACCTCTTTGGGGATCCGTGTTACCCGAAACTGGCTCCTTTGGCGAACCTTGTCAGGTCGCGTCGGACTGGGCACCGACGGCGTTCGAACAACCGCACGTGGCTTCGGCGTTTCGGATCCCGGCGAGGCCAGCTCGATCGGGCTCGAACCCCTTGTGACAACGGGCCTCCAGTGGGAGGTAGCGCATTGGGTGGCCCTTCAATCCGAAATACTGGCGGGCTTGCCTTTATACCGTCCGCAATTCACGCTGATTGACCGGGGCCAAGTTTGGCGTCCCGCTGTGGCACAGATAACCTGGGGATTCAGCGCTGTGCTTCGATTTTGATCACGAATCCAGCGGCCGACGGCCACACACTCACAAGTCCTTTTCCGCCAATGGCGTCCCACCTTCCCACCCCGCTTCCAAACCCGCTCGTCGTGAGCGAAGGCCAAAGCCATGCGGGCGTGACGACACTGAGCGACATTTACGAGGCTCATTTTGATTTTGTGTGGCGGAACCTGCGCCGCATGGGCGTGCCCGATGCGGCGGCCGAGGATGCAGCACAGGATGTTTTTCTGGTCGCACACCGTCGGCTTTCGGATTTTCAACATCGCTCCAGCGTGACGACCTGGCTGTTCGGAATCTTGTTGCGGGTCGCGAGCGACTACCGTCGTACGAATTCCCGCCACAATGCGCGACTGGCAAGTGTTCGAATCGACAGCTCGGCGGCAATCCAACAGGAAACGACGCCGCATGATTTGCTTTCCCGCTCGCGCGCGGTGCGCCTTCTACAAACCCTGCTCGACACCCTCGAAGACGACAAGCGCGCCATCTTCGTGATGGTGGAACTTGAAGAGATCTCGGTCAGCGAGGCCGCAAAGACGATGAGTTTGAACAACAACACAGCGCATGCTCGTTTGCGCGCAGCTCGAAGCCAGTTTCAGGAAGCACTGGCGGCGCACCGTTCGCGCGACGTCGAAATGCAAGCGAAGGCCCCCGTTGCGGGAGGGCTCGTGCCCACAAGGAGAGACGTTCCATGACTGATCGATTGAACCAAGAATCATTGGCTCTGATCGCGGCCGCTCGGAATTTCGAGCGAGCACCGCCGGAAAGTCAAGCCCGCGTCCACCGAGGTCTTGTCATGAAGCTGGGTGCGGCTGGACTCGGCGCAACCTTGCCCACCACAGCACTCGCCACCACTGGGGCAATCTCCACCCTTTTCAAAGTTGCGCTGGTTGTGTCGGTCATCGGTGGCGTCGGCGGAATTGCGTACCAGCAATATGCCCCTCGAAGCACGGCGCCGATTCAAACCGCAGCAGCAGAAATCGTGACACCAGCGGTGACCCCCGTTGCAATGCCTGCACGTCCGGCGACCGTTGTTCCTGAAATCGACCCAATCCGAGTGACCCCGACTCCCAGAAATCCCGTGCGACGATTGGCTATACCCGAAGCCGATCTCAATCACCTTGCCGAAGAAACGGCGTCCCTCGCGGAGATCCGCACAAAAATGCGGGGTGGTTTGCACCGCGAAGCCTTGCTGGGTCTTGAAAAATACCATTCTCGATTTCCATTCGGTCTCTTGCGTGAAGAAAGTGAAGCCACCCGCGTACAGCTTTGGAATGAACAGGGCGACCACCCGCAAGCCTGTCGTCTGGCCCGGGTATTCCTGAAAAAGTGGCCTCGTTCTCCCCATCGTGCTCGCATGCGCGAAGTTTGCGATGAGCCCCCGATCTCGAAGCCATGATCGGCGCAGCGTCCTACCCGGGTTTGCGCTGCACGTTGTTGCTGGTCGCGGCGCTGGCGTGCGCCTGCTTTCAACCGTCGACGGTTCCGATCGGCGCTGATCGCTGCCAAACCCCCGGCACCGATCCCTTTGAGCTGACCGCGCTGGGCCCGACCGATCGATCCCAGTGGCTGCAACCCTGGCGGGCCTACCTCGACACATGGCCCGCGTCCCGCATGCGGGATGCCATCGGAATCGGTGTCCCCCCAATGTCTTTCGACACACAACAGCTTTCCGTGTTGTCCGAACACGGATTTGTACGTGGATTATTCGTCGTACAGTGGGCTGCTGCTCAATATTCCGACCCGCAAACGCTCAACGACGCGGAAAGAATGCGATTGGTTGCGCGGCTGCAGGCAATGCGCAAGGCACGATTGCGGCCCCTCTTGCTCTTGTACGGACATGAAGGGTCGCCGGCACCTCTCATACCGTGGCGTCTGAACGTGATCGAAGCGGCGCCGGCAGGCGCGCGTACCCTCAAGATTTCCGCTGGCGATGTTGCGCGCATTGTTCCCGGGCGAACCGGATTTGACGAACTGACGGGCTACATAGCCGCAGAAGTGTTGATTACAATCGTCGATAGCAGCGGCAATGCAACGTTGTCTCGGCCGTTGCCCGTCGCGCTGGCAAGCGGTGAACACGATGTATCCACGCTGGCCTTTTCACCCTGGACAAAGCCGATCCTTGCCGGCGGCCAACCCAACCCAACGTTTGAAGACACGCTATCTGGCTGGCTGGCCTTCGTTCGGTCGGTCGTCGCGATCGCTCAGACCACGCTCGGTGACGATGAATTTGACATCGAACTGTGGAACGAACTTGTCACGGGTTCGCGCTTCCTGAACATCAACAATTATTACGACCCTCCGATCGACTCCAATCTTGATGTCCGAACCATCGCACGGGCAATCGTGACACGGACGACCGCCATGTTTCGCAGTGGTGGTCTTTCGCTTGCACGAATGGGCATCGGAAACGGCTTTGCGAACACCGATTGGTCCTTCGCCTCAAGCACCGAAGATCCGGGTATCACCGCCCTGGATCGCCACATCAGCAATAAAACGATGCGTTTTCCGGACGAGGCGACCCTTGAGACGGCGAGAGCACTTGACGCAACGGGAGCCCCAGCCGGACACCGAGACTCGAATGGCGTCTGGATCGAAGCGTTCTCACCCACCTACGATGTTCTTTTTCCCGAGCTGCCCCTGACCGCGATCTTGCCGTACGCCGCCCGGCGTCCCGGACAGCTCATACGCGATCTTGCACCCATCACGACTCTCGACGAAAATGGGGTCGCACACGGACGCAACGTTGGCCCACCCGGTGCGAAGGTGCCACCGGCGGTCTGGATTACAGCGGTGAGCACGCGCCCTCGAAGCGGTACGAGTGCACCGACCGGATGGTCCGACGCCGACCGCGTTCGATTTCAGACCAAATCGGTATTGCGAACGCTGTCCGCCTACGTATCAAAGGGTGCCAGCGCCCTCTACTTCTACGCACCCGAGGATGAGTTGGCTCTGATCGATCACAACGATCCGACCGGCGGTCCCATCTTGCAGGCGCTCTCACGATTTCGTGCTGCGTTTGATGGACCCAGTCTTTTTGCCACGTCTCGCAATCTCTCGTTTATCGGCGTTCGCGGGTGTGACGCCAGCCTTTTGCTGAAAGGCAATGGCACCACGGCTTTTCCGGATCTGGCACGGCGCGACGCCGTGGCGTTTTTCCCTTTCCAAAAAAGCGACACTCAATTCGTCGCCGCAACCTACGTGATGACGCGCGACTTGATGCAGGAACACGCACCCGGAACAGCATTCCGCTTTGATCTTCCGGAGCGGGAATACGACCTCGTGATCGAAGGGGTTCGCGGAAACGACGTGCTCGTCGAGGCCAGCGATCCGATGGACGGACGGTCGATTGAGGTAACCGTTAAATCCCGCAGTGCCAACCGCATCGTGGTCACGACGATGCTGAATGATTCGGTACGATTTCTGCACCTATCCGAGCCTTGACCGCCGTCAGGATCGCAGGATGGTTGCTTCTCCACCGTATGTGGGATCGGCGAAGCTGTCCGCCGGTGGACAGCCCATGGCATTCGCGATGGCGGTAAACAATCCGTTGGTTGGCGCCGTACGATTGGCGGTACCGGAAAGCCAGGGCAAGTAACGCCCTTGCTTGAAGTAACCGTTGCTGTTTCCGGCGAGGAACCACTGCAAGTTATCGGTCTGATGCCCTCCACCCGAACGCTGCATGTTGGTGTAGAGCAAGAGCGTATTCTCGATCATGGGTCGTCCGTTGGCGTCGAGCGTGCTCGACAGACGGTCGATAAAATACGCAAAGTTTTCCAGGAAGAAGCGGTCGATCAGGTTCTTCTCCCGCTTCAGTTGCCCCTCGTTGTGGGCGATCGTGTGGTGGTTGCGAAGGTTGTTTCCGGAACCCGCCGTCTCGCCTCCGGTCCAAGTCTCGTTCAGCGAAGGGATCTTGTCGGCAAGCCAGGGGAACACAACGGTGTTGTTGTTGGATTGAACCCACAGGTGGCTGGCAACCCGCGTGTGATCGCAGGCCATCGCCGCAACCGTCATGTCGATTTGCGTCCGCATGACCAGATCCATCTTGGGGTTGGTCTGCTGATCGGTCCATATGTCACTCGCCGATTGTGTCGGTTTGCGACAGGCATTGCTTACCATTGCGATCTGCTTTTCCAATTGAGCCACGCCGTCGAGGTGGTTCTGCAAACGGAGCCGATCGTCTTTACCAACACGGGCCTGCAGCTGTTTCAACTGCCCTGACGTGAAATCGAGAATGCTCTTCTTCTGCGCGCGAATTTTGTCGAGTGCCGCCGTGTCGAGGTTGCCTCCGAACAAATCATTGAACAACGTGAGCGGGTTGTCGCGAATGGTCGGCGCGTTGTGGCTATTGCCATCGGCCGTCTTGCCCGAATAGGAAAGCGGATTGTTGCCGTAGCCACCGGCCGACATACGAACGGGTCGAAGGACCAAAGACGGAAACGGTCTTTGTTTGATCTCGGGAACGTTTTGAACCACGAACTGATCGATCGAAGGATGGCTTGCCGTCAAACTCCATCCATCGGGAATCGGTGGCCCTGCCATTCCCTTGGCGCCGGTCAAAATGAACGGCAATATCGCGTGACCGCCTATCGAGGCGTTCGGGTCCTTCTTCACGTCCCGCGCGGTATCGATTCCGTTCTGAACGTTCACACCACCCATTATCGTCAAACGATCTTTCCAGGGCTCAATCACCTTCAAGGGCGAAAACTCGGTGTCCCGCGCTCGCCAGCCACCGGCAACCACCTCGGGCAAGTAGTCTGCCGTGTAACCATTCGGCACCGAGATAACCACGAGGCGCCGAGGCGAAGTGGGTGTCGCTCCGAAACTGCGCGACGGCAACATCGGCACCACGCCGCCTCCGATGCCAAGGCCGGCAATAAACGTGCGACGATCAAAACGAAAACGGCTCATGGCAGGACCTCTTCTGCGTTCGGCATTCGGTGTGTGACGATTTCTGAGGTCAATAACGCGACCAGCATTTCGCGGATATCGAATCCGCCTTTGCGAAAACCCGCGAAGATTTCGGACAGCGAATCCTCGTCACGGTCACCTTCGTTTTTGGCCAGGCCAAAACGGAAGAACTGCCGCATCAAGCATTCCGCGACCTGCGGACTTTTCGCCAACAAACCCGTGAGCTCGAGCGCCGAAGCAAAAGTCTGATCATTGCCATCGAGATTCGATACAGAGCCGGTCGAGTCAACGGGTGCGTTGTTGTCGGTCACACGAAACTTTCCAACGTTATCGTAGTGCTCGAAACCAAAACCGATCGGATCCATCAATTCGTGACACGCGCTGCAAGCTCCCATACGGTGCATGGCAAATCGTTCCTTCTTCGACAGGCCCGGACGCGGTGGATCGAGATCGGGAACATCTCCCGGTGGAGGCGGAATCAGATCGCACATGACGTGCTCCCGAATAAATTTACCGCGAAGGATCGGACTGGATTCGTTCTCGTCCGAATGGGCCGCCATGACGCCTGCCAGGGTGAGAATACCCCTGCGTTCGGTGTCGGGCAGCGTGATCGAACGAGACGGTGCCGCCTTGTCCCCCACCCCGTATAGCGCCGCCAGCGGCCCGCCGACGGTGGATTGTCGTGAACTGAATAAGGTCTCAAGCGTCGCATCGCCCACCAGCAGCGTATCCGAGACAAATCTTTGAATCTCGACAACCATCGCGCGGGCCAGGATTGGATCCCATCCGGCCTGCGAACGCAACGCCCCCGATAGAGCGCTGACACCCATCCATTGTTCCGCGAAGCTCGCAACGGAACGCTCGGCCTTGACGTGCGCAAGCATCCGTCGCACTTGAGTCTTGATCTGCGTGGTGTGGTTCAGTTCGTTGTTTTCCGCCGCTTTCATCAGTTCTTCATCCGGCATCGAAGCCCAGATGAAGTACGACAATTGCGATGCCAGGTGAAAAGCGCCCAGGCGCACGCCGGAACCATCCTTCTCGGCGTTCCACGCGTTCTCCCATCGATAGAGAAAGAAGGGTGATTGCAAGAATGTCGCGACAAGTGCCTTCGACGCGTCGCCAGCGCTCAGTTTCAGGGTGCCGCGCAGTTCGTTTTTGTAGAACGCGAGGTATTCGGCGATCTCTTCCGCGGTGATGGGACGTCGATAGGCCCGTCGACCGAAGCTTGAGACGAAACGTGAAATGCAATCCATTTCGGCGTTGCCCGCCGGGTCGCAGCCAAAAAGCGAAGGAAGCCGTGTTACAGAACGGCTCGCAATGGCTTCGGCAGCGTCGAAATACAATCCGACATTGACCTCATCCACTTTTTGCACTTGCGCAAACCCGGTCGACGCGGCCGATTCCGATGGAAACGCGTCGCCGGCGAAGGCCGTGTCACCGAGAAGATCGAGGACGGTGTTGTTGTACTCGACCCGGGTAAGGGGCCTCAGGGCCAAAAAGCTTCGAGCGCCTACCGGTGCGGGGAGTGCCGTGGTACCGCCCGTACCCGGTTTCTCATTCATTCCGCCGACCGAACCGCTGCCCCCAACATTGCTTCCCCCTTCCCCCGCGATGGAACCAGAACAGCCGACCGCGAAGAAAAGTGGAACGCCGACGAGCCAGCGTCGGTCCGACCGAGTGGTGATACCCATCATGTTGCTATCTGAGTGGCCAGCCCAGCCGGATTTCGTGTGCGAAAACGAAATATTTCTGGCCCCGAGACGCGAAAAGGGGCGTCGGCCAACAAGACTGCGACACCCGCAACCTCGATGGCCGACGCCAGGTGCCTACTTTTTGGCGACCTTTTCCTTCTTCTTGGCCTGCTTCTCCTTGGTGGAGAGCTTCGGCTTGTTACTGGTTCCCTGAGTTGGTTTTGCTTGTCCCTTGGCCATGTGATTCTCCTTGGCCGCTCTGCGGCCGTGACAAGCAATTTACATCAGGTGCTACGCGTTGTTCCACAACGACTTGTCGCGCGGCTTCACTTTTTTTGCGGGACCTCGGGGTGCCCGGTTCGCTAGAAGGCCGTACTGAAATCGTAGGCAATTCCTTCATGGTGCGCCACGGTGCCCTGCCCACCGTAGGTGGAGGTGGTGTACACAAAGTCGTAGACGCTTGCCCGATCGATCGAGAATCCGCGCACCCGGATTGCCGGATCCTGGCTTCCGTTGTTATCGTTATGAACGCCGATCATTTGAGACACCTTGAACGCGTACAAGACCGGGTCGAAGGTGTGCGTGGGGGGCGTGGAGGTAGATCCGAAGAAATCACCCTTGGCTCGAACGACGCCGCCACCCAGAGGGTCCAGGTTGGGATCCGTCGTGGTGTAGCTGTCGCAGAACTCGTTGTTGACACCGCAATTTCCGTCGGGAGGTGTCTGTGTGTAACGAATGATCGTTCGCCCGCGGGTGCTGTCGAGCCACGGAGCCGACACGATACTGAAGTAGCCAGCTTCGGCTCCCGAATTCCACGTGATGCTCGAACTCAAGCCGTTGGTATCATCATTCCAGGCGTGAATCTTGAATGTGTTCTGCGCCGTTTTGTTTTCGACACCCGTCGCCTTGTACTTCGGATCGTCGAATTGAATGAGAAAGAGCATCGGATCGGCGTTTCCGATCGCATCGGCCGTGACCCTCACGATGTTCCCCGGCTTCTTGATGTTGATCCTGAGACGGATTCCGTTGCTCGAAAGTTGCGTCGCGTTGGAATACGTCGTCCAAACGTAGGTGGGAGCAGGAAAGCCGGATTCGTAATTCGACAGGTGCGGCTTGACGAGCTCGGACCTTGGCGATTCGATGGCGTCCTCCGACAACAGGCCAAACCGTTCCTGCGCCGAACGAACAGCCTTGTCTTTATCAAGCGTCCGATCGGCCTTGATCTTCTTGATTGCCTCCACGTACTCGGCGGGTGGCGGCGCCAGGGATGCGGCAGTGGCTTCGCCAACGGAATTGTCGACGGGATCTTCGGCGGGAACGCCATCGCATCCCATCAGACCCAGGAAAGGAATCAACCAGCGCGTGTGCTTCATGCCCTGCTGACAGGGCAAAATCGCCTCGGTCGCACACTTTATTTTTGCGCGAATGCGTTCGACCGGGGCTTTCATGGTGCGATACTGCCTACCCATGTTCAACGCACCGAGACTCTTGGCCCTGATTCTTCCCATCCTCTGCGCCACCCCGGCTTTCGCCGAGGATAAGGCGCCCGCGCCCACGGCAGAAAAGTGGGTATCGCTTTTTAACGGCAAGGACATGAAAGGTTGGACGCCAAAATTCACAGGTTCAAAGCTCGGCGTCAACTACAGGAACACGTTCCGGGTCGAGGATGGCGTGCTCAAGGTTTCGTATGACAAATGGGACAAGTTCAGTGGCGAATTCGGCCACCTGTTCTACAAGAAGCCTTTTGCCAACTACCGCCTGCGGGTCGAATACCGATTCGTCGGCGAGCAGGTCAAGGATGGCCCCGGGTGGGCGTTCCGCAACGCGGGCGCCATGTTGCACTGCCCCGCTCCGAAAACGATGGATGTAAAGCAGGAGTTTCCGGTTTCCATCGAGGTGCAGTTCCTCGGAGGCAAAGAGACCGGTGAGCGCAGCACCGGCAACCTTTGCACCCCATCCACCCACGTCGTGATGAATGGACAGTTGCACAAGGAACATTGTACAAATTCGTCATCCAAAACCTTCCGCGGTGACCAGTGGGTCACGATCGAGGTGGAGGTTCGGGGTGCCTCGTTCAAGCATTTCGTCAACGGGGAAGAGGTGATGTCCTATGACGGTGCGCAGTTCGACGATTCGGATCTGCCCGCGCAAAAACACCTTAAAAAATTGAAAAAGGGACAGTCGCGGGAGATCAAATCGGGGTACATCGCGCTTCAAGCCGAGACCCACCCGATCGAGTATCGCAAGGTCGAGATCATGAAGCTTTCGCCGTAAGCGACCGCAGCATCCGCAAAGTGCGCTTGCGAATGGCAGCCTTGCGCGGTTAACCTCGTCGCCCCATGACCAAGGCATTCACGCAGTATTTCAAGAACATCCCCGACATTCGCTACGAAGGTCCGGACTCGGACAACCCCTTCGCCTTCCGCTATTTCGATCCGAAGGCGAAGATCCTCGGCAAGTCGATGAAGGACTGGATGCGCAATGCCGTGTGCTACTGGCACACCTTCCGTGGTACGGCGCTCGACATCTTCGGACCCGGAACCCTCGTTCGTCCCTGGGAAGACGGAACGAACTCGCTCGAGATGGCGTTGAAGCGCACCGAGGTGGTGTTCGACTTCATCACCAAGCTCGGCGTTGAATACTACTGCTTCCACGATCGCGACGTTTCTCCCGAAGGCGCCAATGTCAGCGAAACCAACAAGAACTTGTGGGCCGTCGCGGAGAAGCTCATGACGCTGCAGAAGGCAACCGGCGTGAAGCTGCTCTGGGGCACGGCGAACATGTTCAGCCATCCCCGTTTCGCACAGGGCGCATCCACCAGCCCCAACGCCGATGTGTTCGCGTATTGCGCGAACGCGGTGAAGGAAATGTTGGATGTCTCCAAGTTCCTCGGCGGCGAAAACTACGTATTCTGGGGAGGCCGCGAAGGCTACAACTCGCTGCTCAATACCAACATGGGACGCGAAGCCGACAACGCCGGTCGCTTCCTTCAAATGGCGGTCGATTACGCCAAGAAGATCGGCTTCAAGGGTCCCTTCCTCATCGAGCCCAAGGCCTGCGAACCGACCAAGCACCAGTACGATTTCGATAGCGCCACCGTACTTGGGTTCCTCCGCAAGTACGGACTTGAGAAGCACTTCAAGCTCAACGTCGAACAAAACCACTCAACCCTCGCGGGCCACGACTTCTGTCATGAACTGGCCGTTTGCGACGCCAACGATGCCCTAGGTTCAATCGATTCGAATCGCGGCGACGTGATGAATGGTTGGGATACCGATCAGTTCCCGAACGACTACCGCGAAACCGCCGAGGCCTGGACCATCATTCTGAAAAACAAGAAGGGTCTTGGCACCGGAGGTCTCAACTACGACGCGAAGGTTCGTCGCGATAGCCACGATGTGGAAGACATGTTCTTCGCTCACATCTGCGGCATCGACACGTGGGCCCGCGGTCTGCGCATCGCCGAGAAGATCATCAAGGATGGCAAGCTCAGCGGGTTCGTGGAAAAGCGCTACGCGAGCTACGACAAGGGCATTGGCAAAGAAATCGAAAAAGGCAAGGCCACCTTCGAGTCGTTGCAGAAGTACATCATCGGCAAGGGTGAAGTTGCCCCGACGGCCTCGGCTCGGCAGGAATACCTCGAGAACCTGCTCAACAAGTATTGCTAGGTTTGAACAATCCCACCAGCGCCGAGGAGCCTCAAAACGATCGAGACGTCGAGAGACGCTCACGTTGGGTCGCCCTCGGCCAGTGGGCTCTGCTCGGCTCGCTCGTGGGTGTAGTTTGCGGGGGGGGCTCGGCACTCTTTTTGTGGCTGCTCGACCGCGCGACGGACTTCCGGACGGGGCACGAACAGCTAATTTTTGCGCTTCCCATTGCGGGTCTTGTCGTCGGTTGGTGCTACGAACGATTCGGCGACGCCATCAAGGCAGGCAACAACCTCGTCATCGACACGATCCACGACAACGGGCCAGAAATTCCGCTTCGGATGGCCCCGTTCGTGCTCATCGGCACCGTATTGACCCACCTCTTTGGCGGAAGCGCAGGACGGGAGGGAACCGCCGTACAAATGGGCGCGAGCCTTACCGACTGGATCTCGCATCGGCTGCGGGTGAGCAAGCACGTTCGGCGTCAGCTGCTCGCCGCCGGCGTCGCAGGTGGGTTTGGCTCGGTGTTTGGAACGCCCATTGCGGGAGCCATTTTCGGTCTTGAGTTCATCGTGCGTGGCCGCATCCAGTATCACGCCCTCGTACCTGCCCTCGTTGCATCCTTCGTGGGCGACATCACAACAAGGGCACTCGGAATTACCCACACGCTCTACCCTGCGGCGTCTGCGCTTCCGTTGTCGCCCCTTCTCTTCCTGAAATGGCTCGTCTTTGCGGCGGCCGTTGCACTCGTGGCCAACGCCTTCATCGCGCTCACTCACACCATCAAGAAGCGCGGCGAGAAATTGGTGCGACGGTTGCCGTGGCGGATGTTTCTCGGCGGACTCGTCGTCGTCGGATTGTGGCAGCTTGTCGGGACAAGCGACTACCTGGGCCTTGGCGTGCCCATGATCTTGCGCTCATTCGAAGATCCCAACCTGCCGCTTCACGCTTTCGCCCTGAAACTCTTGTTTACCGCGGTGACCATCGGAGCCGGCTTCCTTGGTGGAGAGGTGACGCCCCTGTTCTTCATCGGCGCAACGCTCGGGAGTGCGCTTGGTCAACTCATGGGCATCCCGATCGCAATCGGTGCGGGCGTTGGGCTTGCGGCAGTCTTCGCGGCGGCATCCAACGCGCCGCTTGCCCTGTCGATCATGGCGATGGAATTGCTGGGTGCACCGATTTTCCCGCACGCCGCGATCGTCTGCGTGTTCGCCTATCTGCTATCAGGAAAGCGCAGCATCTACAGCGCACAGCGCGTGGGTGCGCGTCAAGTCGTCGGTACGCGACCGGGCGTCTAAACCTTGTTCGGATCGGTCGCTGTCGCTGCCACCCGATCGCGTACCGCCCGCAGCAGATCCACGCCCGAAACAGCTTTCAGCTGCTCATTGCTCGCGATGATGCGGCCCGTGAGATCAGATGCACCGCCGTCACCATTTGCCACGCCCGCACTGCCCAACCCACCTAGCAGGGTCAGCTTTTCAACGCGCAGTTCGCTCATCGTGCCCATGACGATCCGCATCAGCTCATCAACCTTCTGCATTAGAAACACTTGACGTGCTGACCCGCCAACCGCGCGCCAACTGTTTGCGATTTCATCCATGGCCGCCGCGGTGGCGCGACCCTGCTCGACAATTTTCGACGCCGTACCTTTCGCTTCCGCCTCCATTGCAGAGCGTCTTGCGCGCGCCGGCTCAAGCACGTCCGCCTGCAGTTTGCGTCGCACTTGCTCGACGCGCGCGCGCTGCAATTCAACCTCGCCCTCCGCGCGCGCGATTTGTGCTGTGACCAAACCGCGCGCCTCGGCGATGATAGCGGTGCCTCGGGTCTGGGCGTCCGCCACACGGCGGGCGTTGTCGGCTTGAAGTGTGCCAAGCTGCGCTTCAAGTTGAGACAGTTCCGTCTCTTGCCGGTTGCGCGCGCTTTGTATTGCGGATTCGGATCTGGAGCGGGCTTCGGCGATCAGTGCGCGCTTTTGCACCTCGGCAGACTGACGGCGGCCAATGCTGTCAAGGTACCCCACTTCATCTGAGACGTCTTGAATCTTGAGCGTGTCAAGCTCGATGCCCAACCCTCGCAGATCGTCTTCGGCCTCGGACAGCAGCGACTGCGCGAACTTGATCTTGTCCTCGTTGACTTCTTCGGGCGTCAGCATGGCAAGCACGCCGCGCAGATTGCCTTCAAGGGTTTCCTTCGCGACCGACATGATGCGGCCCCGATCAACTCCGAGGAGCCGCTCGACCGCGTTATCCAACACGGGCTGCTCGCCGGCAATCTTTACGTTGGCGATGCCATGCACGTTCAGCGGAATTCCGCCCTTCGAATAAGCACCCCTCACCGATACCTCAATCGGCATGTTCGTGAGATCCATGCGGTCCACGGCCTCAAGCAACGGAATGCGCAGCGCGCGGCCTCCCTTGATAATTCGGTACCCCACCGTTCGGCTACCGGTGGCACGCTGGCCGCCCGAGAAAACCAGCACCTCATTGGGCTGACAAATGTAAAGCAGCCGCTTGATCACAAAGCCAAGAACACCCCCCAAGACAACGAGCGACGCAAGAATGACAGCAACGTAGACCATCACACCACCTCCGTCGATGTAGACTCTGGTGTGCGGCCAACCAGCAAGGCCGTGATGTCTACCCCTGTGGTATCGAACAAGGATCGCATGACAGCGGCGACGGCCGATGGATAGGCGGCAGCAAGCCGTGGCAGCGA
>JAWXBF010000166.1:0-4151 GCA_034439895.1 Deltaproteobacteria bacterium
GAGCATGGGATCACGACCGGCGCCTCGGCCCTGCGGCGCAATGCGATGGCCTGCGTCGCGCTGCCGACCTGCGGGCTCGCGTTCGCCGAAAGCGAACGCTATCTGCCCGACCTCGTCACCGCGCTGGAAGAGCGTCTGGCCGCGCACGGGCTTGCCGAGGCCGAAATCGTCATCCGCATGACCGGCTGTCCCAACGGCTGCGCCCGGCCTTATGTCGCCGAGATCGGCTTGGTCGGGAAAGGCCCCGGCCGCTATAACCCCTACCTGGGTGCCGCCTTCGACGGCTCGCGGCTTTCCAAGCTCTACGCCGACGATCTCGACCATGGCGCGATCATCGCGAACCTCGATCCGATCTTCGCCGCTTATAAGGGTGAGCGCCGGGACGGCGAACGCTTCGGCGATTACGTCATCCGCGCGGGCTTTATCGCCGCGACCGTGAACGGCGCCGATTTCCATAAGGGCACGGGCGCCCGCCGCTAGAACTTCAAAACGCTGAGCTTCCTGTTCAGAATTCCCAAGGAAAACCATCATGGCATTGCGTTTAGGCGACATCGCACCAAATTTTGTTCAGAAATCGACGGCCGGCGACATTGATTTTCACGCCTGGCTCGGCACCAGTTGGGACCTGTTGTTCTCGCATCCGAAAGACTTCACGCCAGTTTGCACTACCGAACTGGGCGCGACCGCCAAACTCAAGGATGAGTTCGCGCGCCGCAACGTCAAGGTCTTGGCCGTCAGCGTTGACGCGCTCGACTCGCATTCCCTGTGGGTCAATGACATCAACGAGACGCAAAACACCAACGTCGATTTTCCGGTGCTGGCTGATCCGGATCACACCGTCTCGGACCTCTACGACATGATTCATCCGAACGCCAACGACACCCTGACGGTGCGCTCGGTGTTCTTCATCGATCCGAAAAAGAAGATACGCGCGACCATTACTTACCCGGCCAGCACGGGACGCAACTTCAACGAAATCCTGCGTGTGATTGATTCGCTGCAGCTGACCGACGGCTACAGCGTCGCCACGCCAGCAAACTGGAACGTCGGTGATGACGTCATTATTGTGCCGTCACTGCAGGACCCGGAAGTGTTGAAGCAAAAATTCCCGAAGGGCTACACGGTCGTCAAGCCTTACCTGCGCATCACGCCGCAGCCCGACCTGAAGTGAACGCACCATCGTTTTGGCGCAATACAAGCCGGTCAAGCTCAGGCCTTTGACGGTCGAGGCGTTTGAGCCGAAGGCGAGGGTATATTGTGTGAACAGTAAGCAGTCAGCGGTAAGCGGAAAGAAACAAAGTGACGCGGTTCGCAGCTCACCGCTCACCGCTGACTATTAAGAAAGAGGGGCATTGAATGCGTTTTTCCATCTACCGCTACGATCCGGACGCCGACGCCAAGCCTCACATGCGGGCTTATGACATTGCCCTGGAGCCGACCGACCGCATGCTGCTGGATGCGCTGGTGCGCATCAAGGAGCACGATGACTCGCTCTCCTTCCGGCGCTCGTGCCGCGAGGGGGTGTGCGGTTCGGACGCGATGAACATCAACGGCAAGAACGGACTCGCCTGCATTATCCGGATCGCCGACCTCAAGGAGCCGGTGGTGATCTGCCCTCTGCCGGGATTGCCGGTGATCCGCGATCTCATCGTGGACCTGTCGCAGTTCTACAAGCAGTACCACTCGATCAAGCCGTATGTCGTCAATGACACGCCGCCGCCGGAAAAGGAGCGCCTGCAGTCACCGGAGGACCGCGAGGAGCTGAACGGCCTCTACGAATGCATCCTGTGCGCCTGTTGTACGACCGCCTGCCCGTCGTTCTGGTGGAACCCGGATAAGTTCGTGGGGCCGGCGGGGCTGCTGATGGCCTATCGCTTCATCGCCGACACGCGCGACCAGGCGACCAACGAGCGGCTCGACAATCTCGAGGACCCGTACCGGCTGTTCCGCTGCCATTCGATCATGAATTGCGTCGATGTTTGTCCCAAGGGACTTAATCCGACCCGGGCGATAGGCAAGATCAAAGAACTTCTGGTCAAGCGCATGGTATGAGCGAATTGGCTCGCATCCACTGGCACTGTCGGCGCGGCCTGCTCGAGTTGGATCTCGTCCTCGCTGCATTTCTAGAACGGCACCTTGACCGCCTCGACGCGCAGCAGATGGGGATTTTCAAGGAATTTCTCGAGCAGCCCGACAATGATCTGCTGCATCTCGTGATGGGCCGGGCCGAGCCGGTCGACGAGGCTCAAATTCATGGGCCGAAGTGAACGGCGGCGGCGGGCACTTCAACATCGAGGTGACCTCGCCCGCCGAACGGACAAAGAGCGGCTTGAACGACCTGTGACGTGCTGGGTCCGGGCGTGTCCGAAATCATTGAGTTCGCTCAGCGCGACAAGGTCGCGTGGGCGCAGCTGATCGAAAAAGCCCTTTTATAGGTCGCAACCCATACAGGAAACGCACAGATGTCAGAACCACAATTTACCGAGCAGGACTGGCGCCGGCTTCTGGCTAGTTTGGGAGAGGACCCCGATAGAGCCGGCCTTGTTGAAACACCGTCCCGCGTTGCCAAGGCCTGGAAGCATTGGACTGCCGGATATGCCCAAGACCCGGCTGAATGTCTAAAAGTGTTCGAAGACGGGGCGGAGGAGTACAACGAACTCATCGTGGTACGAGGCATCCCTGTCTATAGCCATTGCGAGCACCACCTGGCGCCTTTCTTTGGTCAGGCCACGATCGGCTATGTTCCCGACGGAAACATAGTGGGCCTGTCAAAGTTGACACGCCTGGTCGATTTCTTTTCCAAGCGGCTGCAGGTGCAGGAACGGCTCAAGATTCAAATTGCCAACGCCTTGATGACGCATCTGCAACCGAAAGCGGCCGGCGTGGTAATTCGCTGCCGGCACACGTGCATGGAAAGCCGCGGCATTCGCACCCAGGGAGAGGAAACCATAACGTCAGCCATGCTCGGCGAACTTCTACCCAATCTGGCGCTGCGCACGGAATTTCTTGCTTTGACGCGTGAGGCCTAACTTGGTTACTCAGGACGCTATGACAACCGAAACCATGCCGTTGACAACCGCGACTCACCATTCGCCGGACAAGCAAAGAGGTTCCCTCAAGACCAAACGCGACGAGATCGATCCCGCCGAAAGATTGCCCAAACCAAACTGGATCCGCGTCAAGGCGGCGTCACCCTCGGGCCGCTTCCGTGAGATCAAGGACATCGTGCGGGCCAACCATCTGGTGACGGTGTGCGAAGAGGCATCCTGCCCCAACATCGGCGAGTGTTGGAGTAAAGGCACCGCGACCTTCATGATCATGGGCGACAAATGCACGCGGCGCTATAGGTTCTGCAACGTCAGCACTGGACGTCCCAACCCGCTGGACCTCAACGAGCCGGAACGCCTCGCCCAAACCATCGCCTTGATGAAACTCAAATACGTCGTCATCACCTCGGTTGACCGCGATGATTTGCGCGACGGCGGCGCCGGCCATTTCGTCGAATGCATCCGCCACATCCGCGCACTGACGCCCAACACCTATATCGAAATCCTGACGCCCGACTTCGGTGGCCGCCTCGACGCTGCGTTGGAAATCCTCGGCACCGCGCCGCCGGACGTGTTGAACCACAACATCGAAACCGTTCCGCGTTTGTACAAAGAAGCGCGCCCCGGTGCGGATTTTCAAAACACGCTCAACCTGTTGCAACGCTTGCATCGGGCCCGCTGGTGCGCAGCTCATACCATGCGGATCAGCAGGCGCATGCGGCAGGGGTGTTTTGATGTGTGCTCTGCGCAGAAACAAAAACCAGGGGGAAGAAGCCTATTGGGTCGGTGTAGGGCGGGCAGGTAGCCTTCTTTGCCCGCGAAGGGACACCTAACGATGCAAAACTTGACCACACCAGAACTGGCCGCATGGATCGAGAATGCAGCGCGCGAGAAACCCGTATTACTCGACGTACGTGAGCCATGGGAATTCGAGACCTGTCATATTGACGGGGCGTTGACGATGCCGATGAATACCATCCCCGGCAAGCTGTCCGAACTGGACGCGGAGCAGCCGATTGTCTGCATCTGCCACCACGGCGTGCGCAGCATGCAAGTCGCGTTGTTTTTAGAACGGAATGGTTTTACTCAAATTAGCAACCTGAC
>JAWXBF010000167.1:0-18104 GCA_034439895.1 Deltaproteobacteria bacterium
AACCGATTGCTGAGGGATGGCCTCGGCGGAGAGTCACCAGGTCAACGTATCGCGGCGTTTTCGCGCGGATTGCCAGATCTGGATCCCACGTCGGCGGCTTTGCTATTTGAAGCGACGCACACGATGGTGGACGGGATTTTGGTGAAAGTGGATCGCGGGACGATGGCCCACTCACTCGAGGCGCGCAGTCCGTTTCTGGACAAGGAGCTTTCAGAGTTCGCCGCCGGGCTGCCCATGCGATTGCGATTCGGGAAGGCGGGTCTCACAAAAAAAATGCTGTTGAAAAAGACGCTTGCGCGGTATCTCCCCGAAAGCATGTTTTCTCGGCGAAAGCAGGGTTTTACGCCACCCTTGCGCGATTGGTTTAGGAACGAATGGAAAGAGATCCTCTCGGATTCGCTATCAGAATCCACCGTCCGTAAGCGGGGGTTTTTCAAGCCGGCAGCCGTGCAGGAGATGTTGACGCGACACTCGTCTGGCGACAACGCGTTCACCAAGCCCTTGTGGGCGATGTTGGTGCTGGAACTCTGGATGCAACGTTATATCTGATGGCTCGATGGTGGCTGAATCTGTTTTTGCGTCCGGAGAAATGGTAATACGGATACCAAACCGAATATGGCCCAAAGGTGGCGGCTTTCCTCAAGTGCTCCGAACAGGGCGTGAAAGCCGAACATTCCGATCAGGATTGCTGCGATGGTTGTGACGAATCCCTGAACTTCCGTTGGGAGCTCTTGTCGTAGATTTTTGAGAAAGAGGGGACGAAGCATCATGACGAGGAGGATCAGGAATCCAACGAACCCCACGACGCCGGCTTGACCAAGGATGTTGATCCATGAGTTGTGGCCTTCCAGCCACGACGAAGCATTGGGGGGCAGATCCGCAATTTTGTCGGGCGAGGTGAATGCGCGCGGATCAAACACATGCGCAACCATCTCGCTGTAGCCGCGTCCCCAGATGGGATTTTCCCTGATCGTTTGTGCTGCGCTGTTCCAGATGGCGGGTCGCGGACCATCCCAGAAGTTGATGTCGCGCGATCCGATGGTCAGGTCGCCTAGCCCGAGGGGCGCCCAGGTACAGATGCTGGCAAAGGTGAGGAAAAGTGCAAAAGCTGCTGCTCCGCCCGCGACACCGATCGCTTTCAAAAACCTGATGGGTGGGCCCATGAAACCCAACGGATCCAGCCGGATGAGTATGATGGCCAGTGCGATCGCGAGTCCACCCACGCCGGTTGACATGGTCGACAACGCCACGGGTGCCGAAGCGGCAAGAATCAGCAAGGTTTTGGTCTTTCCGACCCAGTTGACACCGTGAACCGCCCAAAAGCAGATTCCGGGGATGAGGTAGTTTAAAAACATATTCTGGTTCGTGAAAGGAGAACACACCCTTGGAAAAGAGATCTCTTTTTGCGACAACCCTCCGTATCCACACATCAGTTCACGGCCGAGTCCCTCTTGATCGGCGTAGTACGCAATGATGCCGACGATACCGATCCCGATCGCAAACAGCGTCGCGACCATCCAAACGCGTACGGTCACGATGAGCGCAGCCTTCGACGTGATGATGTGCGGAAGCAAGAAAGGCAACATCATAAAACTGCCGTACGCTGCGAGCTTTACGGCGCCGGAGAGGTGTGCGGTGGGTTGTAACAATGAGACCGAGAGGGTTGCAATGTAAATCAGGGCCGCCCAGAAAACCGGGGTCAACCGCAAGGTCGTCTGCCTCCGAATGATCCGTATGGCAAACAAGCACCAGAGACCCGCCAGCAAGATGTCGGAAAGGCGCAACGTCTTCATTGTCGATACGGGAACGATTCGGTGAAACGGTAACGAGAAGACGTAAAGCAATAAAACGCCGAGTAGCAGCGGACTATCGCTACGCTGGATGCCTTCTCGTAACCAGAGGGGTATGAATCGCATGGTCGGGCGAAATCTACCACCAGGACTCGTCCGGTTGGAATCCTTGGAAAAAAGGTTTTCGGAGGGGTTGTTCTATTCTAGAGTCACCACCCAATGAACAACCCTTCCTCTTCGCCGATTGGCACCGCAGAACACCTCGGATGTCCTGTTTGTGCTGCGATCTCATCGATCTGTATTGGATCGGCGACTTGCTTGCCACTAATGCGTTGCCGCTCATGTGGGCACGATTTTGCGTTGATGTTTGAGGGAGCAGTCGATCTGGAGTCTCACTACGGGGGACATTACTCGGGGTTCCGAAATGATCCGGTCTTTGCCGAGAAGGTGAGGGCGATCCTGAATTCACACCTGCTGCCATTGCTGCCATCTGCTGCCAGTATTCTCGACGTTGGTTGCGGGAACGGTGAGTTTCTCACCGCGGCAGCCGAACGCGGATGCAAGACGTTCGGGCTCGATTTTTCCCTGGCTGCAGCCGAGTTGTGCCGCGAACGTGGTCTTATGGCTGACTCGGGAGATTTTCTGGCCTATGAGTTCAAAGATCGGTCCCCGTTCGATCTGGTCACATTTTGGGACGTTTGTGAACATTTACAATCCCCCATGGATTTCATCGCGAAGGCCTTAACTCTGGTCAAACCGGGCGGATACGTGGTGGTAAAGGTTCCGCTCGTCACGTCTCGAACCGTGGATATCGTGCGTCGGTTTCCTCGCCTGGCCGGTGCCCTTTTGGGGTCACCGTTGCATATTCACTACTTTCGAAAAAACACACTGGAATATTTGTTGGAAAGAGCGGGATTCGGTTCGCTGACATGGTTGCCGAACGAGCCTCTTCGGGGAACAAACCAATCCGGTAGTTTGAAGAAGAGGCTGGCCCGAGGCGTCCGAACGGCACTGCAACGTTGGGCTGGCGACGGGAGTTTGCTGGTGGCGGCACGACGTCCACTATGAAGCGGATAGTGATGGCTTATTGGTAATAAAACGTATCACTACCCAAAGCGGAACGACATACTGGAGGAAAGAGCTGATTCCCATGTCGGTTGGCGAGAAGTAGAGAATGATCGTGGTGTAGAGCAGGACGACGTTTACGTCGCGGCGGGATCGGCTGAGCCACTTGTATGCTCCACCGTGGAACGCTCCCCAGAAAAACATACCTATGCCGATGCCGAACCAGGAGAAATTTAGGTAGAGTAGGCCGACAAGTGGCGTTGGGATTGGAGCTTGGGCGAGTGTGGCCATCGTGGAGCTATCGCCCCATTTGTAGTACTCCGTTTTCTCAGCCCAGATCCAGCGCGGGACAATGGCAAGTGGCAACGTTATCCAGGTTTGCCCGAGCACAAAATCTCGGTTCCGGGGAAACTCAGCAAAGACCAGGGTCAATGCAGACAGCCGGTTGCGATCGGTTTCGTAGTCGGACAACGTACTGGCGACCCGACCGGTAGTGCTTGAGTCTTCGTCTGCTGCCAATCGTGCAGTTGATGTGGGTTCGTCCATACGCCACGCGAGCGTGTAGTTCATCAACTCGATCGCAAACAAGATTGAGATCGCGAGTACGACGATTGGAAGTCTTCGGTACAGCAAATGAAAGAGCAGCATCAGGCCGAAAAGTGCCCTGATGGGTACGCCCCGCTGTCCAAGTCGAAAATTCAAATAAGCGGATAGCAGGAAGAGGGAGCAGAAGAAGATGATACGACCCGTTCTTCGTGAGGCGAACGCCTCGACAACGGCGAAGAATACCGGAATGAATATGAGCTGTACGCCGCGCATCATCCAGCTCATGGTTACATCGTTGCGCCATACCGCCTTGGCCTCCTTAAGGTGCGTCGGATCCCACAGCGGCACACCGAGTCGAATCTGGAAGATCACGTAAGTGATCAAAAACAATACCAAAAAGACCACATTCGCAATGCGTAGCCGTGCATGGTTCCAGGGTCGATCGGCCACGTCGGGGAACCAGCGAGAAATACGGTCGGTCAGCCTCTGGTTATGGAATCCAATCAGGTAAGAGGCGGAGCCCAACATTTTGGCCCAGATGACCATTTGTACCACGGAAGCGATCTGGTCCTGGTCGTATCCGCCCAAAAAAGGTGCATTGAACGTGCCCGCTGTGATTGCGTTTGAAAGGATGCCCGCCGTGGAGAACGCGGCGACAATACCCACGTCGCTTGTCGCCACCGTTGGCGCCGCGATGTCTACCCAGCGCGCCCAGAGCACCGGAAACAACTCAATGCAGAGCAAGGTGGTCAAAAGCGGAACGGTTTGACCGACCTGTGGATCGTTGACAAGCGGCGCGAGAAGCGGTCCACCAACCAACAAGGCGAGCCAGAGCAGACGCCGGATCGTGACCTCCATGTGGATCGCGTAGCCGGCAATGGATAGCGCTGGGGATGGCGCGCGGCGAATTGAGGGGATGGGTGTTGCCTTCATCGGTGGGGCGTCCGATTCAACGCAACTTCATCGAGAGTACTCGCGAGGCCCGTCACCGCGGCCTCCAGCGAAAATTGAGTTGCCGCCACCAGGGAAGCCCGTTGTCCCGCAGCAGCCCTCCACGCAGGATCGCTGGCCGCCTTGACGATTGCCGCCGCGAGCCCACCAACATCCCCCGGCTCGACGATGAGACCCGTGACCCCGTGTTCCAGCTGCTCGCGGACGCCTCCGACCTGAGACGCGATGCACGGGATGCCGATGGCCATGGCCTCAATGATACTGCGAGGGAATCCCTCCACGCCATCCACTTCAAAGATACGAGACCCGGTGTTCACGAATTCGCGGGCGATGGACGGAAAGACAAGACAATCGCTCGCCACGAGCAGATCAAGCGGTTTGGATACGTGGCCAATAAAGTGGACACAATCCGTGAGTCCAATTTCATCCCGTCGACGCAAAAGCCACGCGTAGTACTCAGCTTCCTCGGGAGCGCCTGCAAGAACAAAGTGGGCCTTGATGCCTTGGGTCCTGGCGACGCTCACTGCCGCCAGCAGATGGTGAAGTCCCTTCAGGGGGACCGGCGACGATAGCGAGAGAAACAGGGGGACATGGTTCAGAAGATCGGCCTCAACGCCAATCCGCGCTGCAATTTGTGCACGTGCAACCGGGCGCTCAAGGTTTTTGCCGACTTTCACGCCGTTATAGACAACGCGAATTTTAGGGGCAACGACCGCTGGAAAATATTCACGCATTGCATTTGAAACGAGGACGATGCGATCCGCCATCGCAAGCGAAGACCACCAGTACGCACCCCGAAAGGGAATGTAGCCTCGGAAATGCAACACGGTTGGTCGTGCGGCCATCCGGGCGGCTATCCCGGCCACCAGAATGCCGCGCATCGTGTTGAAATGGATCGCGTCGACATCCCATTGCTCAATACTTTTCGCCAGCGTTCGACAGTAGGGCACAAGATCCGTGATCAAGGTTTCCAGCTTTTCGCGGGTCGAGATCTTGAGCAGACCCTTGTTGAAGATCAACGCGCGCTCCGGCGCCGGTTCCACATGGGTTTCGATGCCAGCGTCGCGGAACATGCGAACGCATTCGCCCTCGCCGGGAAACACTGCGAACGGATGCCAGCCCTTTGTGGGCAGCTCTCGGATCGCCGCCAACAAGCTGCGCTGGGCACCGCCCACCCGGTGGGGAACCTCGACGAAGAACATCGCTCGTTTCAAGGGTGTTTTCCCCTCAAATGGTCGCGACGGCTGGCTTCCCATGCGGCGCGATGCGGGTTGCCTTCGAGTGTTTCAATCTGTGAAAGCGCATCGTGCGTTTGCGCGAGGAGTCCGGGTGAAAGGACCCAGGCCTGCGTCAAGCCCATCAAACGACGCGCTTCACCAGCATTGCCCGCGCGGGCCAACTCGATCGCGGTTTTGCAACGTAGCTCGAGCAGGTTCTCGTTGCGTGCGTGAACGCGCTTTAGCGACGAAACCGCTTCGGACGGCGATCCGCTGGCGAGTTGAATCCGCGCAACGATCTCGAAGGTCTTGTCGGTTTGGTCAAGGGTCAACAACTTTTTTAGGATGCGCAATGCCTCTTCAGATGGTGTTGTGCCAAGTTCGTAGTACAGAAGATCCTGCATCGCCCGAATGTTGTTAGAATCCAACTGAAGTGCGTGCTGCGTTATCCCTTTGGCAAGCGATCGTTGGTTGTGATTGCCGAGAAACTTGGAAAGGCTGTTGGCGAGCGCCACCTCGCCACCCACGATGTACTTCAGAGACTCGACGTTGGGGAAAAGCTCAAGCGCGCGGGGCCAGATCTCGCGATGGGGATTGGCGTCGTTGCTTGCGGCCGTGCGAAACTCCAGTTGTGCCTGTCGATGGCGTTGGTTGCGTGCCAGAAACAGCCCCGCCAAAAGATGAGGTCGCGAATGATTCGGGCTCAGGAACATTGCGTGATTGATCCAGCCAATTGCCGTGGGGTGTTGCGCTGAGTCGAGCAGGTGGCCCGCGAGCAGAGGGATCGCGTAGTCCGCAGGATGATGGGCAAGCAATTCCCGGGCACGCGTTTCGATGTGGTTCGGAAGGTGACGCTCCGCAACGAGTTCTTTGAGTTCGGTATCGATGTTCTTTTGTCGAAGGTTGGGGATGATGAGGGCCACCGGGACCACGGCAATCGGCCACAGCCATTTGGCGTGGCGAGGTGACACAGAAAAGCGGTGGGTTGCGCGTTCTCGGGTCGCGGCAAAAAGAGTCCCTGCGAGCGCAAGTGCCGGCAGCATGACCCCTGGAATCTCGAACGAAAAATCCGCCAAATCGTGTAGAAACAGCGCGACAAGACCTCCGAGTGCGCCAAGGAATTCAGGTTGTCGCCGGACCACCATCGCGGCAGACCAAAAAGCCAGAATGAGGAGAACGAAGGCGATCGTTGCGATAGGCAGCCCGAAATCGATGGCGATCTGCAAGGGCGTATTTTCGATCCAGGGATACGTAACCTTGCCACCTTCGGTGTTGTATCGTCCGAACGCCGATTCAAACGCACCACGCCCTGATCCAGTCCAGCCAAAGTCGCGAATCATGGGGATGCTGTTGCGCCAGGCGAACTGTTTGGATTGCGGGTTGTCGCGCTCTGCCGAGAACGAAAAATCGATCGCTTTCATGTGGTCTACGGTGGCGATGCTTGCGAACAAAAGACCGGCCGACAGGAATGCGATCACGCCCAAGGTTCTTCCCAGAGAAACGGCGTTTCGTCCGCGCAAGAGGACAAAGGTCGCGGCCACGCCAACCTCAGCTATCGCGAGTGCCCCGATGGCGGCTCGAGACAGGGACGCAACTGTTGCGATATTGAGGAGCAAACACCCCGCCAACCACAGGGCCGTCTCTTTTCGCGAGCGGCCTTGAAGTGCCAGGTTCAGGGCAACCGGGGCTGTGAGGCACATCAACGCACCGAAGTGATTGGCGTTGACGAACGTACCACGAACCCAGACGCCAAAGCTGCGAGTCGGCTGGTAGAAAAACAGGAGGCGATCGGGATCAAAGACTGCCTGTACGACTCCGATGAGTGCAACGCCGAGCGCAGTTGCGACCAAGACCTGCAACAACAATCGCGACCGCGAGGGGCGGCGGAAATGAATCGCAACCGCGAGAAAGAAGGCAAGATACGCGGTGAGTTTGCCGAGCTCGCCGAGCGTCGCGGGTGCGTCAAGGCTCAAAGGTCGCGCGGGATAGTCCTTCGTGCCTGCGGCAAACTGAAAGATGGCATCTCCAGCTTTCGACAACGCGAGGTGGACGCTCGTAGAAAGCGGGATCAACTGGGCCGCAGCGCCGAGGCACAGGAGGCCCAGTACCCAGGCAAAGATCGGAACAAACGCCCGTTTGTCTCCCAGCGAGCAGCCCACCAGCACGAGGGCCAAAATCAAGCCGGACAGGCCAAAAGCCGTGGCCTTTGTCGCCGCGTGAACCGTCCCAATCGCGAGCGGCGACGCCGCAACAAGCACCAGGGTCAGGAGGGTTGAAAGGCTGTCGGACAATCGAACCCATTCACGCTGCATTGCGCCAGGGGGTGAGCGTACAACAAAGGTCAGCGCCCGTCAGCAGGGAAATGCTCGTGCTAAGCTGCGCACCGTTTTGGCCTCTGAAACCGACAACCCAGGCAATCCATCGGAAGCTCCGAACACCGATGTTTTTCGCCACCTCCGCGTGGTTGCGAAGCGGAAGTGGTCGACGCTCGCCATCTCGACCGCAACCCTGGCGGCGGTCGTGGCCTACGGCGCGTCGCGACCCAAGGTTTACGAGGCGCAGGTCTCGGTCATCATCGACCCACAGGCACCCAAGATTCTGTCGGGAATGACGGACGTGGTGGAGCTCGGAGCGGCGGGATCACTCGCCAACAGTACCTACTATTACAACACCCAGTTTCGAATCATTCAAAGTCGCTCGCTCAGCGAACGGGTTGTGGAACGGTTCAGTTTACATACGGATCCCCGAATGCTGGGGCCGTCGGCGCAGAAGTTGGATGATCGGAGCAAGATAGCGCGAGCGGCCGCCGCGCTACGTGCTGCCATTCGGGTTGTACCTGTCAAAGACAGCCGCGTCGTCAGCATCGGCATTCGAGACAAAGATCCCGCATTTGCCGCACAGCTCGCGAATCAATTGTCCGAGGTTTATACCGAACAGAACGTACGTGATCGGGTGGACGTGACCCAGGGGGCAACCCGGTGGGTGGCCGAGCAGTTGGATTCGGCTCGCAAGGCGTTGCGCGACACGGAAACGGCGCTTTACAAATTTCGTCTTGAACACAACATTCTTTCGACCTCGCTGGAAGATAAGCAAAACATCCTGACCACGCAGCTGCAGGAGTTTTCGAGTGCGTTGACCGAAGCGCGCAAGAAACGCATCGACGTTGAGACGCGTCGAGGTGCCATGACGGGCATGCTCACGACGGATTCGGTTGAGAACAACGTGGGTACCGATAGCGATTCCTTGCCGCTTGTTGAGTTGCGTAAGGAATATCTGGAAGCCAAGCGCAAGCTGGTTGAGTTGAGCCAGCGTTACGGCGACAAGCATCCCGAGGTTGCTGCAACTACCGCGAGAATCGAGCGTTACAAGCGTGATCTAGATCGGCAGGCTGAAGGCATCTTGACGTTTATGGACGTGCAGTCACAGGGGCTCGGCAACGCAGAGAAGCGGTACAACTCAGAACTTTCCAAGCTGACTGCCGAAGCGATGCAGTTGAATAAGCTCGAAATCGATTACAAGCGGCTTGTGCGCGAAGCGCATGATGCAACAGAGGTCTACAACACGTTGATCAAGCGATTCAACGAGAGCGGCTTGCAGGCCCAGAATGAGGCAAACAACATTCGTATTCTGGACACTGCGCTTGCGCCCTCACGTCCTGTTGAGCCCAACCTTCAAATGGTGGTCGCATTTGGTGTTGCACTGTCGCTGTTGCTTGGACTCGGATACGCGTTCGGTCTCGAGATGATGGATCGCACCATCGTGTCCCAGGAGGATGTCGAGTCGACACTCGGGGTTCCGTTCCTTGGTTTCGTGCCATCCATTCGGGGCCTCGACAATGAAAAGCCTTCCAAGGCCAGCGAACTTTTTATTGTAAAAAATGCCAACTCCACTGCGGCTGAAAGCTGTCGCGTGGTGCGAACGAATATCCTGTTTAGTTCGCCGGATCGACCGCTGAAGACCTTTGTGGTCACCTCCTCCAATCCGGTCGAGGGCAAGACGATGACCAGCGTCAATGTTGCAATCGTCATGGCTCAAGGCGGACATCGGACGTTGCTCATCGACACCGACATGCGTCGGCCAAGGGTTCACAAGATCATCGCTGTCGGCAACGAAAAAGGCGTCTCGAATCTGATTCTGGGAAACGCCAAGGTGGAGGACGTGGTTGTCGCAACCGATCTTCCCAACCTGTTTGTGTTGCCCTGTGGGCCGCTTCCTCCCAATCCGTCGGAGCTTTTGCAGTCCGACAGGTTCAAGCAGGTCGTACAGATGCTCACGGAGAAATACGATCGACTGATATTCGATTCACCACCGCTGTTGGCGGTGACCGACGCGGCCATCTTGTCCCGGGTTGTCGATGGAACGTTGCTGGTCGCGCGCTCTGGTAAAACCCATCGCGATGCGCTGGCCCGGGCCAAGCAGCATCTAGATGCTGTCCGAACAACGATCGTCGGTGTGATTCTAAACGACGTGGATATCGAACGCAGCCGATCCTTCGGATACTACCGCTACTACAACTACCGCTATTACTCCGCGAACGAATCCAGCGACGGCGCTACGGCCGGGTAGATCGATGGATCACCATTTGGACGCGCGGAACCCCTCGTGAGCGATCCCAGGAGGGTCCTTTTTTTCCTGAGCCGCCTTGACGGTGGCGGGGCTGAAATGCATCTTGTTCGTGTGGCGAATGCGCTGGATCGCGCGCGGTTTCTGCCTGAATTCGCTGTCGTCTTTCCTGGTGGTACGTATGAGAAACTTTTGTCACCCGATATCCCCGTCCACGCGGTTTCGGAACTGGTGAAACTGAAGTCGAGTACCGTTCGCAAGGCACTATCGGTACCAAGCCTCGCGGCGCTGATTCGACGACGAAAACCAGACATTATTTGTAGCGGCAACGACGATACGAACATCGCGGCAGTGCTCGCAACAAAGCTTTCTTTTTCGGGAGCGAAGACGGTCTTGACCGTTCAGGCACCGCCATCCATCGTGCACAAGCTCACGGGCAGGGTGGCAAAGGGCGTGATGCTGCCGCTTATCAAGGCCGTCTTTCCGCAGGCGACTCAGGTGGTTTCGATCTCGAAGGGTGTGGACCGCGATCTGACGACCCTTGTCCCCAAGCTGCGGAACCGGACGAAGGTTATCTACAATGCGTGTCTGGATGCGCGCATGGATACGATTGAGGTAGGTCCAACGCCGAGCAGGCGAGAGGGCGAACCCTTCAAGCTCATCGCCTGCGGCAGGCTTGTCGATCAAAAGGGATTCGAGTACTTGCTTGACGCAGTCCCCTTGATTCGGGCGCAGGTGCCTCTGACGTTGACGATTCTGGGCGAGGGACCGCTTCGGCCGAAGCTCGAGGCACGGATTCGGGAGCTTGGCTTGCAAGGCATCGTGACGATGCCCGGATTTGTCGAGAATCCATTTCAACTGATGGCGAAGGCGGATGCGTTTGTTCTGTCTTCGGTGTTTGAAGGCCTTGGCATGGTTTTGGTCGAGGCGATGGCTTGTGGGACCGCCGTGATTTCCACACGCTGCCCCTATGGGCCGGAAGAGATCGTGGATGACGGCAAGAGTGGATTGCTGGTGCCGGTGCGTGATCCTTCGGCGATGGCGGATGCCGTGGTACGTATTGCCCGGGACGACGATTTGCGGGTGCGACTGGGTCGCGCTGCGAGGATTCGATCTGGCGATTTCAGTCCCGCTGTGGTGACCCGGCAGTACGAGGATATCTTCGAGTCGATATTATAATTCGGTCCCGAACATGCCAGAATCTTCAACAGCCTCTTCACCAGGGAACCCGGATCGGTCTTGCCCGATATGCGGCAGAAACCGTCGATCCGGTGTCGAATCGCACAATAATCGAGGTCAACAGTACACGCTGTTTCACTGTTTGGAGTGTGACGTCCAGTATTGGGACCCACGGGTCGGTGGCGACCCTGAATACTACGCAAACGAAGGCATGTCGCTCTACAAAGCCATCCATGCAGGCGGTAATCCTGCAGAGAAAGACGCCCGATTTCAGTTCTTTTGGAACCGATTTGCAAATGAGAAGCCTGGCAGGATATTCGATATGGGATGTGGCTCCGGCCACTTTCTGGAACAAGCCGTTCGACGAGGGTACGAGGGATGGGGGATCGATTTCGATCCGATAAGCGTCGAACGTGCGCAGCAGCGCGGATTGGATCGGGTCTGTTGCCAGTCGATTGAGGCGTTCGTCGAAAAGAATTCCGGTTTGATGTTTGACCACATCACAGCTTTTGACGTTATTGAACACCTTCCCGATCCGTTGTCTGTGCTCAAGTGGTTGCGTTCCCTGTTGAAGCCGGATGGTCGAATCACGGTGACAGTTCCGAATCGTCACCGTCTGTTCGCAAATCAGATGAAATCAGATTTTCCCCCGCACCACTTCTTTAGATTCAACGAGGCATCGCTCACTCAATGCCTTAACGTAGCTGGTTTTGTCGACGTCGACACAAAGGTATTCGAGTACGGTTACGCACTTCCCGTTGCGATGGACGTTGTCGTAAAATCGATAAAGTCTTTTCGCGCGCCCAGCCCGGTCGGAAATTCAATACGACCCTCGTCAGGCACGATCGAATCCGAGTCTTCTTCGAAGAAAATGTTTCGGAAGATCGTTACTTGGTCGTCAATGCCGTCGTCGGTTATTGAAACGGCACTGGGTCGAGGATTCAAGGTGTTCGCTACGGGACGCCGAAGCGATTTCGATGCAGTCTGAGCAACGCAGTTCACCTGAATCGGCCGAGCTCGTAAAGCGGTCGATGGGTGGTGGACTTTGGCTTTTTGGGGGTGCAATCACCACCAACGTACTCAAGGCCGGACTCATGATCGTGCTGGCCCGGCTCATCGCTCCGGCAGAGTTTGGTGTGTTTGCTGAAGCTACCACGTTGATGGCGCTTATCACCGTCGCGGTTGAACTTGGGCTTGGCTCGGCTCTCGTGCAACGAAAAGAGATCGACGCTCGACATGAATCGAGTGCTCTCATCTTGACCGTGTTTTCCGGTCTGTTCGCTTGTTTGGTGCTCGCTGTCGTGGCGGATCCATGGTCGCGTTATCGCAACATTGCGGAAATTGGCGGAGCGATGCGATTGCTTGGGGTAAGTTTGTTGTTTCGAGCGCCTGCCACGATTCCTGCGATGTTGATGATGCGGGAGTTGAGGATGCGAGAAGTTGCGGTTCTTCAACTTGGTGCGTTTGTGTTCGGACAGGCAAGTGTATCGATTGTACTTGGCTTGCTCGGTTACGGTTCGTGGGCACTTGTTTTGGGAACGGTTGTCGGAGCATTTCTTGAACTCGTTCTATTTCTTGCCCGAAGGCCAGTGTCGATTCTCAAAGGGTTTTCAATGAACGCCGCTCGCGAGCTAATGAATTTTGGCGGTGGGTTCACGGTCGCAAAAATTGCAAACGCGGTTGCACTCCAAGGCGACAACCTCATCGTTGGGTTGACGTTAGGGTCAACTGCGCTTGGACTCTACAGCCGGGCATATTCCCTCTTGGCGATTCCGTCGGCACTGGTCGATAGCCTCGATAGGGCTTTTTTTCCGGCGTTATCGCGCGTTCAGGACGACAAAGCCGCCTTGGGTTCCACCTTTCGTATGGCGCTGCTTTCGGTCGCCGTCGTCGCGCTGCCTTTGTCGGCGCTGGTGACGTTTCTTGCGCCCGAAGTCGTTGAACTTTTGCTTGGGTCGAGGTGGATTGGGGTCGTCAGCCCGTTGCAGATCCTGGCACCGGTCATGTTTTTTCGCATCGCCTACAAGGTGGGTTCGACGACCATTCGAGCGGGCGGACGTGTCGCCGTTTTGGCCCTGTCGCAAGCGATCTATGCAATCAACGTTTTGGCGGGTGCCTACTGGGGATCGTCGTACGGTTTGGCGGGATCGGCCTGTGGCGTTGGTTTGGCCATTGGCGTTCAATACGTTCTGATGATTCCGATTGGTGCACGTCAACTTGGCGTATCGATTGGAGATGCGCTCATCCCTTGCAGGGGAGCTCTCATCATGTTTGTGACAACGAGTGTTGCCGTGTATGGAGTCACACGCTTGAGCAGAACGATGGGATTTCCTTCCGTTGTGACTTTGGCCTTTGGCGTGTTGGCTTTTGTAACCGGCGCAGCCCTAGTCTTTCGGTTCGGCTCTGCGCGCATTCTCGGTGCCGAATACTGGGACTTCACGACGGGTATGCTGGTAAAGGTTCGAGGCCGATTGCGTACAAAGCGACCCCAAATGAGCGCCGCTGGATAACTACGGCAGCGTCATCGCATCTTGCAACACGCGCCCCGCCGCATTCGAATACCTTCGCATCGTGTCGTCGTCGATCGTGGGGTGAACCAGAAAGGCCAGGCTGGATTCTTCGAGTAATTTTGCGTTCGGCAACCGTTCGGCCGGAGCGAATCCGTGATCGATGAACGCTTTCTCAAGGTAGATCTCCGGACACGACCCCACGAAACAGGGGAACCCAGCGGCACCCACTTCCTTCAAGATGCGCTCGCGGTTCCAGCCCGGTCGTAGTTTTTCAGGCTCAACAAACGCATATGCCCTGTAGTACGCATGTCTCACCTCCGCCGGAGGTACGGGGCAACGGATCCCTGGGATCCTGGCAATGGCCTCCTGCAAAATCTTCGCGTTGCCGTTTCGTCTGTCTGACCATTCCGGCAATTTTCCAAGCTGGATGCGACCAATCACCGATTGAAACTCGGTCAATCGCCAGTTCGAGCCAAAGCCCTCGACTACCCACCGAAATCCGGGTGGGTGCTGGCGTTCGAATACCGCCTCGTAACTTTTGCCGTGGTCCTTGTAGGCCCAAGCCTTGCGCCACAGCGCTTCGTCGCGCGTGACAAACAGGCCGCCTTCGCCGCCGGTGGAAAGGATCTTGTCCTGGCAGAAACTGAAACAACCCACGTCGCCAAACGAGCCGGCCAACTGCATGTGCCCATCGACTTCGATTCCCGCGTGGTGCGCCTGGGCGCAATCTTCGATCACCTTCAGGCTGTGTTCGCGGGCGAACTTCATGATGGCTGGCATGTCGCAGGGCCAACCTGCCAGGTGGACGACAATTACGGCCCGCGTGGATGGGGTTAGTGCCGCACGCAGGGTCGCAACCGTCACATTTTGTGAATCCAAATCGACGTCAGCAAACACCGGCCGTGCGCCGCAGAGGGCAACGCACGTGGCCGACGCCACATAGGAACGCGGTGTGACCAACACGTCGTCGCCCGGACCAATCCCGAGCGCATGCAATGCCAATTCCAGCGCGAGCGTTCCGTTCGCAAGGGCGATGGCATGCGGCACACCCAAGTAGGCGGCATATGCCTTTTCAAAACGACCCGTTTCCTCCCCGGTCCAGGCGTTTATTTTTCCCGAACGCAAGACCGTCGCAGTGGCTTCAATTTCATCGGGGCCAAAGTGAGGCCAGGGCGGGAACGATTCCATTCTGGCCGGGAATATAACAGGTAGCATTGCGTTTCGGTCTTCACTCGGCCAGTTGCGCTCCACCCTCGGGGAGGTAGGATGGCCCGGGTACCCACCTCAACCCACCCGTGAGATACCTGCTTTCGCGTTCAACCCAGGTCGTTATTGACCTCGTCGTGCTCGGGCTGAGTTTCCTGGGGGCGTTTGTGATCCGCTTCGACTGGGACATTCCGCCGATGATGATGTCGCCGCTGTTCACGTCGCTGCCTTATGTCGTGGCGTTTCAATACGCGGTAATCTCTGCCTTCGGAATACCTCGTTTTTCATGGCGCTACATCGGCCTGCGTGAAATCACGTGGATATTGCAAGCCATCTTGATCTCGGCCGGCGCGTTGCTCGCCACCCGACTCCTTGCGCCGCGATGGCTCAGTTCGACCACCTACTATCGGAGCGCGATGATTCCGTTTGGGGTTATTGCAATCGACACCGTTCTTGCCTTCATGGGGGTTGCGGGGGTTCGAGCGCTGCGCCGACAGATCGGCGAACGTGCAGAATCAAAAGGGCACGTGAGGCATGGCAAACCAGCCGTTGCAATCTTGCTCATCGGGGCCGGTCAGGCGGGACTCATGGTCGCCAAGGAACTCTCGAAACGCGGCGGAATGGGTTTTCGGGTCGTGGGTTTTGTCGATGACGACAAATCAAAACTTGGGACCACCGTCCATGGAATCAAGGTCATCGGTATCATCGACGAGATTCCCAAGTTACGAGACGAGTACCAGATTAAAGAAGCCATCATTACGATCGCGAATGCACCGCCCAAGCGAATCCGGCGGATTGCACTGCTTTGTGAGTCGATTGGCTTGCCCGCGAAGATCGTACCGGGTGTATACGAGATTGTCGGCGGCGATGTGAATCTGTCGCGCATGCGCAAGGTGGCGATCGAAGATTTGCTCGGTCGCGATCCGGTGACGCTCGACGACTCGGCCATTTCGGCCCAGGTTCAGGGGAAATCCGTGCTTGTATCCGGGGCAGGCGGCAGCATTGGCAGCGAGCTTTGCCGTCAGTTGATGCGGTTTTCACCGGGACAGATTGTGCTCGTCGATCAATCCGAGAATGACCTGTTTCACATCCATCGCGAACTGGCGGCGGCAGGTAGTAAAGTTGTACCGGTGATTGCGAGCATAGGGGATCGCAAACGCATGGCAGCCGTATTTCAGACCCACAAACCCTCGATTGTGTATCACGCGGCGGCTTACAAGCATGTTCCGATGATGGAATGGAATCCTTCTGAGGCGCTGCGCAACAACGTTCTCGGAACCCAAACCCTGGCAGAGCTTTCGGATCAAAACGGTGTGGCGACGTTTGTCATGGTTTCGACCGACAAGGCAGTCAATCCAACGTCGGTGATGGGAGCCAGCAAGCGCGCTGCCGAAATTTTCGTTCAGACTTTGAGCCAGCAGAGCAAGACCCACTTCGTTGCGGTTCGTTTTGGCAACGTGCTTGGCTCGGCTGGCAGCGTGGTTCCCATCTTCAAAGAGCAGATTGAACGGGGTGGTCCGGTGACGGTCACCCATCCGGATATGGAGCGTTTTTTCATGACCATTCCGGAGGCATGCCAGCTCATCATGCAGGCGGGCGCGATGGGTAACGGCGGGGAGATCTTCATTCTCGACATGGGTGAGCCAGTCAAGATTGTGGATCTCGCGCGCGATCTCATTGGCCTGTCGGGCCTGGTCGCGGGAGAAGATATCGAGATTCTGTTCACGGGTGTAAGGCCCGGTGAAAAGTTGTTCGAGGAACTTTCGGTGGCAGCCGAGGCCGCAGATGCCACGCGCCATCCCAAAATTTTCGTCGGCAAATTGCGACCCTACGACGACGCCCGGGTTCGGCAGTGGTTCGACGAGCTTCGCGCGAATATTGAGAACGACCGACCGATCGATGCGCGTGCAACCCTGCGTGGTTTGATACCAGAAATGCGCGAACCCGAAGGATCGTCGAAGCGATGAATACCCCTCCTCCGAATATCCCCGGCCTGCACCTCGTTGAACCCCGCGTCTTCACCGACGATCGAGGTCACTTTTTCGAGAGCCTGCGCGTCGACGCCGCGGCGGCCCTCGGCATCCCTTCCTTCGTTCAGGAAAATCAGTCCCGTTCCATTCCTGGAACCCTGCGGGGGTTGCACTACCAGCTCGACAGGCCGCAGGGCAAGCTGGTACGAGTCGTGGTGGGTCAAGTGTATGACGTGGCGGTCGACATCCGGGTGGGATCGCCTGATTTCGGAAAATGGTACGGCGTATTGCTATCCGCTGACAATCGGACGCAGCTGTATATCCCGCCCGGCTTTGCGCACGGATTCTGCGTGGTCGGGGATACGCCAGCGGATGTGGTTTACAAGTGTACGGACTACTACTCGGGCGCGGCCGATCAGCGGGGTGTGACCTGGAACGATCCGGCGGTGAAAATCGACTGGCCCGTCTTGGCGCCATTGCTGTCGGATAAAGACCGCGAATATGCGCCACTGAATTCCGGCCGCAGCGATCTACCGAAATTCTGATTCGTCACACGCCGATCGTGCGCAAACGTACGATCGGATCGTCGTCGGCACGGTCTGCTCGCGCCTCGTTCGATAGATCGACGGTTGCAAATACTGCCCAGTCTGCCTCGTCGACGTCGCCGGTTTGGCCGAACAGCGTTTGCGTTACTTCTTGCACAGAGGGGTTTATCGCCGTGATGCGCGTGTTCCCGGGGGCGCGTGCGGCGGGGCGGGTGTCGATGAAACCATTCTGTGCGATGAATGGCTTCAACAGTGCCGATAAACGATCTGCTGTCCAGGGTTCACCAGTTTCGTCTTCTGGCAAGATGTGTTCAAGCGCTTCGGCATAGTCTTGGCGTGCCAATGCGAGGATGAATTGGTTCAGCTCGGCACGGATACGGGTCGCCAGCGCCCGCGGGTTGTTGATCAACGCTTGCATCGATGACACACGAACGGGCTTGGCGGCGTCAATGTCGGTGCTGGGCTCCACGATTTGCCCTGTTAGCAATTGCCATTCTTCGAGCAGGCTGGCGTCGACGATTCGTACTGCGGTTTCAAGGTACACGATGAGATCATTCACAGA
>JAWXBF010000168.1:0-3132 GCA_034439895.1 Deltaproteobacteria bacterium
AATCGCAAGGGCCTTTGTCTTGTCTTGCGGCGTTGCCTTCACGACCTCGACATCGTCCCAGGGCAACTCTTCACTCTTGGGTACGTCGTGCTTGGCTGCTGTGGTACCTGGTTTTGCGGTCGTCGGCGTCACGGTACTCGGTGCGGTGGCTGCGGTGTTTTCACGGGGCTTGAAATCGGGGTCGTAGATGGCGGCCAGGCCCACGCGATCGTCGATCATGGGGCGGCGTTGCCGGACCGAGCCGGTGCTTTCAAACATGACAGCCGTCGCCTCGTCACTGTGTGCCAGGCCCAACACGTGTCCCAGTTCGTGCGCCAGGGTAGCCTGCAAGTCGAGCGCGCCGCCTTCGACCTCTTCGGGTCCCACGAACTTGTAATCACATTCGTTCACGATGATGGTGGCCGATGTGATGATTCCGGTCGTGACCGAGGCCTGAAATTCGGTCGTCGCCAGCAATCCAGCCTTGAAGCGCCAGCTACCTTTGCAGAATTCGACCTTCACCTCGGGGCTGGGCGATTCGTCGGTCGTGAATTTCAACTTCATCTCTGGCAAACCGTTCCAAGATCGGATGGCCTCGGTGAGGGACAGGCGGACGGATGCGGAAGAAAGTTTGGCGCTCACGCTTTTACCGGGCGCCACGACAACGACGGCGCGGTCCCAGTGTACTGACTTGCCGCTATTGGTTTTCAGCAGGGCGTAGGCGTGTGATGCCGAGGTTTGAGCGAACGTGGCCCCACAGAGGGCGAGCGCGATTGCTACCCATTTGGCACCGGTGTTAACCATGATCTCTATCACCCATCGGTAGATCTTCGACGCCGACTGAACCCCTTTTTATTCGTACGCCCGTAACCCACAAAACCCTACCTACAATTCTCCTTTATCAGGCGGCCGTTCCCGCCCACGCCGCGCTTCCGGGAACCACGGTCACGACAACCGGTACACCGAACGGCCGCGCCTTCGGCTAAAGTGCGCGGTGATGTTTGATCGCCTTCGTTTTCTGATTCTTGGGGCTACCGTTGTGCTGTCAGGGAGCGTGCCGCGGGCGCTTGCTCAGACGGCAAAGGTGGCGGCCGATGGCGCGGTGTTGGTTCAAGAAAACAACCGAACCCTGTGGTCAATTCGACCAGAAACGGGGGCCGCAAACCGTGGCCAACCGGTTGTGCGAACGCTGTCTTCCGGTGGGCAAACAATCGTCGCCCTCGATCTGCCTGTCGGTGGAAAGAACCAAAAAGAAACGTGGATTGGGCGGCGTGTCGGTGCTCGCGTCAACACGCTTTGGCACGGGCTCACCGGTTCGCTTGATGCGGATGGCGAGCTTTCGCTTGAGGTCAACATTGTGCCGACCGGCACCACGATCTGGCAGCACTCGGCCTCCATCACGCGTTGCGACGGTCCGGCTCGGCTTTTCGAGCAACGTCTGGATTTGCAGACGGGGGCCTTGGCCCCGGTTTCACCCACGGGTGGTGAAAACCCCGTCGCATTGACCGCCAGTGTGCAGGGTCCTCACCCCGAAGATGCGCATCCCGGGAACGGATTTCGGTTCACCGCCGCGTCGGATCGAGAAGGGGCCAATGGCGATGTGTTGCGTTTGGGGGTGCCGACGATGCTGCACGATCGCAATCCGGCATCCCCGTGGGTTGGGTCCCTCGGAACGACTTCGGTCTTCTTCACGGCCCGCGGTCCCGCGTCGGCCGGAATCACGGGCCTGCGCCTTTTCTCCTCGACGAACGCCGCACACGGCGGCCCGAGTCGGATCGAGATTGCCCTCGGAGGCAAGATGGTGCAGCGCTTTTTTGCGGCCTTGCCGCCTTTTTCCGGCGGTCATTCGCTCTGGGTTCCGTTGCCTTTCGCCGTGGATGCGGGCTGTGTGACGGTTGTTGCCGGTGGCTTCGATCCCACGCGCAATCCTGCGCTCGGTGAGATCGAGATCTTCACCCGCTCCGATGGCGCCGAAGGGTTGGCCCATGTGCTCGCTCAGTTGCGAGAAGGGCAGGGGTGCGATGACAACCTGCGCATTGCGGACACCACCCTCGGTGACAAGCTGGTCTCCACGTTGCTTGCGACCCTTGCCGACGCAACGCTTGCGGGTCAGCGATGTCTGGTGAAAGGGTTGAGCTCGACTGCCGAGTTGCCTCTCGGATCGGTTCCGCCGCAGGCGATTGCGGCACTCGTCTCGGTCCTAAAAACCCTCGATCCCGAACGCGACGAAATGCTTGAGCGTGACACGATATCGGTGCTGGAGCGGGTCGGAGAGCCTGCGTTGCCTTCGCTTGCGACCTGGTTTGATTCGGTCGCCCACGACCAACGTCAGGTCGGGCGTGCGGCCCGGGCGATCGCCTCGGTTCGTTCGCTGAAATCCGTGTCACGCTTGCTCGGGAAACTCGCGTCCGCGGACGTACGCCTTCCCGTGCGCGATGCCCTTGCCGAATCAAAGTGGCCTGTCGTGGAGTCTGTGCTGGCCGCGATCACCCACGTCGAGATGGTTCCACCAACCGAAACGTTGATGGCGGACAGGCTGTGGATTCTCGCCCGGCGGGTGCGCCGCGAGCCGGAAAGCCGTGCTGCGATTGTGCACGCCGCTGCCCTCGGCCTTGCCGCGTCGCCGTTTGTGGTTCGCGCCCGTGCCATCGAGGTGCTGTCGATGCTCGGCGATGCGGCTGCGGCAACCCGCCTTTTCGACGTGCTTCAAAGGGATCCCGATCCGGTGCTGCAGATGTTGGCGGGGCAGGGACTGGCGATGCCCGGTTTTCTTTCATTGAAGGACGGCAGCGTCGAGGGCGCGATGTTCGCGGCTCTGCGTGCAACCGATCCCCGGGTTCGCGAGGTTGCCGCACGGTGGCTTGGCCGCCATGGTCCCGGTAATTCCGGTGGACAGCTTTTGACTGCCTTTCAGTCCGAACGCTGGCCGTTTGTGCGGGTTGAGCTGGTTGCAGCGATGGGGCAACGGTGCCCCACCAACGCGAGTCAAACGCTTGCGGTTTCCACGCGTTCTGACAGCGCAGACGAAAGGCGTGCGGCACTCGCGGCGATGGCTTCGTGCCAACCGGTCGATTCTCGGCCCATCTTGTTCGCAACCCTCAGGTCGGACGCAGAGGCGGCCTCGGTGCGCAGTGTGGCCGCGCGGTTGATAGG
>JAWXBF010000169.1:0-2911 GCA_034439895.1 Deltaproteobacteria bacterium
GAACAGCCTCTTGCGCGGCCTGGGTCACGAACCCCACTGGGTTGAGGGTGACGAGCCCGAGGCGATGCATCAGCAAATGGCCGAAACCATGGATCGGGTTTGCTCTATGATCGCGCAGATCCAACACGATGCGCGCAAAGGCGGATCGAATCGACGGCCGTTGTGGCCGATGATCGTGCTGAAAAGCCCCAAGGGATGGACCGGTCCGAAAGAGATCGACGGCCATCCGGTGGAAGGCTCGTGGCGCTCTCATCAGGTCCCGATCTCGGACCGAATGAATGATGCGGATGTCGAGCAGTTGCAAGCGTGGATGAAAAGCTATCGTCCAGAAACGTTGTTCGATGAAGAGGGCGTGTTGCTACCCGAGATCGCCGCTCTTGCGCCTGCGCCCGAACGACGCATGAGCGCCAGTCTGCACGCCAACGGCGGCATTTTGTTGCGCGATCTACAGATGCCGGACTTTCGCAATTACGCGGTCGAGGTTCCCGCTCCCGGTGCGACGCAGGCCGAGGCCACGCGGGTGCAAGGTCTGATGATTCGCGACGTGATGCGGAACAATCCCACCAACTTTCGCGTGGTGAGCCCCGACGAAACCGCCAGCAATCGCTGGGGCGCAGTGTTTGATGTGACCAATCGCATGTCGATGGCCGAGATTCTGCCAAGTGACGACCACGTGGCGACCGATGGTCGCGTGATGGAAATGTTGAGTGAGCACCAGTGCCAGGGCTGGCTTGAAGGGTATTTGTTGACCGGGCGGCATGGCTTTTTCTCGTGTTACGAGGCCTTCATTCACATCATCGATTCGATGTTCAACCAGCACGCCAAGTGGTTGAAAGTGACGCGAGAGATCCCGTGGCGCCGTCCGATAGCGTCGCTCAACTATCTGCTTACGTCACACGTTTGGCGACAGGATCACAATGGCTTCAGCCACCAGGATCCGGGCTTTATCGATCACGTCGTCAACAAGAAGTCGTCGGTGGTTCGGGTGTATTTGCCCCCCGATGCCAATACCCTCCTGTCCGTCACCGATCACTGTTTGCGTAGCAAAAATTACGTGAACGTCATCGTCGCGGGCAAGCAATCGATGCCGCAATGGTTGTCGAAGGACGAGGCGATTGTCCACTGCACGATGGGACTTGGGATCTGGGAGTGGGCGAGCAACGATGGCGATGCCGAGCCCGACGTTGTGATGGCGTGTTGCGGGGATGTGCCGACCCTCGAAACACTCGCGGCGGTCGACATCTTGCGCCAACTCGCGCCCGAGCTTCGGATTCGCGTGGTCAACGTCGTGGATTTGATGCGTCTACAGTCCGAAAGTGACCATCCGCACGGCCTGCCTGATCGGGACTTCGACGCCATTTTCACGGCCGACAAACCGATCTTGTTTGCGTTCCACGGCTATCCCTGGCTCATCCATCGGTTGACCTATCGCCGTACGAATCACGCCAATCTACACGTTCGTGGTTACAAGGAGGAAGGCACGACCACCACGCCCTTTGACATGACGGTTTTGAACGACATGGACCGGTTTCATCTGGTGAGCGTCGTCGCCGATCGGGTACCCAAGCTGCATGGCAAGGCCGCGCACATACGCCAGGCAATGCAGAAAAAGCGCATCGAACACAGTGCCTACATTCGGCAATATGGCGACGACATGCCGGAGATCAAGCACTGGGTCTGGAACCGGGCAGCCGAAGAGCGCGATTCATGAAACGACTGCTCGTGCTCAACACGGGCTCGAGCAGCCTGAAGTGGACCGTGCTTGAGCGCGAGGGCCAAGTGGTGGCCGAGAGCACGAAGCCCTGGCATTCCGATGACACCACCTCGCGCGTCGCACAACTTGCAGAGGCATTCGAGCAATTGCCAGCTTTTGATTGTGTTGGGCATCGGGTTGTTCACGGTGGCGTTCGATTTTCCAAACCCGTCTGGATCGACGACCAGGTCCGATCTGCCCTCGCCGAACTAACGCCGCTGGCACCGGAACACATGGGCCTGGCGTTGCTTGGGATCGACGCCGTTTCCCGTACCTTTCCGGGCATCCAACAGGCGGCAGTTTTCGATACCGCATTTCACGCCACCCTATCCGAGGCCGCAGCGGGCTACGGACTGCCCCTCGCATGGACGGAACGCCACGGGATTCGCCGGTTCGGTTTTCACGGTCTGAGCGTGTCGTACGCTTGCCGACGGGTCCGCGAGCTGTTGCAGGTGATGCCATCACGGCTCATCGTCTGCCACCTCGGCAGCGGTTGTTCGGTGACCGCGGTGAAGGACGGCGTGTCCGTCGACACAACGATGGGTTTTTCACCAATGGAAGGCTTGATGATGGCATCGCGCTCGGGTTCGGTTGATCCCGGCGCGTTGTTGTACTTGCTCGAACGGGGTGAAACCGTCGCAAGCCTCCGCGAAGGACTCAGCCACCAATCGGGATTGCTGGGCGTCTCGGGCATCTCGCGCGATCTGCGGCAGGTGCGGGCTGCGGCAACGAAGGGTGATGCACGGGCGCAGCTTGCAATCGACCGTTTCGTGCTGTCGATTCAGCGCAACGTTGGCGCCATGGCAGCGGTACTGGGTGGCGTGGATGCGATCGTCTTCACGGGCGGCATCGGTGAACACGATGGTGCACTCCGCGATGCGGTGGCTTCAGCACTGTCATTCGCCGGCGTGCAAATCGCACCGGAATCGAATCGCAGCGGCGAGGGCGATCGGGAGATCTCTACGCCGACCGGCAAGGTTCGCGTGTACGTGATTGTGGCGAGGGAGGATCAGGAGATCCTCACGAATGTGCTTCGATTGCCGTCAGGTAGGCCTTAACCAGCTCAAACGCCGGGTTGGGTTGTCATCTTCCCTGCTGCTGATTGTCGGTTCCGGGCGCGTTGCGTTGCCGCTGGGTGGCGGGTTCCACCAGAAACCC
>JAWXBF010000170.1:0-6388 GCA_034439895.1 Deltaproteobacteria bacterium
AAACTGGGATTGCCCACCTTTGTCGTCGGCGACGAATTGACCCTGGTCATCGGAACCCATGCCCTCGAAACGACGGTTGCAGATTGGGCCCAACGTCGCCGTCAACTTCGCTACGAAGCCGATGGTCTTGTCATCAAGCTGGATCATTTTGTGCAACGGCGGTTGCTTGGCACCACGGCGAAGTTTCCGCGCTGGGCGGTCGCCTTCAAGTTCCCGGCCGAACAGGTACGCACGCAGGTCGAAGGCATTGAGATCAACGTTGGCCGTACGGGAGCCATCACACCGGTCGCCTTGCTCACGCCCGTCGAGGTGTCCGGCACCACCGTCAAGAGGGCGTCGGTCCACAACTGGGACGAGATCGCGCGGCTGGATCTACGCATCGGTGATACGGTTGTCATTGAAAAGGCGGGCGAGATCATTCCGCAGGTCATCGAGGTCGTGCTGTCCGAGAGGCCTGTGTCGGCGCAACGGATCGCCCCCCCCACCGAATGCCCTTCTTGCCAATCGACCCTCATCCGGGAAACGGGTGAGGTTGCCCTGCGCTGCTGCAACCGCGAATGCCTCGAACAACGGGTTCGCGCCGTTGGATTTTTTGCCCACCGGGGCGCGATGGAAATGGAAGGCCTTGGCGAATCCCTTGCCGAGGAGCTCGTGCGCAAGGGCCTCGTCCACGATGCCGCCGATCTCTTTGGCCTCACCCTCGAACGGCTCGTGCCACCGAGCGACGCACCCGCCGATACGCCTCGCGTCGAACGGATGGCGAAAAAATCCGCCGAAAACCTGATCGCCGGCATCGAGCGATCGCGCCAGAGCGCCACGTTGTCGCGTTTGCTGATTGGCCTCGGCATTCCCCACGTCGGGACGGTCGCGGCACGTGCCATCGCCGCGGCCTTCGGCTCACTTGCGCGCCTGGTCGACATGACCCCGATCGAACGTCGTGCCCAGGTCGGTTCAATCGACGGCATCGGTCCCGTTATCGCGGACGCCTTCGCCGCGTGGTTCACGGAGCCCCGTCACGTCATCCTGATTGCCCGCCTGCGTGCCCGGGGCGTGTCACCCTCCGAGCCCGTGACCACGATCCCATCAGGGCCACTTTCAGGACTTCGCGTTTGCGTCACGGGTTCACTTTCAAAGCCGCGTTCCGAATTTCAACGCCTCATCGAGGCGGCGGGTGGCACCTTCACCGGATCGGTCGGCAAGTCGACGGATCTTTTGGTTGCAGGAGACGACGTCGGGAAGACCAAGCTTGAAGCGGCGAAGAAGAACAATGTTCGCGTCATCGACGAAGCAGGTTTGCTCGCCATGCTGGGAACGGAGTAGGATCGCAAGGTGAGTCCGCTTCTACGAATGGGTGGCGTGTTGGTCTTGTTCGGTTGCGCCCTTTCCGGCTGCAAGGAAGAACAACCCGAATATTCCGGCGACAATCGAAAGCTGGAAACGCGCACCGTCATGGGTTTCAAACCCGGTGAAATGGTCAGGGTCGCGGTCACCGTGACCGGAAACCAAACCGCGGGTCAACAAACCCGAAACTGGGAGATGTCGAATACCTTTCAGCTTCGCGTGGGCGCGGGCGTTGACGGTGTGCGCATGCACCAGCAGGGATTGCAACAGTGGCGCGGACGTCTCGCGCCCGCAAACTTCGGCTCAATCTACGCCGTTCACCTCATCCCCACGCTCACCCTCGATGCCGACGGATTGGTAGCACAGGTTAGCGGCGATCTATCGACCCTCATCGAAGCGTTGAACAAGGTCGCCCCTCGCATCGAAGGCGGCAGCAACCTCGCAGCCGAGCAATCAAGCGATCCCGTCCTGCGTGCAATGGCCGAGGCGTTCTGGAACACGACCGCGATTGCACACCGGGGCGCGATGGGCAAAGGAACCCCTGGGAGAACCAAGGTCACGATGACGGATGGGCGACTTGGCCCGATGATCTTCACCATCGAACTGCATGTGGGCGAGCCCGTTCCCTGCTTCTCGCTCGATCCGAAGCCGAACTGTGTTACGGTTACTCTCACGATCGCGCCGGACAAGGTCATGGTGGCAACCGCCTTCGAGAAGGCGCGGGATCTGATTCCTCCCGGTCACCAGATAAGTGGCTACACCGTGAAAAACCGCTGGGTGGGACGCGTCCGCACGACCGACGAACGGCTCCTCGAAATGACGCTGACAAGCGAAGGCACGACGGTCGCGACCGGCCCAGGCGGCAGCGATCCGGTCACCGTCCACGAGCGCGAAAACCGACGCTACCAGTTTCAGTAGGCAACAGCAGCCGGGGCTGCACCATCTCGGCAAGTCCTAGCCCAAGCAACAGGACGCCGATGGGGGCTAACACCATGCCACCCAAATCCGCGGGGCGATCGCCGCGCAAGATCAGGCGCACACCCAATACGGCAAGCGGGATACCGAGGCCAACAAGCAGAGATGCCAACATGTTGCCCATCGTCGCGCGTTGGTGAGACCGCGCAAGTAACACGATCCGATTCCTGCTATCGTCGGAGCTGATCATGTCCGACAACGCCGAGTTTGTGCTCGTGATGGCAGGGGGCGGCGGGACCAGGCTGTGGCCGGTTTCGCGGCGCACCCGTCCCAAACAATTGTTGACGCTCGGTGGAGAGCAAACCTTGCTGGCAGCCACGGTCGCCCGCGCGGCGGCACTGTGCAGCATCGAGCACACGCTGGTGGTCACTGCCCGCGACCAGGCCGATGCCGTTCGGGAAGCGCTGCCCAATCTGCCCGCCGAAAACGTGGTCATCGAGCCGGCGGCCCGCAATACCGCAGCCGCCGTCGGCCTTGGCGCGGCCGTTGTCCACCGTCGGGCGGGCGGCGACGCACGCTTCGCGATGTTGCCGTCAGATGCGTTCATCGGCGACATTCCGCGCTTTGTCACAACCGCAAAGTTGGCACTGCAACATGCTCGGCAAGCCATCGTGACGATTGGTATTACACCCGACCGACCCGAAACGGGTTACGGCTATCTTGAGCCTGGCGTGGCCATCCCACCGGGTGCGAATGCGGTCGCCGCCTTCGTGGAAAAACCGGATGCCAAAACCGCCGAGCGTTACGTGGCCGCGGGCTACCTCTGGAATGCCGGGATGTTCTTCATGTCGACCGACCGCTTGCTCGACGAGGCCGACGCCCACATGCCCGAGCTCGGGACCGCGTTGCGACGTTACGTGGCCACGTCCGATCTCGAAGCCGACGTGAACGCAACCTATCCTGCGTTGCCTTCGGTCTCCCTCGACTACGGCATCATGGAGAAAACCAAGGGGATCCGCGTGATCCCGGGCAATTTCGGCTGGAACGACGTCGGCAGTTGGGATGCCCTGCCCATCATTCGGCCGGCCGACAGCGACGGCAATGTTCGGCTCGGCGAGGCCATCCTGTCCAACAGCCACGGCAACATCGTGGTCTCCGAGCCAGACGCACCGCTGATTGCGCTCACGGGTGTCGACGATCTGGTCGTGGTCGCAACCCGCGATGCCATCCTCGTGATGCGCAAGGGTCACGCCCAAAACGTGCGCGACGTGGTCGATGCTGCGCGCAAGTGCGGACGTACCGATTTGTTGTAGATTCCGCGCATGAACCCCCGCGTTTTCCGCGAATACGACATTCGAGGTGTGGCCGATCGTGATTTTCCGGACGACTTCGTCTCGGATCTGGGTGCGGCCATCGGTCGGCATCTATACGAGGCCGGCTCCCGCAGGGTCTGCCTTGGCCGCGACGCGCGGATCTCCTCGCCCCGGATCTCCACCCTCATTCAGGCGCGCCTGCTCGACGCCGGCCTTGATGTGGTCGACGTGGGCATCTTGCACTCACCCGGTCTGTATTTCTCCGTATTCCATTTGAACAGCGACGGCGGCGTCATGGTAACCGCGAGCCACAATCCCTCCGAGGACAACGGTTTCAAAATCATGCGCGGCAAGAACGCCGTGTTTGGCGAGGAGATCCAGGAACTGCGCCGCCGCATCGAGCGCGACCGCGCCGGTGAAAAAGCGCCAACCGTGCCACGGGGCAAGCTGATTCATACCGACATCCTCACGCCCTACATCGATTACATCGTCAACAACATCAAGCCGGGAAAAAGTCGCCTCAAGGTGGTGGTGGATGCGGGCAACGGTACCGGCGGCATCTCCTGCGTTCCGATATTGCAGCGCCTTGGCTTTGACGTGGATCCCCTCTTTTGTGATGCGGATGGCCGATTCCCCAACCATCATCCCGACCCGACCGTTCCTGAAAACAACGCTGCCCTCATCGCACGGGTCAAAGAAATCGGCGCCGACTTGGGCATTGCCCTCGACGGCGATGCGGATCGCGTGGGTGCCGTCGATGGCAATGGCCGCATCGTCTGGGGCGATCAACTGGTGGTGCTGTTCGCACGCGAGATCTTGAAGCGGAAGCCGGGCTCGACGTTTATCAGCGAGGTCAAGTGCAGCGCGGGCCTCTACGACGAAATTGCGAAGGCCGGTGGCACGGCGATCATGTATCGGGTGGGCCACTCGATCATGAAGCAAAAGCTGAAAGACTCGGGCGCCGAGCTCGCGGGCGAAATGTCCGGTCACATCTTCTTTGCCGATCGCTGGTTCGGCTTTGACGATGGTGTCTACGCGGCGGCTCGCCTGTGCGAGTTGATCTCGAACGAAGGCTTGTCACTTTCCGAGATGGTCGACACGTTGCCTGTGTTTTTCAACACGCCCGAGCTGCGGCTCGAATGCCCGGACGAGATCAAGTTCGAGGTCGTCACCCGAGCCGTGGCCTGGTACAAGGCGCGCCACGAGGTCAATGACATCGACGGCGCCCGTGTTACGTTTCCCGGCGGGTGGGGCCTTATCCGTGCGTCGAATACGGGACCGGTGGTGGTGTTGCGCTGTGAAGCGGATTCACCGGAGCGCCTTGCCACCATCCGCGCCGAACTTGAGGGAAGACTTGCCACGTTACGAGCCGAGGTCGAAAAAGAGCGCGCCGAGAGCTAACGGCTCCCGTCACGCACCGGGGCGGAAGAGAGCGAGCTGCGCCTTCAGATCTTTTCCGCGTTGATAGCCCCGTTCTTCTATCAGTCGCACCGCCTCTGCGGCGTCTACCCAGTCACTTGCGGTCATATGGCGAGCAAGCATCTGAAGATCGCGGGCGTCATGCGCGCGATCTTCGCTGTTGGATAGGAGCTTCAGAGCGATCAAGTGCCCCCGCTTCGCCACCGGAACGAAAATACCGGGGAGAATGTTAATTTGCTCGGCTCCGCTGACCAAGATGTCTTCGATACCGCTCGATGCGAAAAGAAAATCCACCCTCATCGGCTCGCCGTCTCCCCTCTTTATGATCGTCCGCGCGGTCGCGAGTCGCAAGCGGGCTTCGTGCTCCAAAACCATATCGATCTGGTATCCCCGCGCGCGCAACGCGAACAGCAGGCTTTCTGCCACGGTGTCATCGTCCACTGCGACAGCGACGTCGATATCTGCGGTGAAGCGTGCTTCGCTTCTCACACCGACAGCCCACCCCCCCACGAGCACCCATCGACATCGAAGCGTGGTCAAATCAGCCACGAGAGCGGCGAACGCGAGTTCAAACAATCGGCAGTTCCCGTTTGCGAAATCCGGGGTCGGTCGGCCAATCGCTCCTCTTCAACCAGTTCGATATCCGCGTCTCGATTTGTTCGTCATTCTCCTCGGGGTGCTCGCGCCGAAAGCGCATGCGTGTCATCGACATTCCCGCAGAGTACAAATTCCAGATCGTACGAACGCGCTCGGCATCCGTCGGCTGCGACGACCTGTTTTCATCGACCAAGTCAAGCAACGAACGTGCAAGAGCCATCTGCGATAGGTTACGACAGGTGGTGCCGAGGGTCAAAGCCAACGCGCGGTCGGCGCCGGAGTGCAGCGCGCCGAAGCTGTGGCCAATAAGAATTGGCAACACGCCTCCCGGGTTGGGCAGTCTTCGCTGGATCGGCCTACGGCAACCCTTCAAAAACGTCGACGTATTGAATCGTGAAGTCTTCGCCGAAGGTCACCAGTTGAACCGTGAAGTTCGGCAAGCTTGTGACGGTTTGCCATTTGCCGCACGAAGTCGGCAGGTTGGCGACTTGCTTGACCTTGAGATCGGGCGAGAAGGTGACCTGCTTGACCTTGAAGTCCGCGTTGAAGTTCACGATCTGAACCTTGCCGTAAAGCGGCTTGTCGCCACCCTTGGCGCTGGTGGCCGTGCAATCGCAATACACATTGCCGCACATCTGCTTGCCGACCATCGCGTCCACTTCGGGCTCCGGCTCCATCGCGTCCACCTCGGGCACGGCTGCATCGGGTACAACAACCACGTTCGCATCTGCACGCGGCATCGCGTCGACCACCACGCCAGCGTCGCGCGTTTGCATCGCCGCATCCCGCATCCCGCCGTCCAT
>JAWXBF010000171.1:0-3860 GCA_034439895.1 Deltaproteobacteria bacterium
ATCACTGTGGTTTTGAATTGGGTGGACGAGGCCAACGGGAATCTGCTCGAAGCAACCGACGGGCCACCACACTCGAGCGAACTTGATCGCTGCAATGATCCCGACGACTTGCGGAAACGGCGGCGCGAACTAGCGACCGAAGCCGCCACCGCGGTTCTGCGCGCGACGCTTGATCCCAGCAAAAACAACGACCAGAAGATGGCCAGCGTGGAGGTTGTTTTGGACCAGTATCTTAGTTACTCGACATCGCCAGATTGCAGCCTTGCCAACAATTGGTGCCAGGCCCCCGAACAACGATATGGCAACGGGAACGGATGCAGCATGGGAGGGCCGCAGAGCGGGACTTCGGTTTTCGGATGGGCATTCATGCTCGCACCGTTGGCGCTGCTGGGACGAGCCCGACGCCGACACCGGGGGGCCGCCATGGCGGGCATGACTACCCTCTTGATCGCTGTTTTCGTGACGAGCCAAGTGTTCGCCCAACCCGCCGACCACACTCGGCCGCCGCCCGTCACAACGCCGGTGGAGGAGCCAGGTTCCAAGGATCTGTCCAAGACAGCGATGGGCGCCTACCTGGGCGGTTCAGGATCATTCGACCACAAGGCGGTAGCAGGTACGCTTGGCGCTCGCCTCCGTTTTAACAAAAACTGGACGTTCGGGGTCGATGCCGAGTGGAACCCGTTTATTGCTGTCAACGGCACCACAACCGCGCGCGCTGGCGTTTTCAACGGCTACGGGACCGCCATACTCCGTCTGCCGCTGGCCTACGAACAGTTCAACCTGCGTTCCACGGCCAATTTGGGTGTTTCTCGCCTCTTAATGGACCTATATGGCGCCCCCAAGGGCAGCACGGGAATTTACGCGGGTTTCAGCCCTTTGGGTCTGGAATGGAAAATGTCTGGGATGTGGTATCTGATCATCAACCCGCTGAACATTGCGGTGCCAACCCCACAGCTCAGCGGCGTTCCCTATTCCTATCCGCAATATCGCGCCACAATCGGGATCGAAATATACGCCGACTGAGACGTCCGGGAAACATCGACGCGGCATTGGGACGAAGAGGCTAGAAGGTACCCACGAGTCCCATACCGGACGTTCCGATGGGAGCAATTTGGATCTGGGTCTCCTCCTGACGGCGCCGGTGAAGCCAGGGGACCGTAATGCCGATGCCGGTGCCGACCACCGCAGCGACGGCGACATCCGTTGGAAAGTGGTGGCCCGACGCGACGCGCTCGACCGCGACGCTGCTGCCCAACAGTCCAACCACAACCCAGGGCCAAACCTTCTCGCCGTAACGCTCGCGCATAGTGAACGCCGCCATCGAGAGCGTGGCAAATGCCGTAGAGACGTGGCCGGCATAAAAAGAGAGATAACCTTCGCCCGAGGTGACAACATCAGGATCGCCCGCATAAGTGAGAGGGCGTGGGCGTGCGACGATGAAGTTGCTCGCGTTTTGCACCGCGGAGGCGATGGCGATGGTCTCTAGGTACACCACCAGATCTTCGAACAGGACGTGCCCCGCGCCCAAATCGAGGAGATCGATGAGGGGAAGAGCCGCCATCACGCCATAGACTGTAGTGTCGGCAGCGATGCTGGCGGTTGCGCTTTGGTTTCCCACGGTGCCGCGATCAAGGGCGTTGATGCCATCCGGATCGCAGGGACAACTCTTTCGTGCCAGCCTGTCCTTGAATAGGATTCGCACGAGAGCTGCGCTGGCGGCGACGAGGGTGACAGGAACATCAACGGCCAGATGCAGCTCGTACACTTCGCGTTCCCGCTGCGTTGCCATGGGCTCCCAGCCCGCGACCTGGGGCCGAAGCTCAGAGCCAGACGGTGGTGCGTTTTCTTCGGCGGCGTTTTCTTCGGCGTGCGCTGAAAGGGGCACGAAGCCTCCGCACCAAGCGAGGGTAACAATTAGGGTGAGATAGCGGTTCATATCGGCAATACTCAGAAGCGGCCTGCGAGCGCCAAGCCCCGCTGCTCGCCGCCGGCGACCGGTACGAGGGCCACGGGAGATCGATGCAGCGAAGGCACAAGCACACCCACCGACGTGCCGACCAAGGCGCCACCGACGGCATCGGTGATGAAGTGCATGCCGCCCAACACGCGCGCGCTGGCTACGAACGCCGCCACCGATCCTCCGACGGCCATTGCGATCCACGCCGTGCCCGTATTCGGATGAAGGCGGCGCGCGGCAATGAAGGTCGAAGTGGCAATGGCGAAGCTGGTGGACGCGTGGCTGCTCAGATATGACAAGTTCGCATCGCCGCTGTTGCGTGCAGACAGTGGCGCCGTGTCCCCGTAGAGGTACGGGCGCGGACGGCTTGTCGCGAGCGTCATCATGGAGGCGACGGCGATGGCCGCCAGCGCGGACTCGGCGATTACCACTGAATCGTTCAATGCGGGGAGCAAGCCTTCGTCGGCGACGAGGAATGCCCCTGCGCCCAGCGCCACCGCATAAAAGCCTACGTCCGACGCGCGTTGCCAACCGGGGTACCAATACCCGGCCGTTGTCCGATCAAGCGCATTCAACCCACTCGGATCGCATTGGGGCGCACAGTAGGCCTTTTGCGCTCGCACGTAGCGCGCGCCGGCGTAGGCTAGGCCAATCCCCACGATCGGCAGATCGATTTCTGCGTACAGCTGAAACGCTGGACGCAGCGGGTTCTTCGGACTTGGAACCAGCGGCGTCAGCTGCGCTTTTTTCGCGACCTCCTTGGCCTGGTCAACAGCCGCCGACGGTGCAGTTGGAGCAGGCGTGGCAAGGTCGGGAGCTGACGGAGCAGCGTGCGCGGCGTGCGTGGCGCCCAGGCACGCCATGAGGGCGATCACGCTAACGTTGCTCGGCCGGTTCACTGGTGAGTCCTTGATTTGGCATATTGGTCGCTTTCATCTGGAAAACAAGAGAGTTGATCGACAATTCGGCCACGAAAAACCGTTTCGTCTCGTCTCCATGCTGGCGTCGTTTCTATAGCGTAACACCGTGGCACTGCGCGACCGGTCAACGCCGAAGCGAGCATGGCGATGATGAATTGGAAGGTGGCTGGCAGAATCTCCGCGATGGCCGATTGGACACTACGGGTATTGGGGCCGTGATGCCGTAGTGTTCAAAAAACAGTGGCGACGCTATTACGCCGATACGTTTCTGGACACTACGAGTACAAGCGGAAGCTGGTGCCACACGCTCGCTGAGTGCGCACGAGATCATTTTCAAGAGAGCATCGCTGTCGCCGTGCTTGGTAAGCCAATAAGGCGTTCCCATGCGTTTGGCGATTTGCGGCAGTTCCTCGTTTCCCGACATCAGGATCACAGGAATGTTTTCCTGCCCGGCGTCGTGGACCAACATCTGATGCGCCATTTCCGGGCCGCTCATTCCTGGTGGCATGTCGACATCAAGCAAGATGATGTTTGGTAAGGCAGCGGCATCGAGTTTCAGCAGTCCTTCCTGGCCGCTATTCGCAGTGCAAGAACTCCCCGAACACCTCGGTGATTTCGAGATCGTCGTCGACCATGAGAATGGTTGCCATAGCGCAACCATTCGCTCGCTGCTTGGGCGAGTCAAACTGAATTCCAAGTTGATGGCCGACTTGGCACTACTGCCTGAAAATGTATCACTTGGACATTGTGGTACGGATTGGACGCCGGTGCATGGCGTGTAAATCATTGTCATGGTGACACAGCGGGCAACGAGGGAGCCATCGAACGAGGACCCGAGAGACCGCGAGGCGGATGGTTATAAATGAGTTTTGGAAGTGGCGCTCGGGACGCGCCATTGAGCGAACGGTTTCGCCGACGTGGTCGTGAGGCCGATGCTTGATTTTCTGTACACGGCGGAATAGCGCCAAGCCGCTCAGCGACAA
>JAWXBF010000172.1:0-15236 GCA_034439895.1 Deltaproteobacteria bacterium
CATGTGGGGTTGTACCGCGATCCGAAAACGCTGGGGGCGGTCGAGTACTACAACAAGTTGCCGGCCGACCTGCAGGAGCGTGACGTCATCGTGGCGGATCCAATGTTGGCAACGGGGAACTCGGCGATCGCCGCCATCGGCCTTGTCAAGCGCAGCACGCCCCGCTCGATCGCGCTTGCGTGTCTGGTTTCGGCGCCGGAAGGATTGCGAAAATTCGTCGCGGCCCATCCGGATGTTCCGGTTTTCACTGCTGCCGTCGATTCTGGTTTGAACGATCACGGCTACATCGTGCCGGGCCTCGGTGATGCGGGAGATCGTTTGTTTGGTACGAAGTGACCTTTCGGAAGCAGAGATCGCGCATCCGGTGATGGCCGATGTGGCCTGGGTGCAATCTGCGCCGTCGCTCATCGATGCTTCGTTTTGGCAGGCGGGCGGTGTTCGAGCGGCCACGTGTGCGGGCTGGATCAAGCCCGGCGTCGAACAGGTTTTTTCACCGAACGGCGATCCGTGGTGGCGACGGCATTTGAGGCTGGGTCACCATTTTGAAAAGGTGCATGCCGCGCTATTGGCGGTCCAGCCTGGTTTTGTTGTTCATGCGCTGAACCTACCTTTGCAGGGCGCCGGAGAAACGCTTGGAGAGATCGACTGTCTGTACGGCGATTCCTCCGGCAGGGTGATTCATCGCGAGGTTGCGGTGAAGTACTATTTGAGTCGTCGCGATTCGCAGGACGCTTGCGACTGGATTGGCACCGGCAAGGTGGATCGTCTGGATCTGAAGCTGCAACGGATGCTGAGCCATCAGACTCAATTGTCTTTGCTTGCGGAAAAATTGCAGCGTTGGCCGATCGATCTCCCATTTCCTTCTGAACGCGAGGTCTTCATCACGGGGGCGTTCTTCCGCAATCCGTCCCACCACCATTGGCCAGCGTGTATGGCTGACAATGCGGAGCGTGGTTTTTGGTGTACCACCGCTCAATTCAGGGAGAACGCTTCCCCGGCTGCTGCCTGGGTGATTCTCGACAAGCCTTGGTGGCTGAGTCCCACGCACATTGCCCGGACACCCGTGACGGGTTTGGAGGCGATTGCCGAGCGCATCGAGACCACACGCGAGCCGTTGCTGGTGGCTTCACTCGACAACCGATCGCCCGGCTCAAGGGGTTTCGTGGTTCCAAACGACTGGTAGGGACCTATCGACACGAAACCAGTGTGACGCTGTCGAAAATCGATGCCCCGTGGAACGTTGCGATCGTGGCAAATGAATGGTGTGAATTGCCGGGTGTGTCGGGCAGGTCGACGCTGTCGATGAAGGCGTCGTCTACCCAGAGATCGGGGATTCGTAGGACCGGGTCCACGTCGAGGCGAATTTCAATCAACCGATCGGGTAGGCCTTCGATCGCAATGAGATCGGGTTCATGTCCGCTGCGTCGCAACCGCAGGGTCTGGCCGCCGCCGTCGATGTGCGTCAACGTCAGATAAACTGCGAGCACGTTGGTTTGCTCGTTGTTGAGGTTCAACCAAACGAGTGCGCCCCAGGCACTCGTCTGGGTGAAGTCAGTGGAGAGATTTTGCATGCGGACGTGGACAGCCGTGCGCGTGTTCCAATCTCTCAGCGGTCGCGTATCCAGAATCTCGATCCCGACGGGATACCAGGCCCCATCGTGAAACCGTTCTGGCAGAGACGGTGCCGAGCGCATCCAAGACCAGTCGGCGACTCCGTCCTGGTTGTTGTCTTCAAGTGCCGGATCGCGCTGAAAATCGGTTTGCCAGAGAAGGGGTGAGTTGCAGAGAGAGGGGGGCGAGTCGACAGCGCCGTCACCGGGCATGGCGGCGGTGTCCGTCGGCGGGTTCGCATCGGTCACGACGCTTGCGTCATCGATACGAACCGCATCGGTGATTCCCCCGTCAGAAGCGTTCTGCGCGAGAATTTCGTAGCGAATGCGCCCGCATTCCGAACCCAGCGGTTGCGATGACTGCGAGCAGCATCGCGATCGGTTTGGGATTTGGGTTCATGGTGTTGTCATCCGATCAAAGTGCGTCGGACTTTGTTCAACACGCGACGGTGCAGCGGGCGTGGCGCGGGCGGCGGGGGCGGTGGCCCGGTGTCGAGCATCCGGTGCGCTTCGCGCAACAAGTCGGGGATCTGGTCACGGATGGGAGATTGCGAAAGCACACTCAGAATTGCGTGGTCATCGATTGCGCGCGCTTGATTACCGGGAACCCAGTTGTCCCATCCCGTCATGCCGGCGTAGCGCTCTTTCGCAAACTCCAAAACGTCGTACGCTTTGACAAGGTTGCGCCAGCGCAGGATCTGCCGAATGTTCACGCCACCGGGGACCGCGTCCCATTCCGGAAGATCAACGTCCCAAATGTCTGCCAGCGGCATTCCGACCGCCTCTTGATAGGCCGCCTTCATGCGCGCCGCCACGGGCGCCAGATTCTGTTCGGCATTGGCGAGCAGAGGCAGCGTCATCAGATGTTCGTCGAAATCGCTCGGCCTGGCCGCGCCAACCGAAAGCGTGTGGATCGTTTCGTGTGACAGGCAAAACAGATTGTTGAAGACCATCGGCGACAGCGGCGCACACAAATCTTTCAACTTTTGAGTGGGCGCCTGCAACCGTCCACCCTTGTCGGTTGGGCTGATGATGAAAACGCCCATGTCCTTTTGTCGGGCCGCCTCCAGTGCCGCTGCGTGATCCTGGAAGACGTAGTAGTAGTGTAGGTTCACGTAATCGAAGAGGCCGGTCTCGATGGTTTCCTTGATGAGCTTGCGCGAACCGTGGGTTGAAAACCCGATATGTCCGATGCGTCCCTGTTTTCTGAGTGCGTCGGCAACTGGATAGCAGCCGTTTTTGCCCAGCGTCAGCTCCACACTGTGGGCGTTGTTGAGCCCATGGAATGCGAACAGATCGATGCGCTCGGTGCCAAGGCGTGTAAACGACTCCTCCAGATATTTCTCGAAATCTCTACGGCTTTCGGATGGGGCCACCTTGGTTTGCAGGATGTAATCTGCCCGAGGATGGCGCCCGAGCGCCTTGCCAAGCTGCACCTCGCTGGTTCCGTAGCCCCTGGCCGTTTCGAAATGGTTGAGGCCGATCTCAAACGCCCGATCGACGATGGCCTGTGCGTTGCGCTGGCTGTCATCGCCCACAGGGGTGCCCGCCGACCAGGATTGCTGGTAGCGCATGCCTCCGCAGCTGAATACGGGCATGGGTATTTCTGTGCGGCCGAATCGACGGGTGATCACCACCCGCATTATATCCGTGAAAACGCCCCGCTGTCGCTTGAACCCGGTTTCCGGTGGCACCCTGCACACCGCCGTGGGGACGGGTCACGGGGTTTGGTTTATGAGGAAGGGGTCCCTCTCAATCCGCAGGCTCATGCCCCTATCTCGTTGTAAGGCTAAAGAATGAGCAGTCCCATCGAAGTCCAGATCTGGTCCGACATCGTTTGCCCGTGGTGTTATGTCGGCAAGCGGCGATTTGAGGCAGCCCTTGCAGCCTTCGAGCAACCGGATCGGGTTCACGTGACGTACCGTTCTTTTCAGCTCGACCCTGGTGCGCAATCCGCGAACCCGGACACCGGCAGTTATGTGCAACGTTTGGCTCGCAAATACGGCATCCGGGACGAACAGGCAGAGGGCATGATCGACCGGATGCAAACCCTCGCCTCAAGCGAAGGCATCACCATGGATTTCGAGGGCATAAAAGTCGCCAACACATTCAACGGCCACCGTCTGTTGCACCTGGCCAAAACGGCGAATTTACAAACTGAACTGAAAGAGGCTCTGTTTCGGGCTCACTTTTGCGAAGGCAAGTCGGTAAGCGACGTCGAGGTTCTGGCCGATGTGGCCGAAAGCGTCGGAATGGATCGCGATCGCTCGCTCGCGACACTTTCGTCCGACGCGTTTGCCGCGGATGTTCGTGCCGATATGGCCGAGGCTTCACGGCTGGCGATCCACGGCGTTCCGTTTTTTGTCATCGGCCGCGACGGCGTGTCCGGTGCACAACCGGTAAACGTATTACGACAGGCGCTGGAGAAGGCCGCCGAGTAGGCTTTCCAGTTGGCCAGCCAATCGGGGCTTTCTTCGCGCCGTAAATTGGCCGCGACCACGATGGGGCATTGACTAAACCTATATCCAAACCCATGCTTAAACCCATGGACAAGATAATCCCGATCAGCGACTTGCAAACCTCTGCGAAGCGATATGTGGATCAGGTCCGGAAAACCGACCAACCCGTGATCGTGACGCAGCGCGGGCGCCCGGCTGCGGTGCTCGTAAGTTATGCAGAATTCGAGGGGTTGCTTCAAACGAAGGCAGAAATGCAATTCGGCGATTGGCGGGAACGGCTTGAAAGGGCCGAAAATGAAAACCGTTCAGCCAGTGGCATCTCGCTCGAAGCCTACCTAAAAAAGCGCAAGCGTTGAAAGTCGTACTTCTTCCGCAGGCGCAAGCAGATCTCGATGCGATCCACGACCCGCTGTTTACACGAATCGTGCGTCAATTGGAGAATCTTCGCGACTATCCTGATATGGGCGCGGCGATGGCCGGTCCGTTTCATGGCTGGCGGAGTTTCGTGGTCGAGGTCTTTCGGATCGTATATCGCTGCGATTTGCCATCGATAACGGTCGCATATATCCGCGATTGCCGTCGACGATCCCCAAAATCGCCCTCTCGAAAGCGAGCGAAATCGGATCGATGAATTTGCCGTAGGTTGAAGCGGGATCACGTCCGCCCGAAAGCGCCCGCCGAAAATGACGCGGTATCGGACGACGCTGATGGCTCTGTGACAGATCTGTAACCGGACTTTGATAGAGCTGACACAGGCCCGTCACGCGGCGTGGGTATTCCATACGAGCGACCCCGCGACCTGGATGGCCATCCTATGTTTGAAGAATTCGAGAAATCTAGCAGCAAAGAAAACCGTGGACGGCAAGGCGCGTCCGCAATTCTTTCCATCGGTATTTTCGGTGGGATCGCCCTGCTTGTGGGAGGAGCCGTCACGGCGCACCAGGTCCACAAACACCGCCAGGAGCGCGAACAGCAGGTGACGTTCGCCGACATGCCGTCGGTTAAAGCCCCAAAACCAAAGGCTTTGGTCAAGGCAGGGTCGGTCAAGAAAGCTGCGAAGCGTCTGACGCCCGTTGTAAACTTGAAAGAGATCCCGGACGAGCGGCCCGTCGAGGCGGAAGGTGATCTGGCTGGAGGCACCGAGGATACCGGGGCCGTCGATGGTGTTCTTGAAGAAGTGGTGGCCAAGCCCGTGGTCGTGGTCGCTCCGCCGCCTCCCCCCCCTGTGGTTGTGAAGGACGAGCCCGTGGCCGCTCCGCCCGAGCAGCAGCGCGAAACCATCGAGGCGCCGGAATTTGTATCGGGCTGCCGTGCTCCCGAAACCCCCGAGGCGCTTCTGTCCAACGCCGCGACCATTCGCATTGAAGTACAGATGATGATCGACACCACCGGCAAGGTGGTTTCGGCGAAGGTGATGCAATCGCATCCCATGATTCCTGACCAGTTGGTGTTGAAGTGCGCACTCGCGCAAGTCTTTACCCCGGCGCATTTGCCGGACGGAACCGCGGTTCCTTATCCGTATCGACGTCGATTCGTGTTCAAGCCCGCGCAGGCTTAATTTTCAAAAAAGAGCGACAGGAAAAACAAAATGGAAATGAACCTTGTTGAGTTGTGGACCGGAATGAGCAACCTCGTGCGGGCGGTTGTGGCCGTTCTCACCATACAGGCCGTTGCCACCATATACGTTGCGCTGGATCGCGTGTTGATGCTGTTGTTTGCTTATCGCAACGGTCGAAAATTCGCGAAAAAGGCGGGCCCCTTGCTCTCCAAGGGCGACTTCCAGGGCGCACTTGGCATTGCCCATGAACACCGCGGAAGCCACCTTGCGTCGTACATCATCACGGGTGTCGAAACTTTCACGAAGCATCGCTCATCCGGTCACGATGTGCACAAGTCCGCCGAGCTCGCTGCCCGGGCACTTGAGCGCAAGAGCGAAAACCTCAGCGCTGATCTCAACCGCGGCATGAATATTCTCGCATCAACTGGTTCAACCGCGCCGTTCGTCGGTTTGCTCGGAACCGTGTTGGGCATCTTGAACGCCTTCAAGCTGGTCAGCCAACAGGGCTCGGGCGGCATGGGCACGATTGGTGTTGCGATTGCCGAGGCGCTCATCGTGACTGGCTACGGTCTCATGGTCGCCATTCCGTCGGTGCTTGTGTTCAACTCTTTGTCGGCCCGGCTTGCGAAATACGAAGCAGGGTTGCAGCACACGAAGAGCGAGCTCGTCGACAACCTTGATTCCAGCTCCGGTGGCAAAACTGAAGGTGGTGGCAAGGCTGCCGCAAAGCGCGAAGTGGAAGGCGAGAAAGCCGCTGCTGCTCCCGCGGTTAAACAAACTGCTGCTGTTTCTGCCTGATTCTGGAGTTCTCGACCATGACACCAAAATGGAAAGGCAAGGGGCACCGGGCAAGACCCGTCATGAACGTCACGCCGCTTGTCGACGTGGTGTTGGTGCTCCTCATCATCTTCATGGTCGTGATTCCGGCGTTGCAGCAGGGCCAGCAAATCAGCTTGCCCGGCATTGTGAACGCCGATCCCAAGAAAGATGAAAACACGCAGAGTTTCACACTCTCGGTCAGCAAGGATGGCGACGTTTTCTTCGAGGATGACAAGGTCGAGTGGACCAAACTTGAAGCACAGTTGAAGGCGGCCGCCAGGCGCGAGCCCGGCAAACGGGTTGTGCTACGAGGCGACAAGGGGGCGAGCTACGCACAGGTTCGCAAGCTGTATCGAGTGGCGCAACAGGTTGGCTTCCCGGGCGTCGCCTTGAAGGTGAATCACCGCCAGGACGACGACGAAGTCGCGAAATAGGTTTCAGGCAAGGACGACACGATGGCAATGGATATTGGCGCCCCAGCGGGCAAAAAGGGGCAACACCGTCCCGAGATGAACGTCACACCGCTCGTGGACGTGGTCTTGGTGTTGCTCATCATCTTCATGGTTCTGACGGCCGCGATGAACGACCAGTTCTGGGTTCACGTTCCCGAAAAGGAACAAAAAGAGGAACAGCAACCCGAGCAGGCGGATCCAGATCAGGAAGCGCCCATCGTGGTGACGGTGAACGCCAATGGCCAGGTGCAAATCAATCAGGATATCTTTCCGGACAAGGATTTTCCGGAGCGCCTGAAGCGCATGCTGGTGGCCCGCGGCGATCGCCGGGTTTATTTCGACGCACAGGACGGCGTTTCGTACGACCGTGCCATGGAAGTTCTGGATCTCGCCCGCGGTGGTGGCGCTTCCCATATCGCCGTGGTCACGGAAAAATTACAAGACTGACTCGAAGGTAGCGTCGACACGAGAACGCTACATGTCTGCCACTTCATCATCACTTCGTTATCGTAGAAGGTTTTCATGTATCGACCGACCCACGGTGTCGCGCTCGCTGTGCGCGCGACCACGTCCGCAGCCTTGGTGCTGTTCCTGACGGTGGTGCCTTTGGTGCACCCTGTGCACGCGCAGCCGCCAGAAGATGTTCCTGCTGCCGAACCCGTTGCGCCCGAAGTGCCTGAGGAACCAACCGTCACACCGGATCCGAACGCAGCACCGGTGGATCCGAACGCAGTGCCTGTGGATCCGAACGCAGCACCCGTGGATCCGAACGCAGTGACCGTGGATCCGAACGCGGCACCCGTGGATCCGAACGCAGTGCCGGTTGTGGCGCCGGTGGAAATGCCGACTCTCAAGCTTGAGCTCGGTGCGGACACGAATACGGGCCTAAAGGGCAGGGTGGTCGACAGCCGAACGGGGCAGCCGATCGGGTTTGCACCGGTTATTGGCCGTGGCAGCGACGGCAAGGCCCGGACCTCGATGGCGGATGAACAGGGCAACTACACCCTCTATGTGCCGCCGGGCACCTACGTGGTCCGGTCGTACTTCGATCTGTATCACGGTGCGCGTTTCGATCGGGTTCGGGTTGTCCGCGGGGCGTTTGCTCCGATTAACCTCGTGCTCGATCCTCTGGATATGAACGACGATGTGGTGGTGCAGGAAATTGAGATCCCGTACCGCGCCGATACGACGACTGCCGCCGCTCAAGATCAGCTGCGCAAAGAGTCGAGCGGCATCGGCGAGGGCATGGGTGCCCAGCAGATGTCGCAACAGGGCGCCAGTGATGCCGCTGCCGCTGCCAAGCGCGTCGTCGGTGTGACGATTGACGACAGCCAGTTGCTGGTTCGGGGTCTCGGTGGCCGATACGTCAAGGTGTATCTCAACGGCTTGCCAATCCCCAATACCGATCCGGACTTCCCGAGCGTCGATCTCGATCTATTTCCGACCAACGTCATTGATAGCTTGAACGTGCAGAAGGTGTTTTTGCCGGATATTCCCGCAGAGTTTGCCGGCGGCACACTGGATCTCACCACGGTGAGTTTTCCGCGACAGTTCATTCTGGAGGCGTCCGTCGGGACCGCCTTCAACTCACAGACAACATTTCGGGATCGGCTCGATCACAAGGGCGGTCGCTACGACTTCCTCGGATACGACGACGGTTCACGATCGTTGCCCTCGGTTCTTGACGGCAAGCCGCTGAGCCGAAAAGGATTTCCGACCATCGACGAGCAAGCGGCGGCCGCAGAACAATTCCCGAATCGCTGGAATTACAGCAACAGCACATTGGGTTTGCCAAAGATGGGTGGCGATTTCACGATTGGCGATTCGATCAAATTTGGAAACCGAAAGCGTTTCGGATACCTCGCCTCGCTGGTTTACGACTACGAAGTCGAGCGCAAGACGGGCATTATCAACCCGCGACCGGGTTTCAACGAGACCACCGGCGAGCTGCAAGTCCAGAGCAACTATCGAGTCGAGTCAGCATCCGAAAACGTTCAGATAGCGGCCATCGGCACGGCCAGTCTTGATCTCGGCCCCGATCACTCGATAACGGCGCTCACCATGTTCAACCGGAGCATGGAAGACAAGACCCGTGTTCGAAATGGATTTGACTTCAGCATCAATCAAAACGTTCCGGTGGAAAAATGGCAGCTCAGCTTTTTGGCACGCGAGGTTTGGGTCAATCAGTTACTGGGCGATCACCGCAATCTTCTGGGTACGCGGATGCGCCTGCGCTGGAGCACCTTCTATTCACTTGGCAAGCGAGACGAGCCCGATCAGCGCAACATGACCTATGGTGACTCGAACGGCGTGATTGGGTTCAGGGCAGGTGATCGATTTTTCAGCGCGCTGTCGCAGACGGATGCGGGCGCCGCGACAAGTCTGCGCATTCCGCTTTGGGACCAGGCTACGATGACCCTGGGAGGACGCCTCAATCGTTCGGATCGTGACTTCGGGAACCGTCGCTTTGACATGATTCCTTTGCAGCTCGGTGACGATGCAAGTGTGTTGATGAATGACCCGGAGTTCTTGTTCAATACTCAAAACCTAGGCACGTTGACGCTGATCCGAGAGAACACGCGCCTGAACGACAGCTACAGGGCGAAGGTTCGAGCGTACGACGCTTTTGCATTGCTCGAAACACCGCTTTGGGGCCCGCTTTCGGCTGCCGGTGGTGCGCGCATGGAAATCTTTAAACAAGAAGTTCAGTCCTTCAGTCCGTTCCCTGAGGACAACACGCCCGAGAATCTGGCGATGTTTCGGGCGGAGAACGACACCTTCAATATTCTGCCCGGGGCGGCTCTGAAATACACCATCAGCGACACCATGTTGTTGCGAGCGGGATACGGTCAAACGCTCTCGCGACCTCAGGTTCGTGAGCTGGCGCCTTATGCGTATTACGACTTCCTTCGTGATCGACAGGTCAAAGGCAATCCAGAGCTGAAATCGGCGTCGATACAGAACCTGGATCTGCGCTGGGAGTGGTTCTTCGGCGAGGGACAGATCGTCGCCGTGTCGGGATTCTATAAGAAGTTCGAGAATCCGATCGAGTTGCAAATCATCATTCCCGAAACGCAGGACTCGGAGTACCAGAATGCCAAGGGTGCGACGAACTACGGCGGGGAGTTCGAGTTCCGAAGCGAACTCGGTGCGTTTTCACCGGCGCTGAAGCGGTTCAGCACCTCGGCCAATCTCACCCTTATCGATTCGAAGATCGAGCTGAACAATACGGGCGCGGTCCGTGCCAACCGTCGGTTGGCCGGGCAGGCACCTTATGTTGTCAATCTGTCACTTCGTTATTCGGATCCTGACACGAGATTGTCATCGTCGCTCGTGTACAACGTCGTCGGTCCATTCATCACAGACGTGGGCGTCCGACTGGGTTCCATAATCTTGCCGGAGGTTGAACAACAACCCATTCACTCCCTCGACTACATCGGTAGCTGGGGAATTTCCAAGAACCTCAAACTCAAGTTCAAAGCACGAAATCTGCTGCTTCAGAAACCGACCCTCAAACAAGGGCCGATTGTGGCGCAGCAGTTGAACCCGGGTTTCACGATCTCCCTGGGCCTGGCCTGGGAATACTGAGGCCCCGCTGGTCTCCAAATAGAACAACCTAAAAACAAGGAAAACGACGAAATGATCAATCAAATGCAAGTGAAAAAGGTGACACGAATCGTTCCCATGCTGTTGGGCGGAGCGAGCCTCGCTCTCCTCTTCGGTTTGACGACGATCGCCTGTGACGACGACAGCACCACGAATCCCGGCACCGACAGCGGTCTCGGTGGATCTGGCGGTGTGTCAGGTGATGCCGCTGTGGGCGGCTCCGGTGGCGCACCGTTGACAGGCGGAACGGGTGTCATCGTCGACGGAGGCGAAGGCGGCGTTGTTATCACTCCCCCCACTTGCAAGAACGAAAAGATTGCCGTGAATGCCGACATCACGACGAGCACGACCTGGGCTTGCAATAGCTACGTCATGAAAAAGAAGATTCACATCACGAACGGCGCGACACTGACCATCGCGGCTGGTTCGACGATCTATGGTGACGGAGACGCTTCCAATCCTGCAGCCCTCATCGCGACCCGCGACGGCAAGCTGATTGCCAAGGGCACTGCCACCAGTCCGATCGTTTTCACGTCGATCGTGACCGCCGGACAGCGTGCGCCGGGAGATGCACTTGCCGGCGTCGTGTTGTTGGGCAAGGCTGCTATCAACAACGGCACCTGCGCAATGGATGCGGTGGCTGGTGGTGCGTGTGATGCGCCTGGCTTCTTCGAGAACGTCATCGAGGGCATCGACCCGACCGATCCCAAGGGGAAATACGGTGGTACGGATGATACCCACGACTGCGGCGAGCTGTCGTACGTTCGCGTGGAGTTCGCTGGCTTCGTCATCGGCGCTGGCAATGAGCTCAACGGGATCACCCTTGGCGGCTGTGGCAACAAAACCAAGGTCAACCACGTTCAGGTTCACCGTGGATTCGACGACGGCCTCGAGATCTTCGGAGGTACGGTCAGCGTGGATCACGTCGTCCTGAGCGGTTCAACCGACGACGGATTCGACGTGGACAACGGTTGGCGCGGAAAAGCCCAGTTCGTGGTCATTCAGCAGTCCTTCGGCATCGGTGACAAGGGCATCGAGGCCGACAACCTCGGCGGTGCAGAAACCACCGCACCCCGCACGGACGCCGAGCTCTGGAACTTCACCATCATCGGCGAAGGCGCAACCAGCACCCGCGTTGCAATGCACCTGCGCGAAGGGTTCCGCAGCAAGTTGCGCAACTTCATCGTCACGGGCTACGGCTCCGTGCTTGACGAGGACGCAGCGCAGGTGAATCCGAACACCGAATGGCCGACGTTCCTCAGCATTGAGAACAGCGTGTTCTTCGGCAACACGGCACTTGGCAAGGACGAGACCACCGACCCGACCAAGAACAACGACATGGGTTTTGACGAAATCGCCCAGCTTCAGTTGGCGGACCGCAAGAACAGCACGACCGAGAACCCGATGATCACGGGAGCCAACCTGATTCCTCCGGCTGGCACCCTCGGTGGCAAGGCAACTCCGGTTGCTCCGCTCGATATCACGGCAACCTACGCCGGTGCAGTGGCTCCCGGAACGGCCGTGGGCGCTGCCTGGTGGTCGGGCTGGACAGCCTTCCCGATGAACTAACCGTTACACATTAACCTGAAAAGGCCGGGCGCTATCGCCCGGCTTTTTCGTTTTTGCGGCGAACAAGCGGGGAAAATAGCAGCAATTTGTAGCGACCGCGTCACCTGGCTGTCACCGAGACCCAGCACAATCTGCGTATCGAAATCATGGCAACTGCGACAAATTTTCCGACACGGCGCGTTTTGGTCGTCGAGGACGAAACCGATCTCCGCGAGCTGTTGACCTACAACCTGAACGACCAGGGCTATGAGGTGATGTCCGCATCGGATGGCCTTGACGGATGGACGCAGTACCAACAGTTTCAGCCACATATTGTGCTACTCGACGTGATGTTGCCCGGTTTAAGTGGCACCGAGGTTTGCCGCCGTATCCGAGCACAAACCGACTCACAGCAGCCCTCGGTTATCATGTTGACAGCACGGGGTGACGAGATCGATCGCGTGGTTGGCTTTGAGCTTGGCGCAGACGACTACGTTACCAAGCCCTTCTCCATGCGAGAGCTCATGCTGAGGGTTTCAGGGATGTTTCGTTCGCGACGCGCGGGTTCGGACGTACCTGCCGAAAAATCCAAGCGCCCCGAGCGTCGTCAGCTCAGTCTGGGACCGCTACGAATCGACATGGACGGACATCATCTATTTGTTGAGGAACAAGAAGTTCACGTCAGCAGCCTTGAGATGCGTCTGGTGTTGTTCCTTATGGAAGCACAGGGCCACGTTCGGACTCGCGAGCAGTTGCTGTCGGAAGTCTGGGGTTACAAGCCGGGCGTTTCAACGCGCACCGTCGACACCCACATCAAGCGGCTGCGTGACAAGCTGGGCCGCGCAGGAGATTTGATTGAAACCGTGCGCGGGATCGGGTACCGATTCGGCGAGAGCCCCTCGCAGAACGCCTGAGGACCCGTCCCACGGCAGGATTCCGAGGTTTGGCTGGATTGCGCAACGGCCCGTGTGCGTTAGGATTCGCCCCATGTCATCGATGAAGGGTTTCCGAAGCCGAACGACCACCGCGGGTCGCAACATGGCCGGTGCGCGTTCCCTCTGGCGTGCGACCGGGATGAAGGACGCCGATTTTGAGAAGCCGATCATTGCGATCGCCAACAGCTTCACCCAGTTCGTGCCCGGACACGTGCATCTTTGGGACGTAGGCCAGCGGGTCAAGAAGGTGATCGATGATGCGGGCGGCTGGGGTGTCGAGTTCAACACGATCGCGGTCGATGACGGCATCGCGATGGGGCACGGTGGCATGCTTTATTCGTTGCCCAGCCGGGATCTCATTGCGGACTCGGTCGAGTACATGGTGAATGCCCATTGCGCCGACGCGATTGTGTGCATCTCCAATTGCGACAAGATTACGCCAGGCATGTTGATGGCCGCCATGCGTTTGAACATCCCCACGATCTTCGTCTCAGGCGGTCCAATGGAGGCCGGGAAGATTGTTGGAACCCACGACCGCAATGGCAAAGCCACGGTGCGCAAGTTGGATCTCGTCGATTCGATGATTGCTGCAACCGATGCCAGCGTGAGCGATGCCGAACTTCTCGATCTTGAACGCTCGTCCTGCCCGACTTGCGGTTCGTGTTCGGGCATGTTCACGGCCAACAGTATGAACTGCTTGAATGAGGCACTGGGACTTGCGCTGCCGGGCAACGGCACGCTGCTCGCCACGCACGCGCGACGCTGGGAGCTGTTTGAGCGGGCGGGTCAGCGCATTGTCGAGATGGCGAAGGAACACTATGTGGGCGGTGACGACAGCGTTTTACCGCGCAGCATCGCCACCTTCGACGCCTTCGAGAATGCGATGGCACTCGACATCGCGATGGGTGGTTCGACCAATACCGTGTTGCATATCCTTGCGATCGCGCACGAGGCCGGTGTGAATTTCACGATGGCCGACATGGATCGCATGAGCCGTCGGGTTCCCAACCTGTGCAAGGTGGCGCCTTCGAGTTCGTATCACGTCGAGGACGTTCACCGCGCGGGTGGGATCTTTACCCTGCTTGGACAACTCGACAAGGCGGGCCTTTTGCACCGCGACGTCGGGACCGTTCATAGCAAGACGATGGGTGCAGCAGTTGATCTGAACGACATTCACCGTTCAACGGCTACCGACGCTGCCAAGGCACGCGCGCTGGCTGCTCCCGGCGGTATACCGACCAAGGTCGCATTCTCGCAGGACAAATACTTCGCCACAGCCGATACCGATCTGGCCAAGGGTTGCATTCGCGATGCCGAGCACGCGTTCAGCAAAGAAGGAGGGCTTGCCGTCTTGTTCGGAAACTTCGCACAAGAAGGCTGCATCGTGAAGACGGCGGGCGTTGACGAGTCCATCTGGAATTTCCAGGGTCCTGCGCGCGTCTTCCATTCGCAGGACGACGCGGTGGAAGCCATCGTGGGCGATAAGATCAACGCGGGTGACGTGGTGCTCATCGTGTACGAAGGCCCGAAGGGCGGACCGGGTATGCAGGAGATGCTCTACCCGACCTCGTTCCTGAAGGGCAAGGGTCTCGGCAAGGCGTGTGCACTTGTGACCGACGGTCGTTTCAGCGGTGGCACAAGTGGCCTGAGCATTGGCCACGTTTCGCCCGAAGCGGGCGAGGGTGGCAACATCGGACTCATCGAAGAAGGCGATCTCATCAAGATCGACATTCCCGGACGAAAAATCGACGTGCTGGTGGATGACGGTGTACTCGCCGAACGTCGAACGAAGATGCTGGCCAAGGGGAAGGATGCCTTCAAACCGAAGCGCGAGCGTTACGTTTCGCAGGCCCTGCAGGCCTACGCCATGATGACGACGAGCGCCTCGCAAGGGGCGGTACGGGATCTCGATCAGCTCGAACGAAAACGCGATTAAGGAACGACTCATGCGAAAAACACTGTGGATTGGTCTGGCTCTTTTGGTTTCGGCCTGTGGACACATGCGCGGGCATCACGGAGGTACGCCGACCGTGACGGCGTCGGGCGAGGGCAGGGTTTCGGGAACACCGGATCAGGCCACCATCACGGTGGCGGCGATTTCGGAGGCCAAGGATGCCGAAACAGCCGCCGCCCAAAGTGCTGCGGTTCAAACGCAGATCGTGGATGCAGCCAAGGCCATCGTGGGAACCGAGGGTTCCGTCAAGACAACGTCCTACAGTTTGAATCCGGTCTACGACTTCACGGACAAC
>JAWXBF010000173.1:0-10258 GCA_034439895.1 Deltaproteobacteria bacterium
GACGCGAACCCCTCACAAGACATCGTCGTCCAGGTCGTGCGCAACGCGGGATAACTGCCGCCCGTACCGCTGGGCGATGAGGTGGTCGAGGCAATACTGGGTTCGTCGAATGCAGCGACGGGGACAACCGGCGATCGCGCACCGATTTTTGTCCTCCTTCAGATCGCCAAGGTGTTCTTCCATCCTCGAAACCAGGTAACCGCGCAGGGTTTCGCCCCGATCCACGAGGCGCAAACGGTCGGCGCCCAACGGCCGAGGCCGGCACAGAATGGCGCCACCCTCGAGTGCCTCCGGCCAGCTCACCAACCAGTTGGCGTTGCAGTTTGGGCATTGCCGCAGCTCTTCCCAATCGCCGCTTTCCAGCACCGCCCAGGTCAGCGGTTCGTCGTTTGCGATGCGGGCCCAGTCGGGTCGAGCCTGGCACGGACAGCTTCCCGGTTTTTGGTTCGCGTTCACGGTTTTCAAAATACCCGAAAAAGCGCGAAAATCCGTGGAAAACACCATCCCTTGTCCCTGACGGAATGGGACTATAATGGTTCGCCTCATGTCGTCGTCTTCCACCACCACCTCCGACCTCTACGATCTGCTTCGGCAACGCGGCTTCGTGCAGCAGGTCACCGACGAAGCCGCTGTCCGAGCGGCGTTCGCTGCCGGTCCTGTGACTTTTTATGTCGGATTTGATCCCACGGCGCCAAGCTTGCACGTGGGCAGCCTCGTGCCGCTCATGGCAATGGCGCACCTTGCGCGGGCGGGTCATCGTCCGATTGGCGTCCTTGGTGGGGGGACGACCCTCGTTGGCGATCCCAGTGGCAAGTCCGAGATGCGTCAGATGATGACGAAGGAAACCATTGCGGACAACCGCCGCTCGATCGAGCCGCAGGTGCAACGGTTTCTGCTCGGTGCAGGGGAGCGCGCCATCCTGGTCGACAACGCAGAGTGGCTGGTGCCGCTTTCCTACCTCGATTTCTTGCGTGACATCGGTCGGCACTTCTCGGTCAACCGCATGCTGGCCGCCGAGGCGTACAAGATGCGCCTCGAAAAAGGCCTCTCCTTCATCGAATTCAATTACCAGCTACTGCAAGCGTATGACTTTTTGGTGTTGTATAGGCAATACGGGTGCACATTGCAAATGGGAGGCGACGATCAGTGGGGCAACATCCTCGCCGGCACGGATCTCGTCCGTCGGCTGGAACAGACCACGGTTCACGGCCTGACCTTTCCGCTCTTGACGACCGCAAGTGGAGCGAAGATGGGCAAGACGGCGTCGGGCGCCGTGTGGCTTTCGGCCGACCGCACCTCGCCCTACGACCTGTTCCAATATTTTGTGAACGTCGATGATCGCGACGTTGAAAAACTGCTGCGATTGCTGACATTCTTGCCACTAGACGAGATCGCCCGCCTTTGCGCGCTACAGGGCGCCGAGATTCGTGAGGCCAAGCGTGCGCTGGCACACGCCATCGCCACGATCGTTCACGGCACCGATGCCGCCGATACCGCCCAGTCTGGGGCGGTCGCCGCATTCTCCGACGGACAGGGCGCTCAAAACGTCCCCACCTACGCGGTGGCAGAATCCGTATTACAGGTTGGTTTCAAGCTGGTTGATCTGCTGGCGGACAGTGCCCTGTGTCCCTCGCGCAGCGCCGCCCGTCGCCTGGTCGAACAGGGCGGCGCCCGCCTCGGTGATCAGAAAATCGGCGATCTCGAACACGTGGTACGTTTGGTGGATATTCCCGATGCGGGTGTGCTTTTGCACGCCGGCAAAAAGCATGTGCGCCGCATCGTGAGGCGGCCTTAATCATGCGTCCCCCGATCCCCGATCCCGGCTCCGGTCGGGGCAGACGCGTGCTGGTCGCAGACGACGAGATCAACATTCGACGCGTGCTTGAAGCGATCCTGCGTCGCGAAGGATATGACGTGGTCACGGCGGGCAACGGCAACGAGGCCCTTCAGAAAATGAACAGCGACGTTCACAGCGTCATCACCGATTTGAAAATGCCGGGTATGGACGGCATGACCCTGTTGCGCAAACTTTCGGCGGATTATCCCGATGTTCCCGTGGTGATGATCACGGCCCACGGTTCGGTGGAAAACGCCGTCGAGGCCGTGAAACTGGGCGCCTTTGACTACATCGAAAAACCCTTCGAGCAAGAACAGATCCGTCAGGTGGTGCAAAAGGCGCTGGGAACCCATGCCCGCGCCAAACAAAGTGCGAGTCCGGCCGGCGAGGGCAGCGAAGGCCGTTACCGTCTGGTCGGTACGTCGGAAACGATTCGTGCGGTTTATGCGGTCATCGACAGGGTCGCCGATACACCGTCCACGGTTCTCATCACCGGTGAATCGGGAACGGGCAAAGAACTCATCGCCCGCGCGTTGCACGAGAACTCGTCACGTCGCAATGGCCCCTTTATCAAGATAAACTGTGCTGCGATTCCAGAAACCCTGATGGAGTCCGAGCTCTTTGGCTACGAAAAGGGTGCATTTACCGGGGCGGTTGGCTCGAAGCCGGGACGATTCGAGCTTGCCAACGCTGGGACCTTGTTTCTCGACGAAATCGGCGAGGTTCCGGTCGAAATGCAGGTCAAGCTACTGCGTGTTTTGCAAGAGTCGGAATTCGAACGCGTGGGTGGTATCAAGACCATCAAGGTCGATGTGCGTCTCGTGACCGCGACCAACCGGGATCTCGCGACCGAGATCAGTGTTGGCAAATTTCGCGAAGACCTTTTTTATCGGTTGAATGTGGTACCTTTGCAGATACCTCCGCTGCGCGAACGCAAGGAGGACATTCCACTTCTCGTCGATCACTTCATTGCGAAGTTCAATGAACGCCTGAAGAAGAATTTCACGGGCATCGAGCCCGCGGCGCTTGCCAACCTGGTCGCGCACCCCTGGCCCGGCAACATCCGCGAGCTCGAAAACGTCATCGAACGGACGCTGCTGTTTGGGGACGGCCCAACGATTCAACTGGGCGATCTTCCGGTGCCGATTGGCTCGGGCGCCGAACCCCGGGTCGAGCCACCGCGTTCGGGCGAGACCACCCTTTTACCCTTGCCCGACGACGGTGAAGCTTCGGTCACGCCTCCGGGCGAGGTGGGGTCACTCAAGGAGGCGGTTCGCGTCGAAACCGAGCGGGTCGAGCGCGATCTCATTCAGCGGGCGCTCGACGAAACCGGGGGCAACGTCACGAAGGCCGCGCGCAAGCTTCAGATCTCGCGCAAGAGTCTGCAAACCAAGATGAAAGAGCTGGGTTTGCGCGAAAAGGCGTGATCCGAAGGGCCCGGGCCACGCTCGGTCGGCCTCTGAAAAACCCCCTCATTGACCGCCGGTCAGTTGTGTTATGGTCGGCCGGAAGACCGTGCAAGCGCGACTGTTCCATTGTTTGACTGCTTCCGCTGCTTTCGGCGCCCTCGTTGTGTCGGGCCAGCTGGCATTTGCCACCGAGGCCGCGCGGGTCGTATCGGGCGGGGAAGAAGCAAACCCCTACGATCTCAACTTGACCGTAGGGTATTCCAGCGCTTTTAACGAAAGCCAGCTCAAGCGCGAAGGGGTCGGAAGCAATGGGCAGACCGAAGAGGGTCGCGACCTCATCTACAAGTCGTCGCGGAACTACCTGAACCTGCGCGCCGACATCGGCTTGCTGCCCGACGTGGGATTCTTCGTAACCCTGCCGTTCGTGATTTCCGACAACCGTTCGCTCTATTTCGATCAATCGAGCGATGCGTGTCCCTCGAAGGATTGCATCGACTCCTCGAATTCATCGACGCTGCGCGATGGCGTCCTTCCCGGATACGGGCAGTCCAACTTCGGCTACAACGGTTCGACGGGTGGTCAATTCAGCTCGCCATCGCGGTCGCTGTTCAAGGGTCCGAAGCGCAGTGGAATCGAGTATCTCGGCGCGGGTCTGCAGTGGGCCATCTTCAACCAGCAGCGCGTCGATTCAGAGGCAACCTGGATCGTCAGCTTTGAATCGCGATTGTCGGTAGCCAAGGATCAGCGTTTTGATCCGTCGAACCCTTCGGCCAACACGGCCGCGGGCCTCGGATATCACCAGCTTGTATTTGGTTCGATGGGATCGCGCCGTTTTGGAAACGTGGAACCTTATCTGGGCGGCTACTACATGCTGCCGGTCAAGACCAAGGACAGCATCTTCCGTTCGCAAGGCCTCGGCGAGAATACCTTTTCCAATCCGCAACACCGGGGCGGCATTCAGGCGGGCCTCGACGGCATCGTCTACGAAGATCGCAAGGCAGGTTATCGGGTAGGTATGGAAATCCGCGGTGGGTTGGAAGTGCGTTTTCTGGGTCTTGCGCAATCGCAACTCTGGGAGCCGCTGGGTGCATCGTCTCTTTGTACGACCGGGACTGAAACTGCGTGTCGGCCGATTGACCAGGGTGATACGAATGGCGACGGCATGGCAGATCCACACACGGGCGTTGTGCGCAGCCCGACCTACGGTGTGTTTTCCGGTGACGTGGGCCTGAACGCGACGATGGGCCAATACGCGCGATTCCGTGGGATGTTCGGTATGGTGACTGAGCAAGATCGCTTCTTGACCGATGGCCGCTCTGGCGTCGCGGTCATCGATGCGCCAGGCCGGCGTTACAGCGTGCAGCACGCACGGGGCTATCGCTTCTTCGTCGAGGCCGGGCTGGTTTTCTAACCATCCCCCCTCACCCCCAGCACCACGCCATACACCCTCTTCCGCGGCAGTCCCGTCTCCTCCACGAGCATTCGTGTCACATCGCGCGCACTATTCCCCGCATTCAGCATCATCTGCGCTCGACGCCCCAGCTCCTCGTCATCCACGACGTTTGCCGCCGGATCGACCCCTGCCACCACGAGCGTGATCTCCCCGAGCGGCCTCTCGTCTTCATACCGCCCCGCCAGTTCCTTCAACGTGCCGCGCACAAACTCCTCGTGGGTCTTGCTGATTTCTCTCGCAAGACACGCCTGCCGGTCACCCAACACCTCCGCCAGATCCGCCATCGTTTCGGCAACCCGCACCGGTGACTCGAACAAAATAAGCGTCGCCGGAATGCGAGACAGCATCTGGAAAAATTCCCGTCTCCCACCGCCCTTGCGTGGCGGAAAACCCGCGAAGAAAAAACGATCCGTCGGCAATCCCGACGCCACCAGTGCACACAACGGCGCAGACGCACCCGGCACCGGCACGACCCGTGCGCCCACAGCAATCGCAGCACGGACTACCCTGAACCCAGGATCCGAAACCGCCGGCGTACCCGCCTCGGATACCAACGCCACGTTGCGACCGCCGAGCAACGCCTGGGCGATCTCCTCGGCCCGCTGACCTTCGTTGCCGTCGAAACACGAGCGGGACGAGCGTTCAATCCCCACCTCGCGCAGCAATCGGGCCGCGCTGCGCGTGTCTTCCGAGTAGACATCATCGGCCATTCGAAGCGTTTCGATCGCCCGAGCGGAAATATCCCGAGGATTGCCAAGCGGCACCGCAATGACGAACAACGTGCCCGTGGTACTCACTGGCTGCCCCGACGCAAGGCGCAGGCGAGCCCACCCCTTAGCTTTTCGACATCAGCCATTCGTCGACCCGATTCACGGCACGACTGTAGCATCGGATGTACGGTCCATTCTGAATGGAAATAACGCGCCGCAGGCGGATCGCCGTGAATAGATCAAAAAAAATGCGCGTGTCGCTTCACAAATGAATCGACGGCCATCGATCCTGAATATGGAATCGATAAAGTGGATTGAAACGACGCCGTTTGTTCCTTCAGGCCGTCCGGAACAGGTCCCCGGCGAAGCGGAAATCGCCTCGATAGAGGACGCGGTGGTAACGCTCCGGCGCCATTGGCGTCTCACTGCGTCAGAGGCTTGCGTGCTGCACCACAGCGCTGAGGGCAATTCAGAACGCGGCATCGCCTTTCGCATGGGATATCAGGTCGCCACGGTTCGACTCATCCGCAAAAGCGTCCGCGAGAAAAGCGGTTTTGACGATTGTCGTCGGGCCCTCTTTGAGGTGTGGCGCCTGGCGACGGGCGGCGTTTAGGGTCCGCGACGGCAACCCTGCGAAATTTTGCCAAGACAACCAGGCTTGATCCATGGGCGCGATGACCACGCGCCCGATGACACGCTGTAGAGTATTCGCGACTCCCATGTCCCCAAAAACTGAATCCAAAGGTCTGTCCCGGCGAGTATTCTTGGCGGCGACACCCATCGCTCTGGCAAGACCAGCGCTTGCGGCTGGAACAACGCCGGCAGGGGAGCCGTCTCCACCGGTCGCCCCGCCGCCGTCACCCGCGCTGCCCGATCTCGGCGGTGCGCGCTGGCTCTGGTATCCATCGGAGCGCACGCTGCCCAATACCTTTGTGTTGTTTCGCAAGGTGATACGGTTGGCATCGGCGCCGCGTCGGGCGATTGCATGGGTGAGCGCGGACAGTCGATTTCTGCTCACGGTGAACGGCACGCGCGCAGGGTGGGGGCCGGCGCCCTGCGATCCGCGTCGACTTGAGCTTGATCCCATCGACATCACCTCTCTTTTGGTCGCCGGTGAAAACGTTCTTGGGACCACGGTTCTATTTTTTGGTCACGGTGATGGCACTTGGGCTGCGGGAAAACCCGGCTTTCTTGCCCGTGTCGAGATCGAGACCGCGCTCGGGACCACCGTCGTTGTCAGCGACGAAAGCTGGGCGTGTCACCTGGCCCGCGCATGGCGACCTGGGCAGTACAAACGTTGGTACCTTCGTGCCCTGCAAGAAGAATTCGACGCACGGCTTTATCCATACGGATGGGATCGCCCTGGTTACCGCACGCTGAATCGCTGGCGCAAAGCCGCGCTACTGGACGTGCCCGCCAACAAGCCGCCCATTGTCGGTCCCTACGCCGACTACCTGAACGATGCCCGCGGAGCGCTTGCGGAATCGTCACTGCGTCCGCGCCGAATACCGCCGATGGCTGAGTCCGTCGAGGCGGCGCGCCTGGTTGAAGCGCATTACATTTCCTGGAACGAGAGTCCCGAGGACTACTTTGATTTCGTTGTGCCGAATGCTTGCAAGTCCGACGGAGCGCTTTCACCGCGACTGGATGCCGAGGGTCGCGCGACCTTTGCGCTCGACGGCAAACGCAGCGTGGCGCTGACCTATGAATTGCCCGAGCAAATGGTGGGCTGGCCGCGTTTCGAGATCGAGGCCCCGGCAGGTACGGTGGTCGAGTTGATGATTCAGGAAGCGCATGCCCCCGGGGTGCCGGCCATCATGAATACCCACCGACACAGCTGGTCGCGGCTTTTTTGTCGCTCGGGTCGCACAGTGTTCGAGCCCTTTGATTTCGAATGTTGCCGTTTCATCCAGGTGCATGTGCGCGGTGCGGCGGGAAAGGTGGCCGTGGGGTCGGTGGGCTTGCGACGGCGACAGTTCCCCTTTGCGAACGAGCCCGTGTTGCGAATCGCCGAGCCTGGGCTCCAACGTCTTTTCGATGCCTCGTTCAATACGATGCGCAATTCGGTGCAAGAGACTCTGGTCGATGGCATGGGGCGCGAACGGCAACAGTACAGCGGCGACATCGGGCACGAGGTCCAGGCGGTGCATCTGGCCTTCGGCGATGGGCGCTTGCCCGCACGTTTTCTTGAAACCTGGAGTCTCGGGCAGACGGAGGAAGGCTATTTCCTGGATTGTTGGCCGGGCTACGATCGGCTGGTGCGCATTGGACAGCGTCAAACCGGACAAACCGCATGGGGTCCCATCATTGACCATGGCATTGGCTTTGGTTTCGACTGCTGGAACCACGTTTTGCACGGTGGAGCGCTCGACGATGTGCGCGAACCCTATCCACGGCTGTTGAAACTTGTCGACTATTTGATGACGTTGCGCGATCGCGACGGTGTGCTACGCGTCGAAGATCTGGGTGTGCCCACGGTATGGATGGATCACGAGGCGTACGAGAAACAGCGTCATAAACAGTGCGCGTTCAATCTGTATGCGGCCGGTATGTTGGATAACGCCCTCATTCCAATGGCACGGGAACTGGGTGACAAGGGGAGCGCAATCCGGCTTGGAAAATTGGCGCGTGAGTTGCTTGCCGCAACCGTACGACAGTTCTGGGACCCGGTCCGGGGTGTTTTTGTGGTGAATCGTCCCTGGGCCGCAGAAGAAAGGCATGTTCGGCTTTGCGATCGCTCGCTTTCGGCCTCGGTGTTGTTCGAGCAATGTCCCGGCGGTCGAACGCAGGCCGCGATCGACGCGCTTGCCGATGCCCCGCGCGAGCTTGGCCTGTCCTATCCGGCCAATGCCATCTGGCGGTTGTGGGGCCTCGGACGAGGGCGGCGGCCGGACGCCATTGTGAGACAGTTGCGGCAAACGTGGGCGACGTTGCCATCGGTTCGGCTCAACAACACGCTGGCTGAAAATTGGAAGCACGAGCCCGACACGCGCGCCGAATGGAGTCACGCCCCGATGGGACCCTTGCTTTCGCTCTTCAACGAGCTGGTGGGGATTCGACCGCTTACCCCGGGGTTCTCCCGTTACGAGCTTCGTCCGCAGCTTGCTGATTTGCCTGCGCTCGCCTTGAAGGCGCATACACCGCGGGGGCCGATTCATTTTGCGGCGGAGGGCCCGCTCGGCAAACGCCGCATCACGCTGCAACTGCCGCCCGAATTGCACGGCGAGCTGGTGGTCGAGGCCAGTGAAAAGGTGTCCTTGCCACGGCTACCCTCGAATAGGAGCGATCGGGGGTTACGGCGTTACGCGCTCCCCGCGGGTTCCACGGTCGAGCTTTCTCTCGTGCGGGTTTAGAAACGGATTGTGTCCAAAAAGTTTCCAAAACGCCGAGAACCCGCTACGGTCCTCGCAGAACGTGTTCCGCGTTCGGTTAACAACCCATTTTTGGAGAACGAAATTGAAGCGCACCAACCTTTCATCCATCGCCCGCTTGGCCACCCCGGCTCTTCTTGCCGCTGTACTGTCGCTCGGTACCAGTGTGGCGCAGGCGCAGGACACCACCCTGCCACCTCCCTCGGTTTCCTCCGACAATATGACTTCGGGCGGCGGACCAAAGAAAATGTCGCTGTCGTTGAACATTCCCGCTGGTGGCAATCCGGCTGGCGGCGGCACGGCGGGCCTCTGGATGATGATGAGCCCGCAGCTCAACGTCGGCTTTAACGTCGGCCTGGCGCTCGATAGCGAGAACGATCCTGGCCACGACATTCTGTTGGCGCCCGCGCTGCGTTATTACTTCGCACAAACCAGCCCAGTTGCACCTTTTTACTACGGAACGGCTCGCATCCGTTTGGTCGACCAGGACGACGATAACATTCAGGTTGGCGTCGCAGGCGGCCTTGGCGCAGAATGGTTTGTCACGGACGTGTTCAGCATTGCGGGTTGGACCGGCATTGGCATCGATGTGGTTCGTCCGGGCGACGGCATTGGTGTTGGCACGTTGACCTCGGGTATCAGCGGACAGATCTACTGGGATTAATCGTATGACGGATGCGGTGCACGACGGCCGCGCCGGGAGGCAATCATGATGTTCAACAAAGCATTTCGCGTTTGTGTACTGGCCTTCAGCCTTCCCATGGGGTTGATGGCATGCGACAACGAAGGTACAGCGGGCGGCGGCCCAACGTTGTCGGCGTCGTCGGGAGGGGCCGAACCTGGATCACTCAGCAGTGAGACGGGCGTGGGCGGGGGGCTCTCTGCAGCGGCGACACAGTCGCCCAACTACGGTGAATCCCCGGTCCCATCTCCCGGCAGCTTGTCGGCGGATTCGGACGTGCCTTCGGGTAGTTCCGGTGGTGGCGGTGGCGGTTCCTGCAACGCCGCATCCGCTTGCGACGAGTACAAAAAGGCGCTCGCCTCGTTTGTACGTCGTGCCTGTGCAAAAGCCGGCGCAGGGGTATCCCAGTGTCAAGCAAGTCTGGAAGCGATATACGGCGAGTTCGATGCGTCGTGTCGGGAAGCGATCAATAGTGGAGAAGCAACGCCTGCGCAAGTGTGCGAGGCAGTCGGTTGCGTCAGTTGTTTCTTCGATAACGCGTCGTTGACGAGTTCGGATCAGGATCCCTGCTCGGTGACAGCCTGTCGGTCGGAGTGCACGCAAACGTGCCGGGATCAGCCCGCCGACGGCGACACCGAATTCTGATCGGAAAAACCGTTCGGATTCCAAAGGCCGATTCCGCCGCAACGGAGTCGGCCTTTTTTTTATCCTCGCCTGTCTACCGTCTTCGCCAGACTACTCTGGGATCGGAGGTGGAGCGGGTGCTGACTGAGATGGTTCGGGGGCGGGCATCGGC
>JAWXBF010000174.1:0-8978 GCA_034439895.1 Deltaproteobacteria bacterium
CATCACCTTCCCACCCGAGTCCTTCGAGGGAACCTTGCTGTCGGCGATGTGTGTTCCTGATCTGGAAGGCACCCAGGGCTCGTTTGCGTATTACACGACGGCGGACGACACCGACGATGCGATTGGCGGTCGGCGCACGCGCATCAAGGTCGAATCCACAAAACACGGTCGCAAGGTCGTGGCGGCTCTACAGGGGCCACCGAATCCGCTGCTCAGGGATGGGCCCAAGCTGGAATTGCCCTTCGAGGTTCGTTTTGATGCCGAGGGTAAATCAATCCTTCACATCGAAGGCAGGAAGTATCCGATCGAGAAAAATCAATTCACCGACTGGATTCCGATTGGCTTTTCACTCGCGCCACGGCTTGGTGCGCTCAGCCCGAAACTGCGCGGGATCTGCCGATTCCGTCTGCTCGAAGCTTCACCCGACGTTCGGCTGTACGTGACGCCGCTCAACATCGATCCGGAAAACCCGGTCATGCCGATCTCGCATCCGAAGTTCTTTTCAATCTTCCTGGCGAAGCTATTTGGCCGATACGCGACGCTTGGCCTCGCCGAGGACACCTGGGCACTGAACGAAAAGGTGCTCGATGAGGACGCCTTTTTGGAACAGGCCTGGTCGAACCACGCCGAACGCGAGACACAGTTTTTCGAGATGTTGAAACGCACGCCCAAGGGCCTCATCACCGTTGTCTTCGACGGCACCGATCGCATTCAACACATGTTCATGCGCTACCTCGACGAGGGACATCCCTCCATCGCAGCCAACGGCAAGGATACCGATGGTTCGCAGGAACTGTACCGGGACGTGATCGCGGATACGTACCACCGCATGGACACCATGCTCGGCAAGGTGATGTCGGAGCTCGATCTCTCGGATCCACAAACCTTGCTTGCCGTCATTTCGGATCACGGCTTCGCAACCTTCCGCCGCGGCGTAAACCTGAATACCTGGCTGCAACGCAATGGGTACCTCACCCTCAAGGAAGGCCTCACCGAGTCCGGCGAGTGGTTCCGAGGGGTCGACTGGACCAAGACGAAGGCCTTCGCACTTGGCCTGGGTGGCATCTTTCTCAACATCAAGGGCCGCGAAGCGCTGGGGGTCATCGAACCCGGCGATGCCCACGCCATGGCGGACGAACTAGCATCCAAGCTGCGCGGCATGATCGACACGGGCACGGGTCAAATTGCGATTACCGACGCATTCGCCGCACACAAGATCTACAAGGGCCCCTACGCGGAGAACGCCCCCGATCTGATTGTGGGTTATGCCGCGGGTTGGCGCGCATCCTGGGACGGCGTGCGCGGCATCATCAACGACGTGGTCTTCGACGACAACACCAAGGCCTGGTCCGGCGATCACTGCATCGATCCTGAACAGGTCCCGGGCGTGCTCATCGCCAATCAGAAACTTGGCATTGCAGGTCGCGAGGCCGCAATCTCGGACATGGCTCCGACCATGCTCGAACTTTTCGGAATTCCTGCCCCGCGATACATGGATGGCAAAAGTCTCTCAAATCCCTAGTCGATGGCTGGTGACGGCCGGGATGCTTTGCGTCCTCGGCTCGGCCTGTCGCGATCGCAAGAACGCCATCGGCGCACCCCATCCCGTGAAGCTGATCGTACTCGGCATCGACGGGATGGATCCCAACCTCACGCGCAAGTTCGTCGCCGAAGGCCGAATGCCCAACGTGAAAAAGATGATCGCCGAGGGCGGCTTTATTGAACTTGGCACAGCGAATCCGCCGCAAAGTCCGGTCGCCTGGTCCGCCTTCATCACGGGCCTTGGCTCCGAGGGTCACGGCATCTTCGACTTCGTGCACCGCGACGCCCACGGCATGACGCCTTATCTGTCGACCTCGCGCCCGGAAGCGCCCTTTACTATCACCCTCGGATCGTGGTCTCTGCCCCTCGGCTCGCCGGAGATGAAATTGCTCCGTGAAGGCACGGCCTTCTGGCAAGAACTGGAACATCACAACGTTCCAGCGACCGTTCTTGAGATCCCGGCCAACTTTCCACCGGCAGAAACCAAGTACAACGTTTCAACGTCGGGAATGGGTACCCCCGATCTGCTGGGAACCTACGGCACGTTTCAGGTGATCGTGACCGGGGCGCGTGCCGAAGATCCCTTCGACAATGGCATCACCCACGCGGCCACGCTCGGCAAGGATGGCATTTACCGCGCTGAACTTGAGGGACCCCCCGGCGACAATGGCAAGGCCATGACGTTGCCGGTTGAAATCATCGTCGATAAAAGTGCTGACAAGCCGAGCACGGTGTTGCGATTCGGGGAGCGCGAGATCTTCCTTGCCGAGGGTCAATGGAGCACCTGGCAACCTATCGAGTTTGCGGGAGGTCTGGTTTCGGATGGACCGAACGGCATGATTCGGGTATTCGCCAAGCAGTTGCAGCCCGATCTGTTGATCTACATCAGTCCCATCAACCTCGATCCGTTTGACGCGATGATGCCGCTTTCGTCGCCGGAGAGTGCCGCAGGAGAAATGGCCGCGGCGACGGGGCGTTATTACACCCAGGGCATGCCGCAAGACACGAAGGCCCTGTCTTCCGGCGTCTTCACCGATGACGAGTTCCTGGTTCAGGCGGATTCCATCTACCGGGAACGCCTGGTTGCCCTCGACGAAGCGTTGCGGAAGTTTCAGGGCGGATTTCTGTTCTTCTACTTTTCATCCATCGATCAGGTTTCGCACATGTTCTGGCGCGCGCTTGAACCGGACGCCTCGGCCGAAGATGCCCGTTACGCAAACGTCATCCCCGATCTGTACCACGAGATGGACAAGGCCATCGGCAAGGTGCTGGCAAGCGCCGGCAATACGCCCGTCATGTTGATGTCGGATCACGGTTTTGCGTCCTATCGAACCAAGGTTCATCTCAACACTTGGCTTGCCGACAAGGGATACCTCGCCGTTGCCGCCAAGCGAAGCCCGGGCGCGCTCGGTCACATCGACTGGAAAAACACACAGGCCTATGCGCTTGGGTTGAACCAGCTCTTCTTGAACCTGCGCGGTCGCGAACCGGATGGCGCGATTCCACCCAACGAGCGTCAGGTGTTTCTGGAACGCTTGAAGCGCGATCTGGAAAGCTGGGTGGATCCAGACTCGGGCGAACGGGTGGTGACCCACGTCGAATTTCCCGAGGCCGGTCGCTTTGCCGATCGCGCGCCCGATATCCTTGTGGGCTATAACCGTGGCTACCGTAGCTCGGATGAATCCGCGATGGGTGCCGTCGGTGCCATGCAACTTGAACGCAACCGCAGCAAGTGGAGCGGTGATCATTGCATCGATCCCGCCCTGGTTCCGGGGATCCTCATCACCTCAAAGCCACTCGGCATCACCGAGGCCAGTCTCTCTGATCTGGCGCCCCATATCCTGCAACATTTCGGCGTGACCGGTGCCAAACCCAACGGAAATCTTTTTGGCACCGGCGCCATTTTGCGCCACTAAACCGGAGAAACACATGGCCGACTTCAAGATCCCGAAAGAACTCAAGGAACGCCTTGAAACCGTTGCCAGCAACAACAAGTTCGCGTCCGCCGAGGCACTGGCTCAACACTTCATCGAGCGCGGCATCAAATCGTATGACACGCCGGACGGCCCCTTGAAAAAGCAACTCGCCTTTCTGGTTGACGAACAGGGCTATTCATCGGCCGAAGAAGCCGTCGAGCACCTGTTGATTCGTGGCTTGAAGGCCTACGAAGAGTCGGCCGCCACCCCCGAAGAGCTTGAAGCACGCCTGCGTGGCCTCGGCTACATCGACTGAAAAACATGGCCATTCTCGGCGTACTCCGCGCACTGACCGAACTTGCACTCGCACCGTTTGATGCGTTGCCGCCCGTCCTTGGGCTGTCGTTGCTCGCGGTTTTGACGGGACTTGGGCTATTGTTTGTGGTGCGCTTCACCACGCCGCAAAAATTGGTGGAACGCGCACGCGCACGCATGGGCTCGGCTATCTACGAGACGCGGCTTTTCATGGACTACCCCAAGCGCGTGCTCATCGCGCAGGGACGGCTCATCCTGTGGAGCTTCATCTACATCAGCACGATGTTGCCGGCGTTCTTGCTGGCCTCAGTGCCCCTCGGGTTGTTGTTCTTGCACCTGGACGCGCGCCACGGCCTGCTGCCCTTGCCGGTCGGAGAGACGGTCGTTCTGCGTGTCGACACCGAATCGAGTTCCCGGGACCCTGTCACGCTGGGTGCCCTGCCAGAGGGTGTTGTCGCCGTCGGCGAATCTGTGCACCTCGACGGTCAGCCGACAACTTACTTCGGCCTGCGATTGCAACATGCGGGGCAGTTCCGTATTGCGGTTCGAGTCGGAGCGCAGTCCGTCGAAAAAGATCTTGTGGCCACACGCGGCGCGATCATGGCACCGGCACGCGCACGAGGTTCTGACTTGTTGGTAAGCGAAGGCACCGAGCGTCCTCTGCCCGATGGGGCCATTTCATCCATTCGAGTGGCGCACGAATCGCGTCACGACACCTGGGTCGGAATGCCCTGGTGGTTGTACTGGCTGCTGGCTGCGACACTCGCCGCGCTGATCCTGAAAAAGCCGCTCGGCGTCGAGCTTTAACCGCCCAGGTGCGCGCGCCTTTTCAGGCCTTCATTGCAGCGACTTCACCCTTGAAGGCCGACGGAAGTCCAAAGGTCGTCGTTGGCACGCCCACCGCATTGGCCAGGGTGGCCAAGACATCCCCGTTTGACGGAGCCGCCGGCTTGTCGGCCGTCCAGACCACGTTGTCCCCCTGCCAGGCGTGCAGGTAGCCCGTCTTCAGGTAACCACCGGCGCGACCTGCGACGATCCACTTGTTGTTGTTATACGAATGCCCGGGCTGCGCAATTTCGCCCGCCCAAAGAAATGCCGTGTGGTACAGGGCGCTGTTGCCGTCGGCTTCTTTGATGTCCTTCAGCTTCTGGATGAGGTCGGCAAAGACCTCGGCGTGTTTTCGATAGTAGACCTTCGCGATGTCGAGGCGCGACTTGTCGTTGTCCTCTTTCATCCCCACGTCCAGCTTGTGAACGAGATCGTGTAGATCGGTTGTCCCAACCGCTCCGGGCGTATAGCCAAAGGCACTCGGCGCAGGCTCCTGACACTGAATGCAAAACACACGGGTGAGATCGCAGGCGATCGCAGCCTGCATTAACAAAGGCACCGACTTGCTGGTTGCGTCCCACCAGCCACTGCTGCCGCTTGTTGCGGCGATACCGTTCGGCCGCGCACATTGTGCAGTCACGCCACCGCCGTTCGTCATCTGTACGCTCATCCCAGCCAGTTTGGCCTCGAGATCGCGGATCAGATCCGAATGCTGTGTCAGACGTTCCGACTCGTACTTGCCCATGCGATTGGCAACGGACTTGAATTCGCCGTTGGCGTAGTCGAGAACGCTTCGACGTTTGTTAAACGGAATCGGATCGACCGTTGTTTTGGTTCCGGTCGGCACGCCGTTGGCAAACATCCGCGTGAAGGTCGTTTGTGGATTGTATTCAACGGGTAGATTGCCGGTGGGAGAGGAATACGGCTGTCCCCACAACGAAAGGTTGTGCATGCGATCCGCCATGACCGACCGCACGGAGTCGAGCAACGTCGGCGACTTGCCACCGTTCAATCGCTTGAAGCCTTCGCTGACGTGATAGTCGATCGAGGGACCATTGCCGCGCGCCTTGGCCTGGTTGACCTGCGTTTGCGCCGTCAGTGAGCCCGATTCACCCGTCGCATGGCCACAACCGTCGCGTCGCGAGACGTCAAGCGCCTTTTGATCGACGCCGCTCAGAAGTTGCAGATCCATCTTGTGCGCGGCGAGTGGCGCCAAACTTGGGCCGAGTTCAAAGGTCGTTCCGGTGCTTCCGGTTGCCCACTGCCAGGGCAACACACCGTGATGCGTATAGAAGATCACCAGGCGCTTGGGAATGCCGGTTTGCGCGCGCGCGATCGGCGTGTTGCGCAACGTGGGCAGAAAATATGCTGCCCCAGTCAGGCCAAGGGACTGCAATAGACGACGACGATTGGCGTTGGTGTTGCTCATCTTGGTTACCCTCAACGTTCAAACGGGGTTCGGTATCGAAAGGTATCGGTCTTGACGAGACCATTCAGCATCCCGGCGAAATCGCCCTGATTGGCGACGGTCTGATCGGTGATGCGCGCAATGTTGCAACCGTCTTCATCGACGACGGAACGTGAAAGCGCGTAGCGGTAGAAGTGCTCGACGAAACACTGCGCCACCTGTTCGCTCCGCGCGATGGCGTCGATCATTTCGATACCGCTCGCATAGTCGCCGTCCATGTCGCCCGTTTCCTTGATGACAGCGGAGGTATCCACCGCCTTCATTGAACCATCGGCCACTTTTTCGGTGGTGCGATACTTTCCAACGGCGTCGTATCCTTCGAATCCAAAACCGATGCCATCGATCTGAACGTGACAGCTCTTGCAGAGCGCCACCGCCTCGTGCTCCATCACGGTGCGTTCCCGCTTGGTGAGGTTCGATCCGGGGGCCGGGGCCGGTTCCTTGGTGTTCAAATCCACGGGTGGTGGGGGTGCGGGCTGGCACATGATATGCGACATCATCCAGACGCCGCGCTTGATGGGGGAGTGTTCACTGCGCGCGGCGAGTCCCGCAAGAATCGCTGGTTGGGTCGCAAGGCCCTTGCGTTCGGCGGCGTTGAGTTCGACCCGTTGCAGGCCAGCGCCGGCCGGTGCGCCAACGCCATAAATCGCGGCCGCTTTCGCCGAGACAAACCCCACGTTGCTGGTGAGCAGCGTTTTCAGTCCCCCGCCCTCGCCCAGCAAGGTTTCGTCGATGTACATGCCAAGCCCGGCTTTCATATCGGCGGCAACGGTCTTGTCAAAGCCGGGGAATACCGCAACGTCCTTGTCCTCGGCGAAACTCTCAATGCGACCGATGTCCAACCATTCTCGGCCGAACTGACCCAGCGCCGATGCCGACCGGGTGTCCTTGACCAAACGCAACACTTGAGCTTCAACGCCAGAAGGCGTGTCGAGTACGCCGTCCGCCGCCGCGGCAAACAAATCGGCATCCGGCATGCTGTCCCAGAACAAATACGAAAGACGCGACGCCACTTCGTAGCCGGTCAACTTGATCTTGCTACCTGAACCATCGCCGTACTCGACCCGATAAAGAAACTGCGGAGTCTGGACGATGCCGTTGACCACAAGGCGCATCGTATCGTTGAAATCATAGGTTGCGCGCATCGAACTGTAGTACGCACCCAGCCGCTCGCGCTCGCCACCGTCAAGCGGACGGCGAAACGCCCTTTGCGCGAAGGTGTCCACGAACGCATCGAAACAAGCCTTTTCACCACTGGCACCCGAGGGTGGGCAGCCAACGATCTCCAGCTTGCCAAGGCCCGCCGACACAATCGCACCGACATCCTGTGATCCCGTTTCCAACGATTCGACCAGTTCAGTCGAGGGCGTCTGCCCCTGCGCATGGTTCGTGAAACCCTCAAAGGGTGTTTCAAGCGGAAGCGTGGGACGTTTCGCGATCGGCATCTCGAGGGGCGCAATCAAATCGCGAATCGTGTTGTGGTATTCCGGTGTGGTCAAACGCACAAGCGGCGTGTCACCAAGGGACGGATCATCGGGGTTGTCGCACTTCAGCTCGTGGGCCGGATTGCGTTTGAGCGAATCCCGGGTGATGGGCGGTAAAACCACATCGTCGCCACCCTTGCCGCCTCCGCCACCGCCACCGGGACCGGGACCGGTGGTCGTTCCGCTGCATCCTGCCCCAAGGCAAACAAGGGCAAACGCTGACAAAAAACCCCGTCGTCGTTTCATGGACCGTCCTTCGTATTCCACTACCTTGAGGAGACGTCCCCAAGAGGTGGCGCGGCTCAAACAAAAGTTAACAAGACGTCCCACGCGTCGGCACCGGTGCTTTCGGACCAGCAAATCCGGCGTCGTCACGTTTTGCGCGCCGGGCTATGCGCCGGACGGTACGCGGTTGCGATACAGCGTCGGCTCAACCGCTGCGGTCATTGCGCGCTCGTCCAGATGGCCGCCGACAAAGGCATTGATGCGCGCAACCTGGGTCGCCGGATCCTCGATGGTCCGCGAATAACTCACGTAACAAACCTGCACGTGCGGTGCGGCGCGTATCCAACGTTCCACCTCGTCGAGGTGCGCCACGAAGAGCTCTTTCATTGCCTGATCTTCGGAGTGATTCTCTTGCCCGCGGTTGCCCAGCATCTTCTTCTGCGAGGCGAGCACCTCATCCAGGTGACGTCGCATGAACACAACCCGGTACTGGCGATCGCCGGGCAGTTCTTTCAAGAGCTGCGAGATGACCTTCACGACCTTGCCCTCGGCGCCGTCAAGCCAGGACTGATCCCTGGCGACTTGCTTGACCCGCTCGAGCTCAAAATAGCCTCGGGGATTGTCATCGTCGGCGGTCCGCTCGCCATCCGTGAGTGTCGCAAGACCACCCGCCGACAACATGCGCATCATGAGCGACGTCCCCGACCGGGGAAGTCCTGAAACCACGTAGATGCAATCGCTCATTGGGATGATTGTACGAAGGGGCGTTGTGGGTGTCGATTTTCCTGCTGTCGGGTTTTTTCGGGGCCTGGATCGCGCGTGTTAGCGTCGCCATTGTGCGAATTTTTCCGACCCGTCTGACCGTCGCGGTTGCGTTGTTGTCCCCGCTTTGGGGCACGAATGCGGCGATTGCGAAGGATCCCGCCATCGATCTACAACTGAACCAGGCGCAGTTTCATCTGTATCGCACGGGCCTGATTTTGCCCTTTACCGCCGAGGGCTTTCGCAAATATACGCAGGAATATGGACTGCCCTGGGGAAGCGTCGTTCGGCACGACAATCGCCCCGGTCGCGTGTGCAAGACCTCCACCACCACTCTGACCTTTCCCTCGCCGGGCGGTGTCGCAACCTTGCTTGTACGCGGACATGGCCTCGTGACTGGGCAAAAACTGTCGGTTCACCTCAACGGGCAGCTTCTGA
>JAWXBF010000175.1:0-9008 GCA_034439895.1 Deltaproteobacteria bacterium
CCGGCACCGAGATCCAATACCCTCGGTCGATCTGACTTCATAATTTCATGCAAGGCGTCGAGCAACGCATGGGGATACGGAGGCCGCGCATCGTACCAATCGGCCATGCGGTTGAAAACCCACGCGCTGTCTTCGTCGACGCGTTTTCCTCGGCGTCCCAAACCCATTGCCCATGGGTTTAGCAGAGGTTTAAAGCGGCGCCGATGCGAACTTCAAACCCGGGTCAATTGTGTCACCGGGCCTTTGCCTGGATCATTCGAGCCGAAGGTATCAATGTTCATTCCGAAAGCCTGTCCAATCGAGGTGAGCAAGCGTTGATGTGTCACCCAGCGTGCAACCAACGCCGGGCTTCCCGGATCGGTCGCCGAATGGGGCAATTGAATCGCCTGGCCGGTCTTGAACGCGAAGTTTCCGCCGCCCGCCATCCACAATGGAAATCGGATGTGGTTGTGTGGCCCAAGGCCAAACGCACTGTGGTTGGTCGTGGTATCCGAGCCAAAGACAATCAGCGTGTTGTCGAGCAAGGTACCGTTGCCTTCCTTGATCGCGTCCATTTTTCCGAGCAGATACGCCCAGCGATCGGCATACCAGCGGTCGTATCTCTTGTGGTTCTCAACGTGCGGCGGAGCGGCTTTCGTATCACCGTAAGCGTGGGTTGTATCGTGTTGACCGACGCCATCGATGGCATCGATCCCGCCATCGCAAATTCCCAGCTGCAGCGAAATGTGCCGGGTCATGTCACATGCGAACGCTGCCGTGATGAGATCCATTTGACTGTGGATCGATCCCGTCAATCCCGATCCCGTGAGGTTCGGCTTGGCACATCCCGCGCCCGCAGAACCGGGCGTTGCAATCGGGCCGCTCGGCGCAGACGGTGTCGTCGGCACCGAATTAATCGGTGGTGTATTCATCGCAAGCAGCTTGATACGATTCTCGAGGCTGTTGATGCCCTCAAGATGCGCATCCATCCGCTCGCGATCTTCCGTTCCGGCCAGCTTGCGAACCCGAGCCAGTTCGTCCTTCACGAGATCCACAACGGACTGTTTCTGCCTCTGCAATCGATCGGAGGCGCTGGTATCGACCGGTGGTTTCGGTAGCGTCCCGCCACTGCCGCCAGTGCCGGTTGACGGAGGCGCGGTTGGGCCCGTGAAGTTCGCGAACAGCTGGTTGAATGTCGTTTGCGCATTCGTCTGCGCGGTCACGGGGGTCTGCGCCTTGCTGTAGAAGATCGCCGTGTGTTGCGAAGGCGTTCCCGAGTTCACGCCGAGCGCGAGTGAGCGAAAGGCGGTTTTTGCCTGCGCGTACTGAAAGTCCGCAACGGCCTGTTCAATCGACGGACCGCCAGCGAGCGGATTCATCTTGCTGCCTGTGAAAACCATGTTTCCACCTGAGGCGTGTTCGTTGTCGGGGTTGCTGAAGAACCACTGCGCCCCGTACATCGCGAGCCCGTCCAGATAGAGCAGTTTGCTCTTCCAGGGCTGGAGCGCCGTCATGGTTTCACCAAGTGTATAGTTCGTGCCGGTTCCAGTGGGCCAGAACGAGGGCTCAAGGTATCCCATCGGTGAGAACACCGTCAGAATGCGTTTGGGTACCGAGGCGGCATGGACAGCCCGCGGCAGAAAAGGTGCAAGGCGGCTCACGCCCCCGCCCGCGGCGATGGCAGCCAGCAATTTACGTCGCGAAATTGAGGAAAACGACATGACTACAGACCTCCCTTGAAGCGAAACGCATCACTTTGCACAAGCGACAAAACAGCGTCGCGAATGTTGCCCTGACCTTCCTTCAATTTGGAGATCATCTTTGCCTGAGTGCACGCGTCGGCCTCCTCTGGATCGCGACCGAAAGCAAAGCGAAACCACTGCGTCGACATGCATTCACGCAACTCGGGACTGGCTGCCAACTTGTCGACCATCTCACCTGCGTTGTTAAACACACCCTCGTCCGCGATGCCGACGATCTCACCCGTTGCGTCGATCTCGTTGCCACCAGCGTCATGCGTGCGATAGGCGCCAAGAGGATCGTAGTTCTCGAAGCCGAATCCGATCGAATCCATCAAACTGTGACAGGCTTTGCACGTTGGATTGTCCATATGCGCCCGCAGAAGCTCCTGCGCCGTCATCATCTCCGCGTTGGGCGGCAAGGTGAACTCGACCCTGACGTCCGGTGGTGGGACCACGTTGCACAAAAAGTCGCGGCGCACCATGTGTCCGCGATTCACCGCACCACGAGGCGTCGGCAACATCGGATGCACGGCCTGTGTACCGGCAAGCGTCAGAAGACCTTTTCGAGTTCCATCTTCGATGATTGCCCGCCCGTCTGCACCGGCCACGGCACCCGCGCCGTAAACCTTTGCAAGGGGTCCCGATGGAAACACGTAGTTGGCCGACATCAGCTCTTCCACTGATCCACTGCCTTCCTCCATAACGTACGACACGAACTTTCGCATTTCGTCAGCCATTGCGGTGCGCATTCCGTCGTTGAAATCCGGATACTTCGTCGTGCTCTTTGTAACGGCCGTCGTATCTGCCAGGGCGTCAACGCCAATCAGCTCGATGTGAAATCTGCTGACTTCGCCCGTGAACTTTGGCGAATCAACCATCTTTCGAGCGTGGGTCGCAACACCATCCGCTGTATCAAGAACACCATTGCGTGCCGCCGCAAACAGATCGGCATCAGGCATGGTCCCCGTCAACAGGAAGGACAATCGCGAAGCGACCTCGAATCCATCGAGTTTCCGAAGACCGTTGTCGTCATCCATACCAGACTCGACCATGTAGAGGAATCGGGGAGCCTGAAGCGCGGCCTCAACAACCAGCTTAATGCCGACCGAAAAACTCTCGGCTTTGCCCATGTTGTAGACTTTCATCAACGCCGCCGATTCGTCGGTTGACAAGGGATGTCGATAGGCACGCTCGCCGAAATCCTTGATGAATTGCGTGGCACAGCGATCTTCACCACCCGTGCCTGCCGTATCACATCCGCCGAGCAGCGTCTTCAGATTTCCCACGGCCAATTTCGCCGCGGACTCTGCCTTCGACGCATAGGTGCCCACGTCCACTTCTTCCACGGGGAATGCTGCATTCGTTTTGAAGCGCGCGGTTCGCGAGTCGGGCAAGAACCCCGCAATGCTGGTCGTCTGGCCAAGCAGGTCGCGAACCGCGTTCGAATACTGGTCCGCGGTCAACCGACGCCAGCGTCCCTGTGATACAGTTGACGAACCGGAACAGGCGGTCTTTTCATCGGGAACCTCCGGGGGTGCGATATCCGGATCACCTGGGTTGGGCCCGCCCCCTGTATTCGACTTCGATTCGTCCGCGACGATCGAGCCCGAGCAACCTGGACCGGAAAACAGCACGCCGCTCAACAATCCAGCGCTCAACAATTCAGACAATAAACGTGGACACTTCATCGGACCTCCACCGACTCGGGTGAGTCGCTTTAGACTTCGGTTCGTCTAAAAGCATCGGCGAGAATCCGATTCGCATCAAGACAATCTTTAATCTATCTGAACGATATCGCGTAGTTATAAAGTACTACCAAGCGCATCCGGGATTTTGCGAATGTCCTCGAAAACGCACGATTCTCATGGGTTGAGTGGAGCCAAGCCCCGCGCTGGACAGGGTGGCGGAAACCCAGATTCGGCAGCAGGAATCCGCATCCATCCGAGAGCGTTTTCAACCGTTGAGTGACGCCAGGCGACGCTTGGCTTCTTCCACCCAGGGATCATCTGCGGGCGCGTGGGTCAGGCGCAAGAACGCTTGCAGGTGCTCACGCGCTTGCAGGCGACCGCCCAGTGTTTCGAGCGCGCTCGCAAGGTTGTAATGCGCGTCCGCAAAGTCCGGCATCGATTGCAAAACCCGGCGCAACTCGGCAGCGGCCACCTCGGTTTCGCCATCTTCAAACAGAATATTCGCGAGGTTAAAACGCGCCTCGGACTGTTCTGGATCAATCGACAGCGCTCGCTCAAACGCAACACGGGCACCCGGTCGATCGCCGCGACGGTAGGCGATCGAGCCGAGGTTGGTATGGGCGGCCGCAAGCCCCGGATCGGCCGTGAGCGCCTGTCGGTAACACGCCACGGCGTCGTCGTCTTTTCCTGGCAAGCCATCCACCGAAAGGCCTTCGACAAACCAGTCGTATGCCGAGGGACGCTTGCCCGTCGATCGCCGAGGTGATTCAGGCGAGCGCACCAAAGGCGCAACGACGCCTCCACCCCCGCTCAACCGTACGTGGGCCATTTCGGCGAGTTCGGCGACACCAAAATCAAATACGCGCTGTCCTGAAGCCTCGAAGGCCGCATCGCCGTCCTGCACAACAAGCGCAGTCCCGTCAAAAGCGATCCGGAGTTTTGCCATGACGGCGGTGTCCGATTCACACGCCTGGAGCGAACGACGTGCTGCCAACATCGTGTCGCGGATCTCCGCGGGCGCAAAACCGCGCCCAGTCAACTCTTTGGCGGCCTTGACCATCACGAGATCGCGGAAGGTATAAAGCTGTCGAGTGCCTTCCCTTTGCGACGGCCCGACAAACCCAATCTGCGCCCAATAGCGTAGCTTTGTGTCAGGAACATCCAAAATGGTGGACACCGCAGCGAAGCTATAGCCCGCTGCACGTGTCGACTCTGGCGTGACGCGAACGGCGGCCATCACAGCGTCGCCTCCACGTCGACGTCAACCAATACCCGGGTGTCTTTGGAACGCACGCCGATCTCGATCGAGATCTCGTGTAACTTTTGCTGGGTTCGGATCTCGGCTTCGCGGGTGGCGACGGCACGGATGCGATTTTTGGCGGTGGTATCTGTCGTGAGCAGTGCCGCAAGACGACGTGCAGTGCCGGCGTCGGAGGCCTCGCGGAAATCACCACTGACCCGAGACAGATCAAAGGTGATCATGGTTGAACCCAGGTAACTGCGCCGCTTTCCGTGCTCGGTGATCTGCCCTTCGGAGATCACCTCGGCGCGGCCGATGAGGGCATCCAGTGCTGCCCGGGAAAGGCGTTCGCGAACTTCGCGCTCGAAGATGGCGATTCTTTCGGCCCGGGCCATTGGCCTCAGGGTTAAAGGTGGAAGGAGCGGGTGGATGGATTTGCGAGCGGCCACGGCGTTCATGCGATGTATGTACATGTAGGATAATGTAAATAAATGTAGTTCGCCAATTTTTCGAAGAGTTTTCCCTTCGTGAATCTCAAGTATCTGTAAATACTTGGTTTAGTTGGCGTCTAGTCGACGTGATCGTCGGGCAATTCACCCCTGTCGAGGCGCGCCAAATTCGCCAGCAAATGATCCACCAGGCGATCGTGCTCGTCACCGTGGCCACCTGCGCTGTGCGGCGTGATGACGCAGTTCGGCGTGGACCAGAGAGGGTGCTCGGGGGGCAAGGGCTCCGGATCGGTCACATCAAGCAGCGCCGCAGACAGGTGGCCCGACGTGAGCGCTTCGCAAAGCGCGTCCTGTGCAACCGTTACACCCCGTCCGCCGTTGTAGAACCGCGAACCACGCTTGCAGGCGGCCAAACGTACTGCATCAAAATAATGATGCGTGGTCTCGTGCGCTGGCAGAAGGTTCACCACGTGATCGGCCTGGCCCAGCATTGCGTTCACGCGTGGATCGGAGACCGTCAGCATCTCGATGCCCTCGTCGCCGCGAATGGACTGACGAATCCCAACGATGCGCATGTCAAACGGCTTACACATCGCCACGAGCCGTGCTCCGATCGAACCGTATCCCACGATGACCACGGTCTGTCGGTTGAGCAAGAACGAGCGCTGCCGAATCGCGGTGGTCGGCCAGGCGCGAGGTCCCCGCGCATTCGCCACCGTTTCGGGCAGACCGCGCGCCCAGGCCAACATGAACGCCAACATGTGCTGGGCCACGGGTTCTTCGTAGACCCGCGAGCTTTTACACAGAACCGCCCCTGATTTCACAAACGCCGCACGAAGTTCCGCTCCGGAATAGTTCGTATATCCGGCCGACGAAAGCTGCACCAATCGGGGCCCTCTGCCGGACCTGAGCGCCTCCAGCAGGGCGGCCACCGGAGGCTGTCCGTAAACGACGTCGGCCGCCGCAATCTGTGCTTCGCTTTGACCGCTGGTAGCCAGGATCACATCAAACAAAGCTGCACCGGCCCTCAAACGGGCCTCCGTGGCTTCCGGCATGGATTGATTGCTCCAGAGAATCGGTCGCGTCATCGCAGACGTCTAGCGCGAAAAGTTGTACCGAGGTACCCTGCGCATCGCATGAAAACCGGCTCTGTAATGGCATGGTCCCTGATAACGTTGGCGGGCTGTGCGACGGTCGATTCGTCGACCACCGTCGAGGTCGCCAAAACCGGAGCACCGGCTAGCAATGATTTGCCCGCGTCACCTGAATGGTCAGCGCCAACGGAACGGATTGCCATCGGAGGCGGCGCCCCGCTCGGTGGCCGCTTGAAGGTGGGCTTTATTGGGCTTGCCGATGCCGAACGGGCGCGCCTCGCCACGATTTCCGACCGACTCGATATCGTGAACTTCGCCGATGGCGCCGCGGCATTGGCCGCAATGTCCACCCTCGATGGGGTCGTCGGGGGTGCCTTTTGCAAACCAGAGTTCCTGCGTGCAGGCAGCCGCCTGCGCTGGTTGCAAGTCACAAGCGCCGGCGTCGACGACTGCGCATACCTGATTGAGATGAAGGCGGCGACGGGCCTTGTCCTGACCAACATGCGGACAACGCACGCCCCAAACATCGCCGACCACGCATTCGCATTGCTCTTGACGCTCACCCGAAACATGCATGCGTACCACAACCTGCAAAGAGACGCCCAGTGGAAGCGTGCCTCCAATACCGAGGCCCGAGAGTTACAAGGCGGAACCGCGGTGGTCGTTGGTCTTGGTGGGATTGGAACGCAGATTGCCCGCCGCGCCTTCGGATTCGGCATGACGGTACTCGCGGTCGATCCCAAGGATATCGAAAAGCCGTCGTACGTATCAGCACTGGTAAAACCACAGGGACTCGACGAGGTGTTGCGGCAAGCGGACGTGGTTTTCATCGCGGCACCCCTGACGCCCGAAACCCAAAACCTCTTCGACAGCCGGCGCTTCACGATTTTGAAACCGGGTGCACTGCTCATCAACGTGTCGCGCGGCAGGATCGTCAACACGACGGCGCTCATGGACGCGCTTGAATCGGGACAACTTTCGGGAGCGGGTCTCGACGTGGTGGATCCCGAGCCATTGCCCCCCGAGCATCCCTTGTGGGGAATGCCCAACGTGGTGCTGACGCCGCACATGGCGAATGAATCCCCCGGAAGGCGCCCACGACAAGACGTGATCCTGGAACAAAACCTCAGAGCCTTCGGCGCAGGCGAGCCTCTGCGCAACGTCGTCAACAAGATCGTCGGGTACTAGAGACGTCGAGGCGGGCGCTAGTTGTTCTGTGCCAGCCGGGCCTTGATTGTGCCGAGGGTGTAGTTCGGTCCTGAACCACCAGTGACCTCCAGGATCGCGCCCGCGCCCTGTGCTTGATACTTTCCGGATAGGTCCGCGCCCTGGGCGGAGGCCGTCCAGGTGTTGCCGATGGCGTCGATGACGGGCCCCACACCCAATGCGCGCAAATTCGCCGTCTTGGCCGCAAATGTGTTGGCGCCCGGGGAGCCGAGGGTTCCGAGGTCGATCGTCGACGTGGCATCGCAATTGACGGTCACGCCGTGGTTCGTGTCACTTATCGTGGTGTTGCGTACCGACAGGGCGCACTTGGATTGTGGTGTTACGTTTATCCCATTCTCCATGCCGGTGATCTCTGAATCCACGACACTCACCGTGCCCTGGGCGTTGATGAGGAGCGCGTCGGCATTTCGCAGCAGCTTGCAGTTCACAATATCAAGATCGATCTGGTAGCCGTAGCCGCTGGAAAATCCACGACTGTTGTCCGATAGGGTGCAATCGGTTGCCTTGATGCGCATGATTGTGCCCGGGCCGCCATAACCGAAGGGCTGCAAAACGGCGGTATTGTTGGCTGTAAATGTCGTTCCGGCAAGCGTGACGCGCGTCTGTCCACTGCGCGCGACGATGGCGCTCCCGAGGAAGCCGGACAGCGTGGTTCCCGCGGAGGTGGTGAGTTCCGCGGTACCCAAGATGTGGATGCCGTACAAATGTTTTTGCGTCGCAAGACGAGTTCCCACCAGATTCAACTTGCCCGCATCGCGAATGATGATGAACGCGTTGCCCGAGCTCGTACCTTCTTCGCCTCCATCAATGGCCCCACCCATCACGGTTACCGAACTCTGATCCCAAATCGTGAGAAAAGCACAGCCCTTGAGACCCACGTAGTTCTGAACCCGACCAGGATTGATCGTCAAACGCGAACTGCCCTTGGTCATGATCGCCGCTTCCCACCCACTGCCACCGCCGCAGTACAGATTGTCGAACGTGACGCCCTCGATGGTGCTGTCCCCCGATTGGGTTTGCAGCATCACGCCACCGTTCGGTGGTAAGTTGAAGTCAATATCCCGAACCGTTCCACCCTGAAGACAAAAGCCAATCCAGCCACCGACGGAAACGATAACGGCGCCGGGATTCACGGCTCGAACCGTAACACCAGATGGGACGACAACCCCGAATCCCTGACCGCAAGGCGCAGGCATTCCGGGCGCCGGAGTTTTGTCCGTCGTTTTGTCGTACGTTCCATCCAACAGCCAAACCGTATCCCCCGCCTCCGCAAGATCAACGGCGGTGATGATCGATCGCAACGGAGACTCTTTTGTCCCCTCGTTGCTATCCACGCCCGTTGGGCTCACATAGAGTGATCTGCCCACCACGACCGGCGTGGCGTCGACGGCATCGATGACAGCGCCATCCAGAACGACAACCGGAACCGCGGCATCCACAGACCCATCCCCGCTGCCTGTGGCGCCTGGATCCGCGTCAGCAACTCGATTTTCGACTTCAGGTTCTGACTCGCAGGCCAGAAAAAAGACAAGCAAGGCCGGCATCAGAAGACCCGGTTGAACGACTCGAAACCGATACGACATGGCGTC
>JAWXBF010000176.1:0-3626 GCA_034439895.1 Deltaproteobacteria bacterium
ACTTACGTTCTACGAGCGGGGTCATACGATTCGTGCCGCCGCCATGGTTGCTTCCACTTCGGTGTTTCTTGTCACCGCTGGCCTCGCGTGCTACGCATTCTGGACCGGCGCCAAGCGCGTTGGCGTGGTCGCTTCGGCGGTGGCCCTCGGAGCCCTGTCTTTCAGCGGGATTCTCGGATTTTTGGCCCGCGGTACCAAGAAACGAAACCCAAACAATGCCTGAAACCCGAGCCTGGCCACCAAGAACCAGGACGGTTGTGGAGCTGATGAGGATCGAACTCACGGCCTCCGGAGTGCGATTTCTACGTGAACCCTGATAGTTGTTTTATTCGTAGCACAGGTCGCAACGCGGATCGCATTGGTCGCACGGATCGCACGGTTCGGAATCATTAGGTGACCGGATAGTGTCCGGGCTAGTTATTCGGCATTTTCCGGCAAGGCCGACCGAAGGGCTGTGCAACGCGGACACGATACGCTATTCCACGACGGAGCTGTCGCCCCTCCGACACTGCAGAGGGTCGCAAGGCCAAACGCATCCCCCGGAAAATGGACGATCGCCACTCCCAACGACGAGTCTGTGGTTGAAGAACCACGCGCTACATCGGAGCCGCCGAGACCATTGATAAACCTGTGCCTGTCCCATCCAAAACAACGACACAGGCCGTTGATGTAGATATCCGAGACTTCAGTTTTAATGCCATTGTGGCAAGGGATCGTGTAACTCTTGCTGGCGACAGTTACTTTCCAATGCGACCCACGCGTGGGCTCCTCGACAGTGGCTCCTGCGGCTTTTGCGCATTTCACCAAGTCTCGGAGTCTCATCGACATCGGGATACATCCGGAAACTAGGAAAAAGCCGCCGCATCTGTTGCGGCGCCGCCTGAGCACCAAAGCGCAGGTACGTTCAACTCTTCTTCTCCGTAGTTCTCAGGAATGGCCCTGAACGCTACCTGCATCTGCCCGAACAGCGCATGGACCTCACTGGCCTTTACCGTTTCCAGAACCGTTTCTCGGTTCGTTGGATCAATCGCTTTGGCTCTGGGAATCATAGCGTAAAGCTCGTCCCAAAATGATTTTGGCGCGCGGCGGAGTGAGGGATCGCGCGATGCTTTCAGATCGTCTGAAATCACCATTGCGACGGCTTCGGAAGCCATCTCAAAAGCATGTCTGGCGTTGCGCCCCTGTGTCACCACATCGAATTCAAGACAATGTGCTACCCATTCCCCTGGCACGTCTTCCGCGGGTTTTGCCACAACCCACAGATCGTAGACGCGGGTCATCGTCTCTGACTCTGGTCTCATGGTCTTCGCTCCAATCGGCATTTTCGCCTCCAATCGGCGGTTTCGACTAGTTCCGTTGCTAGCCCGTTTTGCGAGGTCGTCTTATCTCTAAGATGACCGACAGGCAATAGGGTTGCACGCGGATAGAGTAAGGCAATTTTTCAAGCTGAAACAATGCGTCAAGTCAAGGTGACTCACCCGTTTCCAGAATAGCTCAAACTTACGTTGGCTTGGGACCGTGTCGAACCAACCACCCCTGACCTTATGGCCAACAACATCTGATTCACGGTAGACTTCTTTTATCCGGGTGTGCCATCGGAAGATCAAGAACGGAACTGACACCGATCATCATCAACGTTTGTCGTGTGCTTGAAGACTTTGAGCCAAGGCGTCGCGCGGAGGCCAAGCGCAGTGGCCTTCATGTCAGCGATAGTCGATCTTGAAACCCTTCGGACGGAGTTGGCGCGCGAAATCCGTGGTGCCGAAAACCTGTTTGCTTTGCCTCGCTTGGCTACATCAAGCCCGACATCGCCGCCACGGCGAAATAACAGCGGACGCTGAAAGTTCTCGAAACACGCCCGAGACGGGCGCCGCGCTTTCCCAGAAACCGCAATGAACTCAAAGTCGTACTTTTGTGGAGCTGATGAGGATCGAACTCACGGCCTCCGGAGTGCGATTCCGGCGCTCTCCCAGCTGAGCTACAGCCCCAGGGAATTTAGTTTTGTCCCGACCGCAAAGCCGAGGCAGCGGATAATACCTTCCTCTGAAGGCTTTTCAAGCACAGCACCCTCCATTTTGCCGGGCTGCGCCAGGCTTGCGGCGGTTACACTGCCGGTACTTGGCGAAGTCTGGACGCATTCGTGCCGATGTGGCCCTCGTGGAACAGGGAATGGCACCCTCATGCGAGAAGGCACGCGCACTCATCCTGGCCGGCGAGGTGCTTGCGGGCGACACCCCGGTGAACAAGGCAGGTGACTGGCTGGCAGCCGATGCGGTCCTGCGGCTACGCAACCAACCTTTGCTTTACGTTTCGCGCGGGGGCATCAAGCTTGCGCACGCGCTGGATGTATTTGGTGTAACGATTGCCAATCGTATTGCGGTAGACATCGGCGCCTCGACCGGAGGCTTCACAGATTGCCTCTTGCAACGCGGGATTGCCCGGGTTTTTTGCGTCGATGTCGGGCATGGCCAACTGGCCTCGAAGATCGCCAAAGATGAAAGGGTCGCGGTGATCGATCGCACCAACATTCGCAACCTTGAGCCCGGTCGCATTGGCGTCCTCTGCGATCTTGCGGTTGCCGACGTGTCGTTCATTTCGTTGCGGCGGGTGTTTCCGTCTGTTTTGCCTTTGTTGCGAACGGGAGCCGACTTCGTCGTGCTGGTCAAACCTCAGTTCGAGGTTGCCCGAACCCAGGTGGGCAAGGGCGGCATCGTGCGCGACGAAGCGGCACGGATCGGCGCGGTTGATTCGGTGGCCGCGGCGGCTGCCACGCTGGGTCTAATCGAACGCGGCCGTACGCAGTCGCCCATCACGGGTGGCAAGGGCAACGTCGAGTACTTGTTGCACCTTGTGGTGCCGGTTTCGGCCTGAAAAACCGTTGTTCTGGGCCCCGACGGGGGATTGGGCTATGTTCCCCGCAATGAAGATTTTGCTCACCGGAGCGGCCGGGTTCATCGGCTCACACTTGGCCGAGCGCTTGTGCGCCCGGGGTGATCAAGTTGTGGGTTTTGACAACTTCGATCCCTTCTATGCCCGTGAGTTGAAGGAACGGAACATCGAGGTCGTTCGCAAGAAGAATGGGTTTTCGTTGATCGAGGGCGATCTGACCTCGGTGGGCGATCTGCAACGTGCCTTCACCGCCGTCGGTTCAGTTGATCTGGTGGTTCATCTTGCCGCACTCGCGGGCGTTCGACCGTCCATTGCCAATCCGGTTCGCTATTCCGAAGTGAACGTGACCGGGACACTCAACCTGTTTGAGCAGTGTCGGAAGTCCGGCGTGAAAAAGATTGTATTGGCTTCCAGCTCCTCGGTCTATGGCCTGCACAGCGAAGTGCCCTTCAAGGAGTCCGACAAGTGTGGCTATCCCGTTTCGCCTTATGCGGCCACAAAGCGAGCAGGTGAATTGGCAGCGTTCGCGGAACACCACCTGCACGGAACCGATTTGACCTGCTTGCGATTTTTCACGGTCTACGGTCCGCGCCAGCGGCCCGATCTGGCGATTGCAACATTTACCCGCGCGATTGCGTTCGGTAAGCCCATCGAACTGTACGGCGATGGCTCTACCTCGCGCGACTACACCTGGATTGATGACATCATCGACGGCGTCGTCGCTGCCATTGATCAAC
>JAWXBF010000177.1:0-5240 GCA_034439895.1 Deltaproteobacteria bacterium
ATAGATCGCAACGTCCTTGACGTCGATCTTCCCTTCAGCGACTCGGCGCTGTAGGCGAGTCAGGAAGTGCTCGGAGTGTGTTTCGACGATCAATTGCATATTCCGTGGCGTGCTTTCCTCGTATGCCTGAACCGCGCTGATAAAAACATCGGCCAGGTTGGATTGCGCCATCGGATGGAGGTGAATCTCGGGCTGCTCCATCCACACCGTGGAGCCGGCGGGTGCGTAGAACGCCTGAACAAGTGCCGGCAATACCTGAGACACACCAAAGCCCACGTCCGTCAACTTGACTTTGTGTGCTTTTGGGTGGGTCTTTACCAATACTTCATACTCCTTGCGACCCTTTGCCAATGCGCGCACCTCAAAGCTGTCGATAACACCAAGGTCCGTCAACCACTCCGCGATGAATGGGACGAACTGCTGTTTGCGTTGCCGATAACCTCGATTCAAATGGCGTCCCTGTGCATCGGCGGCCAACAGCGCGGCGATCGTGGCTTCACCTTCAGCTCCCACGTCTGGCGGAGTATCGCCCGACCATTGGTATACGCGACGTGCAGGTCGTCGCAATGGCCCAAGAAAATAGACCTGCTCCAGCATTTGCTCAGTTTGCAACGTAAAGTCAGCCAGGAAGTCGGCATTCTGATACCGCAACAGAGTCCGATCGGCAAAGCGATAAAACTTTTCCGGCGGCTCGACAGGCCATCCGCGCCCGACAGCGCGAATCAACTTGAGAGGGCTACATTCAATATTGCCGCGAGTGTGATTCATCTCGAGCACAGCGTTGGCGCCATCGAATAACTGGTACTGAAAAGCCTCGGTTTGGGGCTGTTCAGCCTTGTCCGCGCGCAGAGTACTAGAGAGGCGCAGTTCGTCTCCTCGAAAGGATTGCTTAGCGTCCAGCGCGTTCTTGACGGCCAAAGCGCCTTGCAAGCGCCAGCGCAGCGAAAATTCCAGTGGCAACTTCAGATCGTGACCGTACAAACAGTCTTCAAATGTGCCGAGGTCGATGAGCGAGTTTTCGTCACCCATGTGCAACGCGCGCTTGCGATCGGAGAGTTGGACCGTCTGCTTCAGAGCCAGCAAGAGGTGCCCAAGGCTGGATTTGCCCGAGCTGTTCGTTCCGAAAATGACGGTCAAGGGTGCGAGTCGGATCGTTCCCGTGTCTTGCCACGCTTTGAAGTTCTTGATTTGCATTTCGGTCAGCATGTTTTGTCCTTATATCGCAGCATCATTCGCGCGTCCGGCCGCTTTCAGGCGCCATCAAGCTCAGCCTTGTACAGCGCCGATGAGGTCGGCCCATGAGGGGAAGTCCGCGGTATCGCCTGATCTAAATTGCACAAGTCCATCGAATCCGTGTACTGGATCAATTGGTGGAAACAAAACGACATTTCGGCCGCCCGGTCTGACCGCGCTCGGGAACACGATGCCGTCAATTTGTTCGCCAAGCGCGTCGCGAAACACTTTTGCAAAGTACTCGGAGACGACCTGTGACGGAACATACTCGACGTGTTCACTGCCATCCTTCTTGACTGGTGTGCTGATACTCGTGACAAAGTTTTCGATAAACAGCAAGCCTTCTCGAGCTTCACGCCCCCCGTCGTCGAAGATGGACGGAAGCGCTGGAATCCGGCATAGATCAAGGACCTTTAGCTCGCGGACGATTGAAAACTCGGCATGCGATGCTTGGCACGGTGGTCCGGATAGAACCTTCGCGAATGCTTGAGCCTGCGCCCGCGGGTCGGTGCATTCTCGGGCGGGCGGCTGGTGACGAACCATTTTGCCGGTATCGGCCGCTCGTCTTCGGTGAAGCCCCAGGGCTCGCGGAGATTGGCAAAACTCAGGGTGCGGAGCTGGTCAAGTTCACTGCCAGCGAGGTAGCGCGTCGCGATACACAGGCCTTGGCGCATGGTCTCGAAGAGTGCCCGCAGCACCACGGCTCGCTCTTCAGGCCGAGCAGCTTGCAATACGGGCGGTGCATTCGCCCACGCGTCCTTGTCGGCCGCCAGATCGTCAATGTCCTGGTACGCGACACGCACCAAGCCGAGTTGTTCCAGATTTGGGTTGTTGAATCGCCATCCGCGCCGCAGGTCGTAAAAGCTGCGATAGCCGAGGATGGAGCGCATCGCATCCTGTACCTGACGGCGGTTGTTTCCCTTTACGTCAGGCTGCTGCATGTATTCGGCACGGACCGCGGCATCGTCACGGTCGAAGCCGAGCGCCTCGAACACCGCGTTGGCGATTTCCTTCTCCGACAGGGTATGGGACGGGGCACGCTCGATCGCCGACAACAGCGCCGCGCGAATCAACAGCACCTGCACGAAATCGTTGAAATGCCCGGCTTGCAGCGCCGCATCCTGGCGGTTGTCGGAAAACCCCAGGACCTTCTTCGCGTCCTGCGACAGCTGGTTGTCCTGCTCATACAGATAGCGCAGGGACGACAAGGTCAGCATGGTGGTCGCCGAACTGCGGCCCTCGCCGGAGAGCGAGGTCAGGCGCAACGAGTCCTTGCCCGAGGTCGTGTGGGAAGTGCCGCAGGCGAGGCAAAAGCGGAAGCTGTCCGGAACGAACCAGGCGGGCATGCCGTCATCGGCGGTGGTGGTGACGCCGTCCGACCGCACTTTGACGCTTTGCGGAATGAATTTCTTATAGGAGGACTTGACGCGCCATTCGCCGTTGACGCGCTCTTCGACCCAGGTTTCGGGGTAACGCTCGGGATCGGCATCGCTCCAGACCTGTGCCACGTCTGGCATCAGAAACCCGAACTTGACACCATCGTCCTCGTGCTGGCGCTCGTCGATGTTGCGGCGCTCGAAAGTGCGCCCCTCGGGGCTGTCGACGTCCCAAACCGGGATGTATTCCTGGCCGCAATCGCGGCAGAAGTGCACGTTGTAGAGGTGACGGGACCGGTCGCCGGCGACAAATTGCTGCCCATCGAGCGTGACCACGCGCCTGGTTGGTGCCTCCAGCGTGGCGAATACCCGGCCGCCGCCGGAGAAGAACTGGTGGAGCTTGAAGGCGAACAGGGACTTGCCCGAATCGTCAGTCACGGTATGCGCGCGCAGGAGGAATTCCTGCAGGTAGCTGCGGCAAGTCGCCTCCGGCAGGCCAGCCGCCTCCGCGAGAAGCGTGGCCGCCTCTTTCAAGGTTCTGGGCTTGGCCCGGCGCGGTTTGCCGCTCTCGTAGGTGAGGCCTAAGGTCAACTCGACCCAAACCGAAACCGGGTGGGCGGCCATTTGCGCATAGCTGAGGTCAGCGGGCACACCGGCCAGGAGGGCGGGCCCGAGCAAAGGCGCGATGGTTTTTTCGGTTTGCGCGTCCGGTGTCGTGCGGCGCAGTGTTTCCGTGATGACGTTGCGATCCGGGATAGGGGTGCCGAACAGGCGCGTGGCCACCCGCGCGACGACCGAATTGCGCTCCATCTCGGTGCCGTCGGTGGCCATGGTGGCCGACGTGCCGATGCAGATGAGCTTGTCGGCCAGGGCTTCACGAACCCTGCGCACAAGCAGGGCCACGTCAGCACCCTGCCGGCCGCGGTAAGTGTGCAACTCGTCCAGAACCAGAAAACGCAACCCGCGCGCGTTCGCCATGACCTGCTGATCGATAGCGTTTTGCCGGGTCAACAGCAACTCCAGCATCATGAAGTTGGTCAGCAGGATGTCGGGCGGATTCGCCTTCATGGCTTCGCGCTCTTCCGTCCCCTCTTGCCCGGTAAAGCGCCCAAACGTGACCGGCCTGACGTTGGGCTCCGCGCCCAGGAATTTCTTCAGTTCCTCCAACTGGCTGTTGGCCAGCGCGTTCATGGGATACACCACGATCGCCCGGGTGCGCGGCGTCGGATCTGCTTCCCTGGCCTTAAGGCACGCATCGACGATCGGGATGAAATACGCCAGCGACTTGCCGGAACCCGTGCCTGTGGTCAGGACATAGCTTTCGCCGGCAGCCGCCAGGCTGATGGCTTCAGCCTGATGCTTGTGCAGCGGCAGGGAATGGCCGGCCGACGACGTGCTTTTGCCGAAGCGGAAGATGTCGGCGCAACGCGGGTGCAGATGGCCAGCGTGGCAAAAGTCCTCGACCGTGCCGCCGGCCTTGAAATTCGGATTGATCTGCACCAACGGCTCGGGCCAGAACCGTTGGGAGGCGTATTCCGAGTCGACGTAGATGCGAATGTCGTCGGCCTTGATGCGCGTGAAACTGCGGGTGAATTCGGCATATTCACCAACCAGGTTTTCCCGAAATTCGAAGACGTTCAAATTGCGCCTCTATTTTTTCTTCGACAGCAATCTGTTGCATCGCCTATGGAAGTGACTCTTTCACCAACGTTCAGCGCTCCAATCTCCCGGGCATTTCCCAAAGCCCCAAGCCCGCGATTTTGCCTGCGAAAACATGCAACACCGTTCTGCGCATTCCTATTTTGGCATCGAGTTCGGGGCGCTGGGGTATATCAATGGATAAGCACGGTCTAGCCGCCCAGTCCGCTGGCTTACAGGATTGGCGCGTAGAGACGGTCGCGCAGGTAATCCAGGTCGCGCGCGAAGGTGGCGCAAAAGATCTTCAGGCGAGCCAGCGGAGTCTCGATCGGCACCATGCTGGATTCGGACAGCATCTGTTCGATCTTGTACAAGCCCTCGGTCTGGTTCACGGGCGGAAATGTCACCACGCAGGAAAGCATGACATCCTAAGGGCTAGCACGATGAGCCTCAAGGTCTTTCACGGACTTTCGCGGAAATCTGTAAATCTCTGCCCGATGCCCTCTACCTCAAGCTAGTCGTGTGCACGCGTCGCTGACATCCCAAGCTCAAAGGTGAAAAACGCTCGGAGATTTTTTGTCAGATCGTGACCGAAAGGTTATTTTTCTTTGACGCGCGATGTTTGCTCACGCAAATTACCGAAAGGTAACGATGCGGGCGCGAAATGAGTCAATCTTCTGAAAAATTGCCGAGCGGTAACAAAGACAGGTCACCGGTTGTCGTCCAGTCCTTGGTCGACCTGCGCGCGATCGTCCGCGATCGGCGCAAGCACCTCGCCTTGAAGCAACTCGATCTCGCCGGCCTTGCCAACAGCGGTAATCGCTTCATTGTCGATGTGGAAAACGTCAGCCTGGCCACTTGTTATCGCCTTCGCGTTGCAGATCGAAGCTGCCAGCCATGCCGGTTCCGCCCGCCACTGGTTTTTCAGTGTTCACCAAGCAGCGCTGCGCGCGTGACCGGCTTTTGCAACTGCCCGAGCCACCATCGCAACGC
>JAWXBF010000178.1:0-5129 GCA_034439895.1 Deltaproteobacteria bacterium
CCTTGACGTTGCGTAAGCGCAAGGCGTTGGCGATGACTGAAACTGAGCTGAGGCTCATCGCAGCACTCGCCAGCATGGGACTAAGCAGCAAGCCAAAGAAGGGATACAGCGCACCCGCAGCGATAGGCACGCCCAACACGTTGTAAAGGAAAGCGAAGACCAGGTTTTGCCGAATGTTGCTCATCGTTCGTTGGCTCAACCGCCGCGCCTTGAGAATCCCTGAAAGATCGCCGTGCATCAGCGTGATGTCGGCGCTTTGGATGGCCACATCCGTACCGGTGCCCATCGCAATGCCCACGTCCGCTTCAGCAAGCGCCGGCGCATCGTTCACGCCGTCCCCGGCCATCGCCACCTTGCGCCCTTCCCGCTTCAGCTTTTGAATAAGCGTACGTTTCTGTTCAGGCGTCACCTCGGCTATCACCTGGTCGAGCCCAAGCTTGTTGGCAACGGCTTGGGCCGTCACAGGATTGTCGCCTGTCAGCACGATGATCGACAGGCCCGCAGCTTTCAAACTGGCAACCGCAGCGGGCGTCGAGTCTTTAATGGGATCTGCCACGGACACCGCCCCTGCAAGCGCCCCATCGATGGCGAGGAATATCACCGTCTCGCCTTGCGTACGACGCTTCTCGATCTCTGCGTCAAGCACGGTGGTGTCAGCGCCCGCCGACTTCATCATCGCGGCGTTGCCCAAGTGCACCCGCTTTCCCTCTGCCGATGCCAACACGCCCTGCCCCGTCACAGACTGAAAATCTGTGGTTGGCAGAACGGCTATCTTGCGCTCCTTGGCCGCGCCCACGATGGCGGAAGCCAACGGATGTTCACTGCCTGTTTCCACGCTGGCCGCAAACCGTATCACTTGCTCTTCCGTGAAGCCCGTCGCCGTGAGGATCCCGACCAGCTTCGGTTTGCCTTGGGTCAAGGTGCCGGTCTTATCGACGACGAGGGTGTCAACCTTCTCCATCATTTCAAGCGCCTGGGCATTCTTGATCAGCGTTCCAGCTTGAGCCCCTGCGCCCACCCCGACCATGATTGACATCGGCGTGGCAAGCCCCAGGGCACACGGGCAGGCGATGATCAAAACCGCCACGGCATTCACCAGGGCATGCGGCAAACGCGGAATCGGCCCGAAAAAGAACCACACCGCAAACGTCGCGACGGCGACCAGAATCACCGCGGGCACGAAGTACGACGACACCCGGTCGGCCAGCTTTTGAATGGGCGCACGGCTGCGCTGCGCTTCGCTCACCATCTTTACGATCTGAGCGAGCATGGTCTCGTTGCCCACCTTTTGTGCGGTGATGACAAGACTGCCGGTACCGTTGACCGTGCCGCCCGTCACTTTATCGCCCGTGTTTTTTTGAACCGGCAACGATTCGCCTGTGACCATCGACTCGTCAACGGCGCTGCGCCCTTCGTTCACCAGGCCATCGACCGGCACCTTTTCGCCGGGCCGCACGCGCAGCTTGTCGCCGACCTGCACTTGATCAAGCGCGATCTCTTCATCGCCACCCGTCGAAGAAATGCGGAGGGCTGTTTTCGGCGCCAGGCCCAGAAGACTTTTGATGGCACCCGAGGTCTGGCTGCGCGCACGCAGCTCAAGCAGTTGCCCCAACAACACCAGCGTCGTTATGACGGCGGCCGCTTCGTAGTACACACCCACCGCGCCGGTGTGCGTGCGCAGTGATGCTGGAAACCAACCTGGAAAAAGCGTCCCAGCGATGCTGTATACAAACGCGACGCCGGTGCCCATCGCGACCAGGGTGAACATATTGAGACTGAGGTTTTTCACGGACACGTAGCCGCGAACGAAGAACGGCCATCCTCCCCACAACACAACGGGGGCCGCGAGTACGAGCTGCAACCAATTGAGCACCATGGGCGAAACCGCATGTTGCAGCGGTGTCCCAGGAATGAGGTCGGACATGCCGATAAGGAACAAAGGCAAGGCCAACACGGCGCTGATCCAGAAACGCCGGCGCATGTCCAACAGCTCAGGATTGTCGGCGTCGGACAGGGTGACGGTGCGCGGTTCAAGCGCCATCCCACAGATCGGACACGAACCGGGGGTATCCCGTACAACCTCCGGATGCATCGGGCACACGTAGTCGGTTTCCGATGCTAACTGCGGGACCTCAGGCGCGGCGGGCACAGCCACCCTGGGCGTGGGTGATCCATACGTTAGCGGCGCGGCAACAAATTTCTCGTGACAGCGAGGGTTGCAAAAATAGAAGGTCTTGCCTTCGTATTCCGCACTTCCGCCTTTGGCACCAGCCGCGTCAATCGACATGCCGCAAACCGGATCCGTGACCTTGCCGTCCACAGAAGCAGGCTCTTTTTTATGTTCGTGATGGTGTTGCATTGTTCCCTCCCTGGGTAAACGCAGCGCTGAGTGATTCATTACACCAAATCGTTGCGTTTACTACGTCTGCGCCAAGTATGGCATCCGCCGGTTGCTCGCAGCGCGCGCAACCGGCCCGAACGCGCTCAACCCAGGCACGATCAGATCACGCGAACCGAACTTATGTTACGGTTTTATTTCGCCCGAAATCACCAGCACAACTGCGCGGCTCTTGATTGTAGCCGTCCCAACCACCACGGTTTCACCCGACCGAATGGTGAGATCGGTGTTGATCTCGACCTTGCCGATTTGCTTGTGATATCCCTCAAATTCAACACCCCGCAGCACGATCTCTGCCGGTTTGGCGACCGCTTTGCTGGCGCTGGCTTGCACCTTCATCTCGTAATGCAACGGTGAGGTTTCGTCGGCCAGCGGCGTCGGCAGCAAGGCCTCGCCTTCGGCACGCATCCAAGATCCCGAACGCACGCGTTGGGTCACAACAACAAGTTCATGGTAGGCGCGGTAATCGAACGATCGTGAAAGCTCTTCGACAACGCGGGCGAGCCCCTTGGGCACGCTCGAAGCTCCGTCGTTATCGGCGAGCAACACATGAAGGCGCAAGGAAACATCGGCCGTTGGCGTGTCGAGCAGGCGTATTGCATCCGCCACCGCAGAAACGTTGGCGGGATAGTCGAATATCGCAATCGACTCGAAGGCGGATGTCTCGTCGAGTTTGGATCCCTTGGCGCCGCTTGCAAGCGCGCGCAGGGGTTTGATCACGTCGTTCGAGCTCTGGTGCTTGAGTCGAAACAATTTCGCAGTCATCGCAGGTGCGACGATTGGCGGCGCGGCGTATGCAACAACCGGCACAAGGTTTCCAATGGAGATCGCAAGGACCACGCACACCAAGATTCGGCGCAACATCACAACGACGGCCTTGTGGCCGGACCTGTTGTCTTGTTATCGTCTTGCCCGTCGATTGGGGGTTCCACGAGCCAAATGATTCGCAACCCCGGATCACGGACGCGCAATTCGATCGCCTTGCGCGCACGCGGTGGATCGGCCTGCGCCATCAACGACTCGCTTTCCGCTCTTTCTTTGAGAATTGGCTCATCTTGGCGCCAGTGCCGCCGCCAATCGGGAAGCTGTGCGACGGATGACTCGCCCCGCGCATCCGAAGCTTTGATGGGCAAACGAACGACGGGATCTGCGTTGGGCACCGGTTTCGAGAGGACCGCCTTCAATCTTGGTTCTTTCAGCACAACCCAGAACGCGACAGAGGCCAATCCAACCACGCCCAACCACCCCAGATCCCAGGCCCTCGGTCGCCACCGCGAAGGGGCTTTGAGGTTCTCCATCACCCGTGCGTGCATCCGGTGTACGGCGTAATCATCGAGCGGCGCCTCGGCCGCGAGTTGGTTCACACCCTCGCGCAACCACCTTTGATCCTCGACCAGTTCGCGATGTTCCGCAGCGCAGGCAACACACCCTTCAAGATGTCTGTCGATCGGGCGTGCCTTGCGCACATCAAGATCGCCTTCCAACAAGAGCGGCAACTGCTTTCGAGCCGTGGTACAGTTCATCGCTCACCCGCCCGACCAGAACGATCGTTGCCCTCAATCTCTGTCCGCAGCGCGCGCAACTTGGTGCGGGCGGCACAAATCTGGGATCGCACCGTGGTCTCACTGGAATTGAGCACTCGGGCCACTTCCCGGGTGCTCAGCCCTTCCACATCCCGCAAGATGAGCGCGGCGCGCTCCTTCGGTGGCAGACGTTCGAGCAACAAGGTGATCGCAGCCCCAGAACGACGCTGCGCGATTGCCTGTTCGGCACCGGGTGTGACGGTAAAGTCCTGAGGGACGATCGTCGCTTGCATTTCCTTCACGGCGCCCGCGTGGCGCTTGCGCCGCTCCATCACATCCATCGAAGCATTCACCACCACGCGATAGAGCCAAGCACCAAAATCCCGCTCGCCGTCCACGCGATCGATAAAACGAAACAAGCGCAGCAACGCATCTTGCGTGGCATCGAGCGCGTCGGCGCGGTTGCCGAGCAAACGGTAGGCCACCGAAAGCGCACGCTGTTCGTAGTGCCGGATGAGCAAACCGAACGATCGTTCATCGCCGGACTGTGCGGCAACGAGAAGGCGCCGGATCTCAACGCCCTCCAGGGAAGGCAAATCGACCCGGTGTTCACCCAATAGCGGTGTGTCCGTGTGGTTCAACGTGGCGGCGTGCTCGGGTAACATGCGTGTGGTCTTTCTATTCCTTGTACTGCCGGTCCAGGCAAAACGTTGATGAGATTCGTTCGTTCTGGAGAAACGTCGCGAATTGTACCAAATCATCTCAACGTTTCGTGCACGCGCAGAGTAGGGCTGGTATGCAAACCGACCCGCTTTCTTTGTCTGCTTCCCAAGCTTCTCGCGACGCAGCCGCCCGCGCGAGGCGTCCGTCGAACGGCGCAGATCCCGCCTCCACGCCCGCTAAAGGTATGTTTTTTTGGGTTTTTGCGTTCCTCGTCCCTTGCGCGGGCACGGCAACGGCGTTGCTGCTCTTCGGCCATCGCAGTGCGCCAGAGGCAGATCCGACAACCCGACTTGAAACGTCCGAAACCAGAGGGGACGATGTCGTGACGCGCAATGCGCCACCCGTATTTGTACTTGATCCCACCCTACCCGAGGCGCCCGCCTCACTCGCGAGTGCCGTGGCCGAGTTGTCGCGGCAGGTGGCGGAACTGCAACAACGAACGGGCAGCAAAGCGGATGATCCCGAGCGATGGAACGAAATGTTGA
>JAWXBF010000179.1:0-46813 GCA_034439895.1 Deltaproteobacteria bacterium
AACACCACGATCGCCACGGTCACCGAAGCCATTGTGCAAGGACCTCAGTTTCTTTATCGCGTCGAGATCGGCGAGGAGGAACGCGATGGCATGCGAAAGCTGTCGGGACACGAGGTCGCGTCACGTTTGTCGTTCCTCATCTGGGGATCGATGCCGGACGAAGAATTGTTCAAGGTCGCAACGGATGGTGGACTCGACGACGGCGACGGCGTTGCCTCGCAAGTTTCGCGCATGCTTTCCGACGAGCGGGCCAACAACCTTGCACGCGACTACATCGAGCTTTCGTTGCACCTCGACACGCGTCGGCCCCGCGCCGAACTCGGACAGAAAAATACCAAGGTTTTCCCGAAGTACACGGCCGGAGCCGTGGCGGGGCTCAACGCTGGATTTGACCGCTTTGTCGAAGATGCTCTACTCGGTGAAGAAGGCGGCATACACAAGTTGCTGTCGAGTACCGATGTTTGGGTTAACGACGACACGGCCTTTGTTTACGGCGTGAATGCACCCGGCTCGAAGGAACTGCAACCTGTGCGGGCCGATGGTGCAGAGCGCGCGGGCATCCTGACCCAGGGATTGCTGCTATCAATCGGCGCAAATGCTGAAAAGCAAGCACCGGTCCAACGGGCGATGATGGTCCTCGATCACTTCCTCTGCCAGCCTCCTCCTCCGCCTCCCGGTGGCATGATTCCGCCCCCGCCTCCACCTGAACCAGTCGCACGCACGACCCGACAGCGGCTGGAACTGGAGCACGAAGCGCAGAGTGCGGTCTGCATGAGCTGTCACTCGGTCATCGACCAGTTCGGCTTTGCCTTCGAGCACTACAACGCGGTTGGCGCGTGGCAGGACGAAGAGGATGGTAAGCCCATCGATGCAAGCGTCTCGATCGTCGATACGTATGACGCCGACGGCGACTACAACAACGCCGTGCCACTTATCCAGAAGCTCGCACAAAGTGAGCAAGTTGCCCAGTGCCACGTCGAAAGCTTCTTTCGATTCGCCAGCGGCCGCGCTGCAGTCGAGACCGACGGATGCACCGTCGCCAGACTGACCGATCGGGTGGTCCAATCGAAGGACGATTTCCGCACGCTGGTTGAGACCTTCACCGCCAGCGACGTATTCCGATTCCGAAGCGCCCTCGTTCAATAAAGGAGCACTGCCGCATGTCATCTCAATTCAATCGACGCAATCTGCTCAAACAACTCGGAACCACCGCCGGTCTTGGCACTGCCGCCTATTTCCTGCCGACCCTGCGCAATGCGCACGCAGCCCCGCCGCCCAAGCGTTTTGTGCTGTTCTATTCACATCAAGCCACCTTGCCCTGGATGTGGGTCCCCAAGAGCGGAGGCAAGACGGACTTCCAGCTCGGCGATCTGCTCGCGCCGCTTGAGAGCCACAAGAAAGACCTGGTGTTGCTGTCAGGCATCGACTTCGCAGCGTTGGATCTGCCGGGAGGCAGGAAAGGCGAAGATGGGCACGGCAGCGGCCAGGCCTGTTCGTTGACGGCCAACGTTCAGCTCAACGATCCCGCGCAGGGCACCGCCGCTTCCAACCAATCACGCGGCACCGGGGCATCCTTTGACTACTGGCTGGCACGCGAGCTCGAAAAATTGAACGGTGGAAAATCGCCGACGCCATTTGGCGAGCAGCGCTTCCGAATTTTCGAGCGACCCCCGAGCAATGTGAACTGGGGTCGCCCCTTCCAGGACGCAAACAATACCTGGCAATACGCGGATCAGAGCCCGAACAAGACGTTTACCAACCTCTTTGGCGGCACGATGGCCTCGACCGGCGTCGACACGAAGGACGTCAATCGTCACAAGAGTGCCCTCAATTTTGCGAACGAAGAGTTCAAGCAGGTCGGAAACAACCTTGGTTCGTTTGAACGCCAGCGCCTTGAACGACACTCACAGCTGATTCGCGATCTCGAAGGTTCTTTGTCGGCGCGCGCCAGTGCCTCGTGCAAGGCCAACCCGATGATGCCACCGGTCGCCTATACCGCCGATGGAACCCGATGGGCACACACGCTCAAGCACTATCCGTTGCTGATGCAGGCAGCCTTTGCCTGCGATCTGACCCGCGTGATCTCTTTGCAGGTTGAAGAACCCGTGCCAGCAAGTTACGGCGGCCTTGATCCCGGAAAGCTCGGCGGCATCGACAACCTCCATGATCTGGTCCACGCAATCAATGTGGACAGCAAAGAGAATCAGAACGCGGAACGTCTCAAGACTGTCAAATCGTACTACAACGAGGTCACGAAGACCTTCAAGGCCGTGCTCGATACGCTGGCGGCGAATATCGAGCCCGATGGCTCCCGCATGCTCGACAACACCATCGTCCTTTGGTGCGGCGAACTTGCTCAACCGGGACACTCCACTTCCAACTGCAAGTGGTTGTTGGCGGGTGGCAAAAACGCGGGCATCAAGACCGGCCAGTACATGAACTGGGGCAACGATTCCGTGATCTGGAGCGCGTCGCCCAACCGGCCCTCCAACGGAGACGTGTTTACCTCCATCGCGCAGGCCATGGGCGTCCAGGGCAAGAAGTTCGGCAATGCGAATTCAACGAAAGGTCCGATCTCGGACATTCTCGCCTGATCGAAAGCCCGCGGACTATCCGCCGGGCCTCATTCGTGATTATCCTGCCGATGGTGCGAAGGTTTGCACCATCGGTACGGCATGCGCTTTGAATCAAGTCTGGTGAGAGCAGTTGCCCTTGCGGGTATTTCGCTGGCTTTTGTCGGAGCGGCCCACGCCCAGGCGGCCAGTCCGCCCCGAGAAGATCCCCAGATCGGCGCCTCCTGGCATCAGACTCAGAAGGTCCACGCCCTGGCGCAAACCCCGGACGGTTTTTTATGGGCAGGCACCGACAGCGGCCTGCTGCGCTACGACGGCACTCGATTTGTAACCTACACGACCGGTGACGGTCTGCGCGGCAACATCGTTCAGGCGCTGGCCGTGGATGGCAACGGATCGCTTTGGGTCGGACTGGCCGAGGGTCGGGGTCTGGCACGGATATCGGGTGGCGTTCTCGCCAGCATCGACACCGGCAAGCAGCTTGACACGTTGGATGTCCTGCGTTTGGCGACCGACGCAGATTCTCTCTGGATCGGGACCCACGACGGCCTCTTCCGTTTGCCCATTGCTGGCAGCGGAAGCGTCACACCTGTCGCGAACATCACCGGCCAAATTTTGGCGGTACACATCCGCAACGGCACCGTCTGGGTGGGGAGTTCCGACGGACTTTTTCGCGGCGATAGAAATGGGTTTCGCCCGGTGGGTATTGCGGGTCTTGTTCTCGACATCGTGACCGATCGCTCGGGAACCGTTTGGTTTTCGTCATCCGAGCAGGGCTTGATGAAGATGGAAGGCAATCAGCCGCCGGTGGTTGCACTCAATTCGGCGCCTTCGCAGGGATCAGGTGCTGCCTCGGTCGCGGGCTTCACCGCTCTCGCAGTCGATCGAGATGGCGATCTGTGGGTCGGATGGGGGTGGGGTCATGCGATCTTCAAAAATGGCGTCCTCGGCCCGCGTTTCATCACGGCACTGCACACAGTCGACATTTTGCCCGATGCCGAAGGCGGTGTATGGACCGCGACCTACTGGGGCGTCGTCAGCCGCTACGCTCGCCCACGCGTGCGCAACCAGACCTTTACCGAGGCGGGAGAGGCACCCATCGTCTTTTCAATCACCGGGGACTACAGCAATGCACTGTGGATGACGTTGCCCCGCTCGGTGCTGCGTTTGAAGAACGATGAACGAAAAAGCTACGCTTCGGGCAAGGATTTTCCCTACTGGTGCCCACGTTCACTGTCCGCCGCGCGCGCAGGCGGGGTTTGGATGGCCTCCTGTGATCGCGGCGTCGTGCGGATTGACAGCGACCAAATCGTTCCCCTCCCGTTTGCTGGTGAGACCCCCCGCGGAGGACAATCTATTTTCGAGGACAGCGAAGGCCAGGTTTGGCTCGGACTTGAAGGCGGGGCGCTGTACCGCAGCTCAAACAGCGTCCTCGTGGAGCAAATGGATTTCCCCAACGATCGCTGCAACACAGATGCCACCGCCCCGAACCTGAAAAACAATCGCATCACACTCGATGAGTGTGCTCAATCGGTCACGGACATCATCAACGCCCGCGACGGAGGGATCTGGGTCAGCCTGCGCCGCAATGGCCTCCGCCGCTTCAAGAACGGTAAGTGGACGAGCTGGAAAGCCCAAGACGGACTCCCCACCGAGAGCCTCATTGCCCTCTACGAAGATCCGGGCGGCGTGCTCTGGATTGGTACCCAGGCCAGTGGTCTGCTGCGTTTCGCAAACGGAAAATTTCAGTCGGTTCAAAAGCGGAATGGACTGCCGGCCCAAAGCATCCACGGCATCGTGCAGGACGATCGCGGTCGCATGTGGATGAGCAGCGAGCGCGGCATCTTCCGGATCGCACGCACGGAACTCGATGCATTTTTCTCGGGTCACTCCGACAAGGTCAACGGATATGCCTACGATCCACGCGACGGCCTCGAGAGCTTTGTGACCTTGCAAAGCTTTCCCGACACCATCGCGTTCTTTCCCGATGGAACCCTGGCGGTACCCATGGACATGGGCCTGGCGACAATTGACACCCATCGCGTCGATGATGTCCGCGGATTTTCACCCGCCCTCATTGAGACGATACGCATCGAAGGTCGTTCCTTTCGTCGTTCGATGCCCGCGAAAATCGATCTATCTTTCGGCAACAACAAACTGGGGTCGATTGAGTTCCATTTCAACATTCCCAATTTTGAAGTTCCCCATCGCATCGACGCCCGGTACCGATTGATTGGATACGATGCCGAATGGCGGAAGGCGGGCAGCGAGCGCGTGATTCGTTACGAGAACCTCGCACCGGGCAACTATCAGCTTGAGTTGCAGCCCTACATGGACGACACACCCTTCGGAACAATCCTGAGGAGCGATTCGGTCTATGTGCGGAGCTTTTACCGACGGCCACTTTTTTTCCTGTTGCTTGGTTTGAGCTTTTTGCCCCTCCTGGCCGCCGCGTTCGTGGTTCGGATGCGCTACCATCAGGCGCGATTCAACACGGTACTCGCCGAGCGCAATCGCATTGCACGCGATCTACATGATTCACTTGCCCAGTATTTCACGGGCATCGCGTATCAACTTGAACGATTGACGATGGTGTTGCGCAAGGATCCGGACAGCGCGCTCGACATCAACGAGGAAACCAAGTTGATGCTGGCACAATGTCGACTGGAGGCCCGTCAGGCGATCCACAACATGCGACAAGAAAGCGTTGCGCAGGAATCGTTCGCCGAAAGCCTACGCGCAGTCGCATCTGAAACCCGCATTTCGGGGATCGCGACGGTCGACGTGGCTGTCTCCGGTCCGGAGCGCAGCCTGCCGACCCGCTTGCAGCGCGAGCTATTGCGAATCGCTCAAGAGGCGACCGTCAACGCCCTCGCCCACGCCAAGGCGACGCTCATCGAACTTCGTGTCACGTTTAGTTCCGACTCGGTATCGCTGACCATCACCGACAACGGCACCGGGTTTGATCCTGGCAGTGACAATAAAAAGCCACTGCACTACGGGTTGCAAGGCATGCGCGAGCGCGCGGCTGCACTTGGCGGAGAGTTTCACCTTGAAAGCAAGGCCTCGGTCGGCACCACGATCATCGTCTCGGTGCAAATACCGGAGTGAACAGCATCAGCGTTGCACCTTGACGAAGCCACGCTTGACCGCCTCGAAGATCGCCTCCGACCGGTTGGATACCTGCATCTTGGCGAGGACGTGGCACACGTAGACCTTGACGGTCCCGGGCGTCAGTTCCGTCTTCTCGGCGATTTCCTTATTGGACATCCCTTCCACCATCAAACGCAGCACTTGCGTTTCGCGTGCACTCAGCGATCGCCGCGTATCCGCCTCGTCCATCCGTTCCTGCAAGTTGGTAGGCAAGTACTCCTCGCCGGCCACCACCTTGGAAATGGCCTCAAGAAGTTGAGCCGGACCGGCTTCTTTGACCACGAACCCGACCGCCCCGGCCTGGCGCGCGCGCTTCACGTCTAGCTCGGTATCGTAGCTCGACACGATGAGAACGCGCGCCTTGGGATCTTCCTTGCGAATGGCGGCAGTGGCGCTGATGCCATCGAAACCATCCATGCGCAGATCCATCAACACGACATCTGGCCGGTGTTGTCGATAGAGGTTGACCGCCTCAACCCCACCCTTGGCATCGGCCACGATCTCAAGTCCGCCCTGCAACTCGAGCAGTTTTCTCAGACCAAATCGCGCAACGAAATGGTCATCCACAATCATGAGGCGGGTTGTTCCCTTTACGCTGGTCACGTCGCGATCCTGACCTTCATAGAGGCCACTCCAAGGAGCGACATCGACCGATTTCGGCTCTACCTTGACCTCGGGAACTTTTCGCTTGAAAAACTTCACCACGTCCTCCATTCCGCCGCGCTGGGTTGTCGCTATTTCGCGATGGTCGTGATCTCGTCCGCCTTCAGGGCTCGGTTGTAAAGCAGCACCTCGTCCATGGTGCCAAGGTAGAATTCACCGACGCCAAACGCGTTGTTGCGATCGCCGCCAATGAACACGTCGTTGTCTTCGGCGACGAGTTCGGCGCCAAGAACCAGCATGGTGTCTTGCTTGCCGTTCACGTAAATGATTGCGGTCAAACCGTCGTAGGTTACGGCGACGTGGCTCCAGATATTGAGCGGCAAGGCCGCCGCGGACGAAATGCTGGCTCCCTCACCAAAGAAGGCGCCCGGCTTGCCTTCACCCACAAGCGCGAGACCAAACTGATTGTGAAACGAGTCGCCGAGCTGACGGCCAATGATGAACTGAGGCTTCTTGTTCAGGGCATCGAAAGCTGTGGGATATACCCAGGCGGCCAGCGTGATTTCGCCTGCCGTGTGCAAGTTGTCGAGAAAGGGGCTATGTCGGACCAGCAAATAGTTGACGTCGTCAAAGACCAAGCCTTTGCCAGTTTTTCCGTCCGCCCAGAGCTTGTCGGTATCGGCTGACACCATCACGGCCAGGTGTTTGAGTCCGGAGGTGTCGGCAATCTGGATGCCTGTCCCTTCATCCATGGCCAAATGGATCACGGCCTCCTGCCGTGGCTTGCTCGGATCGCCCGCAACCGCAGTGCCACCCGTGCCGCCGGCAACGGTGTTTGCCGTCCCGCCACTTCCCCCAGCAACCGTGCCACCGGTAACCCCGCCCGTTCCACTGGTCGTTGAGGACGAACCACCCGAGCCGCCCTTGCTTCCGCCGCTGCCGCCCTTGACATTCGTAACACCCTTGCCACCGGTTTCCGCAGCACCGCTGTTGCCGCCCTCGGACGATCCGCCTTCTCCTCCCTTGTTGCTGCCATCCGAGCCGGAAGTGCAGGCCAGAGAAAAGAGGATCCCGGAGGACAGAAGTGACAACCAGACCGAAGGCGTTTTCGACATGCTCCCAGAAATGCCTGAGTTTTCGGCTTTCGGTTATTGCCGATGGTTAACGCATATCCAAAAGTCGCCAAATCACGCAGACTTCGGCTCGATGTAGGTGATTTCATCACGGAGGCGCAGGTGCCACCCCCACATTTGCACCCGGTGATTGACGCCGGTTAAACGACCGACGGGCTGTCGTTCTTCTCATCTACCGCCGATGAAACCCAGTGGTACCGTTGAATCATGCAGCCTGTAGTACGAAGGGTTTCTCGTTTTTTGGCGCTCTCGGCAGTCGGGTTATTGTTCCCCGCCTGTACGGGTTCGATTGACGGCGCTCGGGGTCCTGGTGATCCAAACAACCCCAACCTGAGCGGTGTCGGTGGTACGGATCCCTTGAATCCCGGCTTCCCGGACAACCCCGAGGTTCCCAATAACCCCGACAATCCCAATTTCGTTCCGCCAAGATTTACCTGCGACGAAAAAGCGGTTTCGAAACAGCAACCACTGCGCCGACTGACGCGTGGGCAGTTCATCAACACGATTACCGACGTCGTCACCGAAGTTGCCGGTGGCAATGCGGCTGACGCTCTGAAGGCGATTGGCCCGCAACTCGACAAGTTCCCCCCCGACAAATACACCTCCGAGCACAACAAGGGTCGCGACGGGTATCTGCGCGCCGACATGGACGTATCGCAACTCCACGCGGACGTGCACATGGACATCGCGATCGCCCTCGGGCGGGCGATGACCGACACGCCGGCGGAGCGAACGGCACTACTTGGAGGCTGTGCCACCGATGCCAGTACAGCGAACGACACAACCTGTGTAGACGACTTTATTCGCAAGACAGGCCCTGTCATTTTGCGTTCGCCCATCACCGACGCCGACGTGACGTTCTATCGCAAGGCATTGCGCGGCACCACGGCCTCACAGGAGGCGGTGGCCGATGTGGTTGCGCTGCTCTTCGCTTCACCCCGCGTCTTGTTCCAGATTGAAAGCCAGAGCGCAACCGAGCCGTTGCCCGCCAACGAACTCGCCACGCGCCTTTCGTACCACCTTTGGGATGCACCGCCAGACAAGGACCTGCGTGCTGCGGTTTCGAGCGGTGATCTCAACACACCCGAAGGTTACCGGGCGCAAATCGAACGTCTGCTTGCCTCGCCCCGCGCCGCGGGCGGCATGGAACGCTTTGTCGAGCAGTGGTTCTCGCTCTACACCGCGCCCGATCTGACGAGCGCACTTGGATTCGCGGACTACAAGGCCCTCGTTGGCGATTCCGCCCCGACCAAGACCGCAACCAACGGCATGCGCGAAGACGTGGTGGGACTCGTCCGCTCAATCTTCGACGAGAAACGTCCTATGACGGACCTGCTTACCGACCGACGCGTGTACACGCAGGATCCCTTCGTCAACAAGATCTACGGCACCACCCCGGGTACCCCGTCCGCGCCCGAATCCGAACTGCGTGCGGGCCTCATCACACGACCTGCCTTCGTGGCATCGGGGGACTATTCGACACACCCGATTCTGAAGGGCGTTCGCCTCTACAAACAGGTGCTGTGTCAACACATCGGGGATCCGCCTGCGGATGTATTCGACACCATCGAGGCAACCAAACCCACAGGCCCGATGTCGTCGCGCGTGGAAGCCGAAACACTCACCAAGCCTTCGGGATGCATGGGATGTCACCGCGTGTTGAATCCGCTTGGATTCCCCACCGAAAACTTCGACAGCCTCGGCCGCGAACGCAGCGAAGAACGTGTCTTCGACAAGATGGGCAAGCTGGTTGAAACCGTTCCGGTCAACGCCAGCATCCTTACCGAGATGGAAGGTTCGGGCGAGCTCACAATCAACGGACCGGTTGATCTCCTGAAGGCGATCGGCAAAAGCCGCATGATTGAGTCGTGCTTCTCGGCCCAGTATTTCCGCTACACCTTCGGCAAGACAGCAGAGGATCCCGAAGCGGACGGCTGCTTGCTCGCCGCCCTTGAGGAGACCGCCCGCAAAGGCGGCAGCTTGCAAGACCTCGTCATTACCATGGCCGAATCACAGGCATTTGCTCACCGGAAGGTCGACTAACATGACCACGCAAAATTCTTCTCGCCGTTATTTTCTTCGCGGTATCGGTGGCGCTTCGCTTGCGATACCGATGCTACCCTCGCTGCTTGCACCCAGGCAGGCCCGTGCTGCGCTTGCGGCCGATGACAAAATCTTCATCGGCTTCATGAGCGCCTACGGTGGCGTGTGGGCGAAAAAGATGCTCCCGACACTCGCCAACGGCGGTTCGACGCTCGCGATGGACTACGCAGGGAAAAAGGTCCGAAAGGGACCCCTCACCGCGACCGTTGCGGGTGGAATCACCAAGCTCTCGGACGTGCTGCAGGCGCCGAGCAATGTGTTTACTCAGGCCATCGTCGACAAGATGGCGATCCTCCAAGGCATCGACTTGCCGTTTGACACCAACCACCATCAAGCGGCGACATTCGGAAACTACGCCCAGGGTGACGGGAAGGTTAAGCTGACCGGCGGTGCCAACCGCGCAACCATCGATCAGGTGATCGCCAACTCGCCGGCCTTCTACAAGGATCTGGCTGGCGTTACCCAGCGCTCCGTTTTCATCTCTCAGTTTGGCGAACTTAGCTTCAAGCAGAAGATCGCTGGCAACATCAATTCGGGCGTCGACAAGCCTCCGACGTACATGAATCCGGCCTCGTTGTGGACGGCCCTTTTCGGCAGCGCGAAGCCCAACGTGCCGGCACGACCGTCGATCGTCGACCTCGTCAAGGAGGACTACGCACGGGTCAAAAATGCGCCGCGACTCGCCGCCGCTGACAAGATCAGACTCGAAGAGCACGTCAATCGTATTTCGGAGATCGAGCGGCGGTTGAACGTCACGATTTCCTGCACCACGCCCGCTCGACCGGCCAATCCCCCGGAACCCGTTTGCGGGCAACCCGGAACTGACGTGGCGTTCTACAACAGCTACATGGACTTGCTCGTGGCGGCGCTATCTTGCGGTCTCACGCGCGTTGCAACCGTACTGCACCAGGGGTGGAGCACAACCTTCGGCGAACGGTGCAACGATCCGTGGCATCAGGAAGTCTCGCACAAGGTCGACGAGGCCGGTCCGCAAGAGTCGATGGCCTCATCCATGCGGGCTCAGTTCTCGGGGGTCATCGCACCCTTCGTGGCGAAGCTGGAAGCCGCAAAGGACGGCACCGGCAAGAGCTTGCTCGATCGATCGCTTGTCTACTGGACGCAGGAGCACGGCGTCTTCTCCCACGCACAGGAAAACATTCCTGTCATCACGTTTGGCTCTGCCAACGGCGCGTTCAACACAGGCATTCAGATTGACTACCGCGACCTGAACCGCCTCATCCCCAAGGGACAGTTCGGCGACATGGCAACCGACCGTCCCTTCGTGGGCCTGACCTGGCACCAAATGCTTGGTACCGTCGCACGCGGCTTTGGGATCCCGCAAACCGAATGGAAAGAGCCCAACCACGGCGGCTTTGGTCTCAAGCCCACCAATCTTTCGACCGCGTCTTACAATGATCGCTACACATACTGGGGTGCGACCGAGTGGAATGCCGCGTCTGACAACCTGCCCTACTGGTTAAAGACCTAGCAAAGGGTCCAACCCACCGGAACGATCGAGTGCAACCAGATCCGTGTATCCGCCCACAGGTTGATCGTTGATGAACACCTGAGGGACCGTCCTTCGCCCGGTCGTTTCGACAAGCCATTCGCGTTTTTCGTCGTCGCCGCTCACGTCGATCAATTCGGGTCGGATGCCCTTTTTTCCAAGGTATGCGACCGCCATGCGGCAGTAACCGCAAAATGGGGTTGTGTAGACGATTACTCGGGCGACCATATACGTAGGATGTCAGCAGTTGAAAATGGGTTTCGTCCGAGCGGTGATTGTTGACCCGGGGACCGATCTTTCCGGTCGCGGCGGCATGCGCTAGGTTACGCAGCGCATGGCGAAACAAAGCAATTCAAGCCTGACACTACCCGCCCTGATTGCCACCCAGATTGCCGATGTGGCTGCGCGAACACGCCGATCGACCGCGTTCATCGTCTTGCGATCGCTATCGGGAGCCAGCAAGGACGCAACAGGGTCGATCACCGCACCGACGCTTCCACTGAAACTCGAACGCGACGACGATGATCCCGCAAACGTTATGAGCAAGATCCAGACCACCTGTGGAAACCGCGAGTTCGCGGCTGCGATTGCGGGCGCCTGGACGAGCAATGGCGAGCGATTTCTGAAGTGGGCCGATACCGAGTCGGCCGCCCAAAAAGTCGAGGAAGCGGATGATCTCGACGCTGAACTGAAGGCTGCCCAGGATCCTGCGACCAACACCGCGACCCTTGATAAGCTGGCGTCAAGCGCATTCCCCCGGGTACGGGCGCTCGTGGCCGCCCATAAAAACAGCAGCGAATCGGCGATCAAACAGCTTGAACGCGATAGAGAAACCTACGTCCGGGACGCAGTGGCCAACCGACGGTTATCGGGCGTCAGTCGGTAGCGTGCAGAATCTGAAGGCAACAACTGAGGCACATAGACGATACGCATTTGCCCGTGGATGCGCAGCAATAGTCGTTCAGCGCGCAGAGCACGTTGCTGCACAGGTCCTTGGGGCACTGTCCGTCAGACGCTTTCGACACTTTCGCCGCCCGTCGCTCACAATCGTTGGAATAGGTCACGCCGTCGCAGCCGCAGACATAATCGATAATGCGGGGGCAGACTGTTGAGACGGTGGCACAGGTGCCGACCGGTTTCATCGTACCGCACGACGCCATATCGCAAAATTCGTTTTTGCCGCATTCCAAACTGGAGGTGCAACGCGCACCACCCGTTCCACCGCCTCCACCGACGCCTCCACCGGCGCCTCCACTGCCGCCTCCACCGACGCCTCCACCGGCGCCTCCACCGACGCCTCCACCGACGCCTCCACCGACGCCTCCACCGCCACCTGCTCCGGATGTACCGCCGAAACCAGTGACACCGCCCGCGCCTGGAACGCCCCCCATCCCGGGAACGCCGCCAGCGCCAGTCATGCCGCCGGTGCCATCCGTGCCGCCAGCGCCACCTGCGCCGCCGTCCATATTGCAGATCGAAGTAGACAGATCGATGTTCACTGGCAATTGCGTGACGCCCGCCGTCGGCGTGGCCGTCACCGTCGTTTCACCCAGGCGGCAGCCGCCTGCAAACACGATCACACGAACCATGAGGGGACCCGAATCCGCCGGAATGTAGACGCCGACGCTCGTCGGCAAGGGTCCATCGACCTCGACCGTCTTCACGCCCACCACCTCGACCTGAATCATCATGGCCGCGGTCGATCCTGTTCCACTCAGGTTAATGACCAGGAGATCTTGTTTATCCGTATTACAGGCGGCACCAGCAGCACCCACCGCCAGCAAAGCCGTTAACAGAGCAACTTGTTGTAATTTTAGAAACATCGAATTCCCTCCGGACAGCCAGGGCGTTCCGTACCACCATTTGAAAGAAGGACCGCAATCAGAGCCACAGCCACAACACCTGCACCGATTCCGCCCCACAATAACCAGTTGGTTCCGTCGTCATCCGATACGGTATCGGGAGCCGACGTTAATTGTACCACGGACTCCTCCGGCGCGGGCGCGACCGGCACGACGGGTGCGACGGGGACAACCGGTGGCGGTTCGGGCGACGCCACCACCGGAGCAGGCCTCGGTGCTTTTTCCTTACCCACCAGTGCTTCGATCTCCTTGATCCGGTTCTCGACATCCGCGCGGTTTGCCGCCTCGGGTGCCGACCGCAGATAGTTGCGGTAGCTTCGCAAGGCGAGATCGTTGTTGCCGATTTGCCGGTAGCACTGCCCGATGTTGAAAAGAAACGCAGGGTCGGCCATTTCGAGGTACGCCGCCTCGTATTCCTTCACCGCGTCCTCGAAACGACTCAGGTTGTAAAGCCGCGTGCCGCGTTGGTAGTGCGCCTTGGCCTGTTCTCGGTCGGCGTGTGCGGTCGAGGGGACCATCACCGCCATGAAAAGCAAAAGGGCGACTCCGGAACGAAAAGCCATGGCTACAGTGTACATCCCTATCCACTGGGTTGGCGCATATCACCCAGTTAACGCGTTGACCCACGATGCGAGCAAAGCGATTCAGGTTGATCTAGGATGTCGCCGTCTTGAACCGCCTGATCCTTTATACCCTCCTCCCCCTGATGCTTTTCGTCGCCGCACCCGCGCGAGCCGAGCAACCGACGCTGGCCATTGCGGGCGTCGATCTTCCGGGCAGCCTGCGCGATCTCGAGTCCCAAGTGATTGCGTCGCTCGAACAGGGTCTGCGGCGGGCGGGTGCCGAAATCAAGGCGGTCAAGGATGCGGCGGCCGTTTTCCGACAGCCCATTTGCGAAACCAGCGAGTGCGCCCTCGATGCCGGAAGCCGCGTTGGCGTTGCGTTCATCGCCTTCGCACAAATTGAAAGCACCCCGCAGACTTTCACCATTACGGTGAAGATCTTGAGGTCAAAAGATGGCGCGGAACTCGCTCGAGAAAGCCTCACCTGCGGCGCCGCAGATCCCTGCGCCCCGATCCCGCAAAGCGCACGCGCCGTCGCGGTTGAAGCGGGACGCAAGGCCAAAATTCGATTCGGCGAGGTCGTGGCGCCGGTTCCGCCCGACCCCCCGCCGCCCGCGGAAGTTACCGAAGTCGAGCCTATACCCTCTGGGGTTGAGCCGGTCGCAGTCGAGTCTACAACCAAAACGCAACACGAATCGATAGCGGTACCGATCGTGTCGAAGACCCATATCGCCCCGGGCTGGTTCATGCTGTCTGCCGTTGCAGCCACGGGCGCGATCGTTGCGGGTACGGTGATGATTGGTCAGGACGGCGACTGTTACGAATACCGAACCGATCTCAAGCATTGCACCGTCCACCACTCTGGAGGTCCGGTGGGCATCGCCCTTGTATCCGGGGGTGCATTGCTCATCGCGGCAACTGCGGGTGGATACCTGCTCTGGGGACGAGACAGCGACGGGCCATCGGTCGCGGTGACGCACAACTCGATCGCGTTCACCGGTCGATTCTAGACGGCCAGGCCCCCACTACGGACAGGTCTTGAGATCGGTAATCCAGGCATCGATCGCTTCGAGTCCCAGCTTATCGACCAGCGCGGTGCCGATGGCGGGCATTCGCACATTCTGCGTCGTGCTCGACATACGAAACCGCAGGATCGAGTCAGAAAGATTGCCCGGCACAATGATGCGCGAATCGGGCAGTCCGAATTGCCCCTTGCTCGGAACAATGTTGCAGGCCTTCGTTTCCGCAAGAGGCGTGAGGTAGCGCAGATCGATGGCCGTCTCCATCGCGCCGCCCGGGCGATGGCAGTGAGAACAATTCGAGTGCAGGTAGGCCCGCGCGCGCTGGGCGACCGTCCCTGCGAGCGAGGTCGGGGACGGATACGCAGCCAGCGTCTTCGGATCGCCTGGGCTGATCTTGAACATTCCAATGTGGTCGAGCGTTGCCAGCTGGTTCGCCCGCCCCGTCCCCGGGTAGGCCATCTCGCTGTTCAATTGCCCTATTTCGGGGCCAAGCGATCGGCCTGCACTTGTGCTGTGACACGCAAGGCAGTTTTTTCGGCTAGGAAACTGCCATTCCAGATCGTTCACGAAACGATAGTCAACCACGTCGCCGAGCAAGGTGGCGACGTTACCGGCATCATCCCACCGGTAGGTGTAACCCGCCCAGTCACCATCGGTGTGGCGAATCAGAAACCGTGTCTCAAGCAACACACCATCAAGCTCGAACTCCTTGATCAAGACCGTACCGATTGGAAAGGTAAAGTCCCCGTCGGCTTCAATCGTGATGGTTTTCCCATCCGGCACCGCCATCCAGCGCCGCTTGCCGGCGGCATCGGACCAAAGGGGTGCGGCCACCTCAAACGGAATCAACGCCGGCCGAGGCTTGTGAACGTCCACCGCATCAAAACACCCGGTATCGGCGATTGTCTTCGGGAACGGATCGTTCGCCGCATTCGTGGGACGCGCCGGCGCGATGCATGTCGGATTCGCAACACGTTTATCAACACCAAAGGGCACCTTGGGAACCGATGTGCCGCCCGTGCCTCCCGTGCCGCCGGTCGGCGTTGTGCCGCCGCTTCCACCGCTGCCGCCGCTCCCGCCCGGATTCCCGGCCGCACCACCCGCGGACGAACCAGCCTCACCGCCCCCCGCCGCCATGCCGGCCATGCCGCCGTGACCCGAGTTCCCGCCCTGATTATCGGGATCGCCATCGGCCGAACAGCCGGTGACAGCGAGAGTCAGACCGACAAAGCACAACCGGTAAGAAGGGATTCGCATGCAGAGAGCAAGTTTAGCCGGTTGTGGTGGGGAAAACAGGCCGCCGTCACCCGGTGAAAGCCGTTTCAGCACGGGTTATCCGTGAGGGTAGGACGGGGTGGCGGTGGAGACGGTGTTGGAGGCGCCGGAACCGCTGTGGGCGTCGGCTCTGCAATCACCGCCGCGGGTTCAGACTCACCCGCTTTGTGAAACTTCCGGGGACGAGGAACCGGCGCGGCGTGCGGTTCGGACGGCTCGGTACCGGTAACCGGGACGGGCGCTCTCGCTTGGGTTGGCGCAATCGGCGGGCGCGTCAGCGATGGCGACGGCGCAGCAACCCGTTCATCACTTCCCGAAAACACACCATACGCAATCGCACCACCAAGCAACGCCGCAGCCGCGATCCAGGGCACGCGGCTTCGATGCACGGGCGCGCGATCCGCATTGATGGTTTCGTCAAAGGCGTCGGGACCGCGGCGTACCGACGAGGTGAGCGTGTTGGTTTCCTTGACCGAACGGCTTTCCGGAATATCGCCGCCTGCGATCGCCCGGCGTGCATCGGAAGCCTGTGCCTCGATTGCATTCAACTGCGGATACGCGAGGCGCAACAACTCGGTCGCAATTTCGCCCGGGGAGCAAAGCATCGACGAGATTGGCGATCTGCCGGCGCTTTTGCAGCCCAAACTATTGCGCGCCATCGATCGCAACGAGGTTCGCCCTCTCGGCAGCACGCAGGCCATCAAGGCCGACGTTCGGATCATCGCTGCTACCCGACGCGATCTGGATCGAGAGGTTCAGGAAGGCCGATTCCGCGACGACCTCTTTCATCGCCTTGCCGTCGGACGCATCGAGTATCGCGGCATCTCGCGTTCGGCGAACTCGCCGAGCTGTCGGATGGCCACGACGACAATGACTCGAACCTTGATGCGTGGGTAGAATCGCTGGCGGACTTGCCGCTGTCCGAGGCTCGGGAAAAGATGATAGCGGCGTTCGAGCGACGCTACGTCGCGCGTGTGCTGGAACGAAACAACGGTAACGTAACACAGGCCGCACAGAAGGCGGGCGTCGCGCGACGCTACATGCAGATCCTGAAGGCGCGCAGCCGTGCCACCGACTAGCGCCGACCGCGAAAGTCCCAGGTCGCACTGCCGAGGATCGACAACACGGCCGCCGTGTGTCGCTCGTCGCCGTCAGACATTGAAGCGATGCCCGCCCTCGCCAGCGCGCCAAAACGCCAGCGATCGGCATACCACCAGTCCTTGCCCACGCCGGCCATGACGAAACCACCGAAGGGATGCGGAACGGTCGCCCCCGGCTGACCCTGGGCATTGTTGAACTCAAGGCTCGCGCCGCCAAGCGCACCAAAGTAGTGCCATCCACCCACTCCCGACGGGTTGTAGTCGACCATGCCGCCAAACATCGAGAGAATGCCGACGTTGATGTCGTTCACATCAAGCTTGTTCCGATAGTCGATCTCGCTGCTGCGAATGTTCTCGGTGAACACCACCGCGGCAATCGCGATCTGCGGTGTAACACTTGCACCCAGCGCCAGTTCAAAGGCAATCGACGGTCCACCGAACTGACCCGATTCGTCGTCGGAATCGACTGCCGGTGTGGGGTTTTCGATGCTGTCGCTCGTGCCACCAAATCCAAGGGATGCGCGGGCAAAAAATCGAATACCGGGAAGCGGCCCGGGCCGCGAATCGACCGCAGCGGCTCCCGACGAATCAAACATCAGCGAGGCGTTGTTGCCAGCGGCAACATGGGCGACGCGCACGATCGGCTCACCGCCCGCTTCTCGTTTGATCCGAATCTCGTGTTCACCGGGTTCGACATACACTCGCAGCGGTGTCTTTTGTTCCGGGCCTCCCGATATCGATACCAGGGACGGCTCCGCTGTATCGATGTCGAAAACGCCAAGATTTTTTTCGAGCACGCCCATTTGCTGGCGGGCATCGGCCGAGTGATCCACGGGCAAACCGGGGGTCGCCAGCGCCTTGGTGTAGGCATTCGCCGCACGGGCATTTTGACCGGCCTCCTGCCAGGCCCTCGCCGCGTTGTAAACCGTTGCGGCACTGGGCAAAACCGCGTTGGCTTGCTCAAAGCGCTCCGCTGCGACTGCGAATTCGCCTGCCTTGAACGCCGCGGTTGCCTGGCGAAAGATCGCACGGGCATCTTCTTTGCGTTGCGCGTCCGGGGCGGAAGTCTCGACCACCGGTGTTGCCGGTTCGTCGCCCCGCGCAGCGTTTTCCAGCCCAAGAATACCGAGCACCATCAAGATGCGAACGGTCAGCGAATCAGTCCGGCGCTTGTGCACGCCGACATCATAATGTCATTTCTCGATTCGGTCATGCGTCTTCCGATTTCCCCTGTAACATTGGTTCACACGGACCTGCGATCCCTCAGATCGCACCCCACGACCTAACCACCCGATGAAACGCATCAAAGTTGCCGGCGCGGCCCTCAATCAAACGCCTCTCGATTGGCGCGGCAACCGCGATCACATCGTTGCCGCGATCGAGGCCGCACGGCGCGAATCGGTGACGCTGCTCTGCCTGCCAGAACTTTGCACCTCCGGCTATGGCTGTGAAGACGCCTTCTTCGGGATGGGTGTCACAGAAGCCTGCGAGCGCATGGTGGAAGAACTCGCAGCGCTAACCGTTGGCATGATTGTCAGCGTCGGCTTGCCTGTGTTCCACATGGGTGGCCTCTTCAATGCGGCCTGCGTGATGGTGGATGGCGCCGTTGTGGGCCTCACCGCAAAGCAGAAATTGGCTGGAGATGGCATTCACTACGAACCCCGCTGGTTCAAGCCCTGGCCACGGGGTGAACGGGCCACGCTGCGATTCGCCGGCAAAGATGTCCCGATAGGCGATCTCTACTTCAATCTGGGCGGCCTTCGCATTGGTTTCGAGATCTGCGAAGACGCCTGGGTCGCCGATCGCCGCGGAGCCGAATTCTCCGACCTTGGCATCGATGTGCTTTGCAATCCCAGCGCCAGCCACTTCGCCTTTGACAAGGCCAACGTACGGCGACGAATCGTGCAAGAAGGCTCGCGCGCCTTTGCCGCAACCTATATCTACTCGAATCTTCTCGGCAACGAAGCAGGCCGCATTTTGTATGACGGCGGCGTACTCATTGCGCACGCGGGTGAGTTGGTCGCGCAGGGTCCACGCCTGACCTTTCGAGAGATGGAATTGCAAACCGCCGTGGTGGACATCGACGTGGCCCGTCGCCAGAAGGCCCAAAGCGCGAGCTATCAGCCTCGGGTCAGCGACGATCCTGCGCGTTGTGTTTCGGTTCCCTTTTCCCCCACGGCATCCGCTGAAACATTGCCACTGTCTCCGACCTGTGCACCCGAGGGTGCATGGGAAACGGGCGCGTGGGTCAAAGAAGAAGAATTCACGCGCGCCATCGCACTCGGATTGTTTGACTACCTCCGAAAGACGCGATCGCGCGGCTTTGTCATTTCGTTATCAGGCGGCGCGGATTCCTGCGCGGTGGCCACGCTCTGCCGCCTGGCCCTCGAATTCGCAGAGGCGGACCTCGGCAACGATATCCTTGCGCAACGCCTGGGGCTCTCGTCGACGGGCGACGTGGACGAGCTGGCCCACCGACTCATCACGTGTGTGTACCAGGCAACTGCCAACAGCGGCGACGTGACCTTGAACGCCGCGAGGGCCGTTGCCGAAAACCTCAACGCCGAGTTCCACGTGCTACAGATCGAAGATCTGGTTCGCGGCTACGTGGGCAAAATCGAAAGCGCGCTGGGTCGCCCTCTTTCCTGGGATCGCGACGACGTGGCGTTGCAAAACATACAGGCTCGCGTCCGATCGCCCGGCGTTTGGTTGATCGCCAATTTGCGCGGCGCACTCCTGCTATCGACCAGCAACCGCTCGGAGGCCGCCGTCGGCTACGCCACGATGGACGGAGACACCTCGGGTGGACTGGCACCCATCTCGGGGATCGACAAAGCCTTCTTGCGAACGTGGCTGCGCTGGATGGAAAAGCACGGACCGCAGGGCAAATCCATGCCGATCCTGTCGGTTGTGAACGCCCAACAACCCACGGCCGAACTTCGTCCCCCTTCGGCGGGCCAGACGGACGAGAGCGATCTGATGCCTTACCCCGTGCTCGATGCGATCGAGGGCGAGGCCATCCGCGAGAAACGCACCCCTATCGAGTGCTGGGGTCGAATTCAAAGCCGTTTTCCTGAGTACGACCGAAAAACACTGCGCGAGTGGGTGGTGCGGTTTTTCCGATTGTGGAGCATCAACCAGTGGAAACGCGAGCGCTACGCTCCCGCGTTTCACGTCGACGACAAGAACCTCGATCCCAAGACCTGGTGTCGCTTTCCCATCCTTTCGGGCGGTTTTGCGGCCGAACTTGAAGCGCTCGAAAAGTTGCCGGTGTAGCCGTGGCATCTGCACCCGGCCTGCGGCATAGTCCGACGCATGGTCGAAACGTCGGTCAATAGAAAGCCTGAACGCACTGCAGTGTTGCTGCTGAGCGGTGGCCTCGATTCCACCACAACCGCAGCCATGGCGCGCGCCGACGGCTATTCGATCTTTGCGTTGACCTTTCGATACGGGCAGCGTCACAGCCACGAAATCGATTGTGCAGTACGGATCGCCGCGGCAATGGGCGTGAAACGACACGAAATCATCGACATCGATCTCGGACGACTCGGTGGCTCGGCCTTGACCGGTGATATCCCGGTCCCGAAAAATCGCGCAAACGCCGAGATGGAATCCGGTATTCCACTCACGTACGTGCCCGCGCGGAACACGATTTTCCTCGCCTATGCACTCGGCTGGGCCGAGGTCCTGAATGCCAACGACATCTTTATTGGCGTCAATGCGGTTGACTACAGCGGCTATCCGGATTGCCGGCCCGAGTTCATTGCCGCATTTGAGACGATGGCGAACCTCGCCACCCGTGCCACGGTGCAAGGGCAACGGTTGACGATTCACACTCCGCTTTTACACCTCAGCAAACAGCAGATCATCGAGCGCGGCCTTGCCCTCGGGGTCGATTACGGTCTGACCAGCACGTGCTACGATCCCTCTGCCAACGGGATCGCCTGCGGCGCGTGCGACGCTTGCCAGCTCAGGCGCAAGGGTTTTCGCAACGCCGGACTTACAGATCCCGCCCCTTACGCATCGAACGAGGCGTAACCATGGCCTACGCCGTCAAAGAGATTTTCTATACCCTGCAGGGCGAAGGCGTGCACAGCGGTCGACCGGCAGTTTTTTTGCGCATGAGCGGATGCAATCTCTGGAACGGTCGGCAGGAAGATCGGGCGATCGGAAATGGCAGTTGCTCGACCTGGTGTGATACGGATTTCCTCGGCACCGACGGAACCGGCGGCGGCAAATTCCCCGACGCGTCCGCGCTTGCCTGTGCGGTGTCTGCCCACTGGCCAGGTGACGGCAAACGATTTGTGGTTTGCACGGGTGGTGAACCCCTGCTTCAACTCGATGCACCTCTGATAGAGGCGTTGCACGACCGTGGATTCGAGCTGGCGGTGGAAACCAACGGAACCCAGCCTGCCCCGCCGGGCATCGACTGGATCTGCATGAGCCCCAAGGCGGGTACCGAATTGAAACTCACGGCAGGCAACGAGCTCAAATTCGTTTTTCCCCAGCCGGGTCTCGAACCTGCGGCACTCGAAACGCTCGCCTTTGAACACTTCTTGCTGCAACCACTCGATGGCCCTGCACAACTCGAAAACACGCAGCTTGCGCTTGATTATTGCCTCAAACACCCGCTCTGGCGGCTCAGCCTACAAACGCACAAGCTGGTCGGGATCCGCTGAGGACTCGACCGTAACCGCATCGACGACACGGCGAATGGTCTTGGGGCCGCCCCACTGGCCACCGTTGGCAAACGCAGCGGACGAAAACGCGATCGTTCCCACGCTTAGCACCGCGAAGATCCACAGTCCGAGGCAACCGCGGCGGGCATTTCGTTTGGTGCAGGTTTGTGACGGCGTCATGGTTTGTTGGACCTTCATCGTTCGTTTCCCTCACTGCTGTGGTGCAAGGCCAGGCTGAGCTTCACGAGCTCACCGAGATCCTCCACGCCGCGCTCTTGTTCGAGAGACGCAATGACCTGGCGGATTGCCGCCGAAAATCGCTCATTGACTGCATGTTCCGTCACATGGCTCGGTCTTCGCGCGAAAAACCAGGGCATGCGCTCGCGCTCGGGGACTGGCATGTCTGTGCCACCAAGACGGGCTTCCTTCATGCGGGCCTCAAAGGCATCCGACGTGACTTCGCGCGCCTGCAGGAGTGCAACGTCGAACGCGATGGACAGCGCACGGCCAATGCCGTCCAGCCAGTCGTCTGAAGACTGACCTTTCTGTTGCAACACCGGCCGCTCGTTGTTCAGCTGGTATTGCGTCGGCAACCGGTCCCGTTCGATGCGCAGGACATACCCCTGGTTGACGAGCGTCACCACCACATCCGATACCGTGACACGGGGTCTACACCGCCGTGCCGCCGCCAAGTTTTGGCTTGACTCGAGCAGATGCTCAAGCTCGGCCATGGTGACGCGCCCTTCTTGATCAAGTATTCGTACCACGTCGCGTTCGAGCCGCGACTCGACCGATCCGGGCTGAGGTGGAGGCGGAAGGTTCCGGCGCAACGTCGTCACGTCGATCTTCATCGCTGCGGCCGCATCGGCCAGCGACTGTCCCTGTCGTTGTGCCTCGGTCTGCACTGCGACGGCCGCGGCGCCGAGGAGTAACATCTTCAAATCGTCCCAGCTCGCAACGTGCGGACGCGCGACGCGAATGACACTCTCGAACAATCCGAGAAGGACATCTCGATCTGGAGCAGGCCGCGCGGAAGGTTGCAACGACATCTAGATCCAAGAATACCGTACCTCGCCACGCAAAGGGTAGTCCGGGCAAAAACGCCCGATATTTCACGCCGAGAATCTCGAAAGTCGGTCTTCTGGGTAAGCGGACCTACGCCGATGTAGGACAAACAAAGCGTCGGCGACGCCGTATACCGTTTTTCCGGTCAAACGAACTGCGAAAGGAAGCGGTAGGCCTGTTGCAAGGCCCGCTTGCGATCGGCAAGGCTGCCCTCGTAAGCACGATCCTCTACTTCAACGCAAAGCGGTCCCCGATACCCGGCATCACCCAGGATGGACAGGTATCGTCCCCAGTCGATATCGCCAAGGCCCGGTAGCTTCGGACAGTGAAACTCAAGCGGCGTGGCCAGAATGCCAACGTCATCGAGCTTTTCACGATCCACCCGCACATCCTTGGCGTGCGCATGAAAGATGCGCGACGCAAACTCCCGCACCGGCTTTTCGTGATTCATCTGCTGCCACACCAGGTGTGACGGATCATAATTCAAGCCAAAATTCGGACTCGGGATCTCTGCAAACATCCGGCGCCAGATGGCAGGCGAAATCGCAAGGTTCTTGCCCCCGGGCCACTCATCCCGGGTGAAAAACATCGGGCAGTTCTCAATCGCGATCCGAACGTTCCGCTGTTCAGCAAGAGAAACCAACCCGGGCCAAACTTCCCGAAATCGAGCAAAGTTGTCGTCAACCGAGCGACCTGGATCCCGCCCAACAAAGGTGGTCACCGTCCCCACGCCCAGGCGTGACGCTGCGCCGATGACCCGTTCAAGATGCGCGATCGCGGTTTGCGCCTCGACCGGATCCGGCGCCAGCGGGTTTGGATAATAACCAAGCGCGCTGATCTCGACACCGGAACTGCGCACGAGCTCGGTGATACGAGTGCACGCCGCGTCGTCCAAGTTCTCGGCGTCGACATGGGTAACACCTGCATAGCGCCGCTCCGCCTTGCCAGACGGCCAGGACATCAGCTCGACGCATCGATATCCGGTTTCTGCCGCAAACGACATCACCTCGACGAGCGAACACTCGGGAAGAATTGCGCTGACAAATCCTAGTTTCATTGCAGTTCCCTACCTTTCAATCGACATTGACCCAGCATCCGTCGGTCTGACTTTTCAAAATGGCTTCACACAAACGAATTTCACGATGGCCATCCGCAAAGGTCGGCAACATGGGCACCGACTTCTTTTTTTGCGCGACACAATCGTAAAACGCGCGAAAACATTGTTTGAAGGTATCCGGATAACCCTCAACGTGTCCCCCTGGATACGATGCGTGGCGGCGGGCTTGCTCGCCCAACAAAGCGGGATCTTTGGTCAAGACCTCGTTCGATCGATCGCGGTATCCTTGCCACAGCGTATTGGGAGATTCGCTATTCCAGGCCAAGGTCGAACGGGCGCCCGATATCTCGAATTCGAGGTGATTTTTCCGGCCAGCGGTCAATTGCGAAACCCACAACGCGCCGCGTGCGCCGTTGTCAAAGCGCAGCATGATCGCCGCCTGATCTTCGGTGTCCACCTCCAGCATATCGGTTTTCGCATTTCCGTCGGAGCGGGAAAATGTTTCGACCTCGCCCATGGGCTTGCACCGCTGCAAGTGTACGGTGCTCAGGTCCGCACAAACCGCCGTCACACGCAAACCCGTGATCGCGCAAACCAGGTCAACCCAGTGTGTGCCGATGTCCGCGACCACCCGAAGCTTGCCGCCCACTTCTGCGCGAACCCGCCAGTTGTAGTCGGTCGGATACAACAACCAGTCCTGCACGTACCGTCCCACAAGTCCGTGCACCTTGCCGAGATCGCCATGCTGCACGCGACTCGCCGCTTCCAGACAAAGTGGATAGTAGCGAACGTTGTAGTTCACTGCCGACACCCGATCGGATGCCGCGGCCAGCTCAACCAGTGCCGCTGACTCGATGCTGTTCATCGCAAGCGGCTTCTCGCACAAGACGTGTTTGCCCGCCTGCAGGGCATCGCGTGCCATCGGAAAATGAAGGTGGTTGGGGGTCGTGATGTGCACGGTTTCAACGTCGACGTCGGCGAGCAGTTCCTCGTAACTGCGATAGGCTTTCGGCAGTTGCAAGACCCGAGCGGCCGATTCGGCTTTGCCAAAAGACGAACCTGAAATGCCGGTGACCTGAACCCCGATTCGAGCAAGGGCTTCGGCATGGGTGGTCCCCATGAATCCCGTTCCCGCGATGGCAGCCCGCATGCGTTTCCTTTCCTGTTGCCGGTGAATCAGAGCCGCAGGACAACCAGTGGCTAAGCCACATTGATATCACCCCGTCGTTTAGGCTGTCAATGCGGTTCCGAAATCAGTTAGGTTGTCGGCCATCCGGAGGCCACCCTGACTACTTCACCCAAAAGGTCCCGAATTTTCTCTCGCCGTACGATCCTTGGAACCGCTGTCGCCATGGGCGCCGCGCGTCAGGCACTGGGGCGTGATTTTGGACCCGGCGCTGCGCCCGTCCGCTATCCGGATCCGGACATCCTTTCGCTCGACAAGCGCTTCGACAAGATCAAGCTAGGCAACACGCCGATCCTGCGCGTCCACACCGGCGCGCTGTGGGCCGAAGGTCCGGCCTGGAGCGGCGCCGGTCAGTACGTGGTCTGGAGCGACATACCAAACGATCTGCAGTTGCGTTGGCTCAATGAGGACGGCCACGTCTCTGTGATGCGAAAGCCTTCGGGCTACAGCAACGGCAACACATTTGATCTCCAGGGCCGCCAAATTTCCGCAGAACACGGCAACCGTCGATTGACCCGTCACGAGCCCAATGGAACGACGACGGTGCTTGCAGACCGTTACGATGGCAAGCAACTGAACGCGCCCAACGACGTCGTGGTCCATCCCGATGGCAGCATCTGGTTTACCGATCCGGGCTACGGGGCGCTGATGGATTACGAAGGCAGCCGTGGACCGATGTTCTTGAAAGAAGCGGTCTACCGCATCGACACCTCCGGAAAGATCGAAAAGGTCACCGATGAAATGTGGAAGCCAAACGGATTGTGTTTCTCGCCGGATTACAAAACTTTGTACGTCGCCGACACCGGTGCAACCCATTTCCCGGAAGCCAAGAAACACATCAAGTCGTGGGATGTGGTCGACGGAAAACTAAAGAAGGGCCGTGTGTATGCAGACATGGCCTATCAGGGGAAGGCTGGTTTTCCAGATGGAATTCGTGCCGATATCCTTGGTAACATCTGGGTGGGTACAGGTTGGGTTGGTCCAGGCTACGATGGCGTTCACGTGTTCGCTGCGGATGGCAAACGCATCGGCCTTATCCGATTGCCCGAGACAGCCTCGAACCTCTGCTTCGGCGGCCCGAAGCGCAACCGCCTCTTCATCACGGCAAGCAGTTCACTCTACGCGGTTTATGTCGAAACCCGCGGCGCCCACCACTGTTAAAGGAGACTGCGCGTGGATACAGGTCTCAAACAGTATGTGATCGATATCCCGGACTTTCCGAAGCCTGGGATCCTCTTTCGCGACGTGAGTGTGCTGCTGCGCGATCATTTCGCCGACGCACTTTCCGAACTCGATGCCCTTTTCACCGAGGAGGAATGGTCAAAGGTCGACTACATCGCAGGCATCGAATCTCGCGGCTTCATCTTGGCGGCAGCACTCGCAGCGATGCGCGGCAAGGGGTTCGTTCCGATCCGAAAAAAGGGAAAGTTGCCGCCACCGGTCGTCGACATGGCCTATGACCTTGAGTACGGCTCAGGCGTACTCGAATTGCAGAAAGGCAAGGGCAACATTTTGCTCGTGGACGACGTGCTGGCAACCGGCGGAACGTTGCGTGCTTCGATTGAACTCAGCCGTGTGGCGGGTTTTGCGATCGTTGGCGTTGGTGTGCTCGTCGACTTGAAACTTGACGGCGATTTTGAATGGCGCGAACACACAGCCCGCGCTGTTATCGTTTACAACCAGGACACGCAACGGTAGTCGTCAGTAGTTGAAGATCACCTTGTGGCTCTGTGAGCCTTTCATGATCTCGCGCTCAAAGCTCCAAACCTTGTTCTGCGGTATCACGTAGAGACCGATGAGGCGGTTGCCCTCGGGTACCATCAAATTCTCAACCGGGCAAAGCAACCCCGTGTCGCGCCCATCAATAAAGACAGGATACTTTCCTTCGGTCGTACAGCTGACTTGCAGCGAAACCGTACCACCAAAATTGATATTGGCAGGGGGCAACGTTCGTTTCATTGTCAGTCCCTCGGATGTATCCGCGACCTGACGCAACATCTTGAAGCCCGGCTTGGTGATCACCAGTCTGTGGGTATCGGGGTTGGTCTGGAGAACGACAGGTGTCTTGCCCTTCTCGACGCCGTCAAGCCAAACCGTGGCCCCTTTGGGGGTCGTCTCGATGGTCAACTGCCCGCGTGCCGGCGACATGGATTCTTCTTGCGCCTTCTGACGCTTTTCATCCTCGGCTGTGGGCTTCGACGGATCTGGTGCTGCCTGAACCGTGCGCGGCGGCGCCACCGGTAGCGGCTCGCGGGTAGCGCGAGCATAAAATACGTATCCGATGCCCATGGAGATCGTCACGGCCGCGATCATGAACAGGGGCGAAGTCGACTTCTGTTTCTTTGGCCCGCCGACGCGCGCCGACCCGGCCCTTCGAGGCAACGGCAGGCCACCCGGCATGGTGCCGAGGTTGTCTCCAGTCATAAGCCTTTCGTTGTCATTGTCGTCGTCGGATTCGTACGACAAGATGCCAATCTTGTTGGGATCAATCGTCCCGGCGCCCCGGTCCTCCGGATCGTAGATCCCATCGCTTTCTCGACTGCCGCTGGCGTTCGGCATGTCAAGAACCCGCGGTCGATTCATGGTGGTCGACGGCAGATCGGGAACGTGCAAATCCATGGTTCGCGGACCGACATCCATGCCCGCCACAAGAATATTCGGGCGACCGGTCGCGGACGGCAAATCAAAGAAATCGTCGTCCACCGAATTGGCCGCGGGACCGCCGCCTCCAACATCATCAACCCACTGCGGCTCACTTCGTCCTACGGATGGCACTGCGGAACGCATCGAGGGTGCTGGCGGCGTCGCGAGCGGTTTCAACGGTTGCTCGGCCACGCTGGATTCAGCGCTCAACCTAATCGGCGGTGGTTTAATACCAAGTTTAGTTGACTGTATGGGACTTGGCAGAATCGAGGTCGAACCATCGTTGGCGTTGCCGATGAAGTCGGAACCCATGCCATCATCGACGGGTGCTCTCGGTCGGGGGAGCGCCTGCGGCACGGGGCGAGCGCCCGAGGCTGGTCCCTCCAGCAAATCAAGACCTGGCAGCGCGTCGAGATCGGGGAGTTCGGGCTCGGAATCTGCAACACGAACGGGTGCTCGCGCGGGTGTTCGCGCCGGAATTGCCGCAGGTGGCGGTGATTTCGCCACCGACGGCGTCTGGGGTTTGCCCGAAACAATGTTGCCGAGCTGAAGTCCGATGGATGGCGGCGGTGACAACGCAAGCGCAGCCGCAGCCGAAGTGCGTGGACGGTCGTCTGGATTCTTCGAGAGCAGATTCGTTATCGCGAGTTCCAACCAATCCGGTACGTTCGGAATGTTGGGAATCGGCTCTTCGAGTTGTTCGATGAGTTCCGCGCGTGTCTCGCCGATGATCGGCGCTTCACCCGACAAAAGGTAGTACAGAATGGCACCCAACGAATACAAATCCGAGGCTGGGGTCGGCTTGGCCTTGCTGAGCAATAGCTCCGGTGCAACGAACCAATATTTGTCCGCGGCAAACTCAGTCACGTTGCGCAAGGCCGCAGAAAATCCGATGTCGGTCAAGACGACCTTGCCCTCGGGCGTCACGAGCACGTTGCCCGGGCACAACCCACCATGTACTGCGCGATCTTTGCGTTCGTGAAGCGCGGTGAGGATGCGCGCTATCTGGCTGCCGATCGCGGAAACCAAGTTTGCATCCAACCCGCCGCCCGCCACCGCGTTGTCCCACAGTGACTCAAGATTGACACCGGGAACATATTCCGTGATCACGAAGCTCGCGCCCGGATCACCCGAGACTTCGAGAACCCGTGCCACACCTGGAACTTTCAGCTCGCCATTGCGCAGGCCGAGGTTTACAAACAAAGAAGCGATGCGTGGATCCTTGCCGACCCGATCGCCACGCAGCAATTTCAGCGCAACAGGCTGATCGTCGTTGCCATGGCGGTGCGCACGGTAGGTTTCCGTCACGCCGCCCGGACCGAGCTGTTTTTCGACTTCGTAGTCGCCGAATCTGAGTGCCATACTGGTTGCGATTTGCCTGACTGGGTTCAAGGAAATTTCGGGATAACCCTCAACGAATTCGGGAGTTTTGCCGGGTGACTTGACCTTGGATCATAAGGTCGGCCGGTCTGGCCGTCCAAAAGCCCACTTTACACCCCGTGAAGCCACTGACGGACAACCTCGTACATCGCGATGCCGCTCGCGGTGGAGAGGTTTAGCGAACGCACAACCGCGGCGCCTCCATCCGCCGGCATCGGGATGGATACCGAGCGGTCGGCATATCGGGCGCAGATCTCGGGGGAAAGCCCCACGCTTTCGCGCCCAAAAACGAGCACTGTCGGTTTTGGGAAAGATACGTCCCAAAGGTCCCTTTGCCCCCCGGTGGTGAAGAAAAACGCCTCACCAAGCTGCGGAAGGGCTTCTTCAAAATGCGCGAAGTCCGGCCAAACGACGGGTTTGACGTGCGGCCAGTAATCGAGCCCCGCCCGTTTTACCTGCCTGTCGTCGAGCGAAAACCCAAGTGGCTTCACCAGGTGCAGCTGAGCGCCAAGCGCGAGGCAGGTTCGGCCCACGTTGCCGGTGTTCCAGTGAATTTCCGGTTCGACAAAAACAACGTGGAGGGCGCGATTCACGGCAGAACAGGATAACCTGCGAGACGCCGATGCAACGGCTTTCTCAACTCATCACCCGCAATTTTGGCATTTCTCGGCGTCAGGCGGAGGCCCTCATTGACGACGGCCTCATCCTTGATCGAGAGGGACGCCCGCTGGGCGATCGCAAAACCAAGATCGCCGACGACGTCTTGCCGCTTTCCGTACTGCTCGACGGCGAACCGACTCAACTACTCAATTCCCTCACCGTAATGCAACACAAACCGGTGGGCTGCGTTACCGCACTCATCGACAATCGCCATCCCACGGCGTTCGCGTTTCTCAAGGACGCACCGCTACTCGACGAACTTCGGCCTCTTGGCAGACTGGATCTGGATACGAGCGGATTGCTTTTGTGGACAACCGATGGCCAGTGGCTTCATCGCATGACCCACCCTCGATTCGGCGTGCCGAGAACTTACCAGGCATCACTTGCGCGACCTTTCGACGCGCCACCCGAGACGCTCACCCTGCGCGACGGTCACGAAGCCAGCATCGTGAGTACCCGCGTCATCACCGATCCGCATCCCGCGCTGGCGGTCCCTGCAGAGGCAGCCCTGTGCGCCGAAATCACCCTGACCGGCGGCGCATATCACGAAGTGCGCCGCATCTTCGCAGCGCTTGGTAGCCACGTCTTTTCGCTATGCCGCGTCCGCTACGGCGAATTCGAGTTGCCGACAGATTTGCCGGCCGGCGACTGGATACCCGTCACGGGCGCCCCAGCATCCCCAAGCAAGTTGCCGTAATACCCTGCCACGGCGTTCACGGGTCCAATCCGATGGGGTCGTGTAGCGATTCGATAGACGGCCATCCCGAAAAAGGACAACAAGCCAAGCGCGAAGGTTCCGATCAAAAACGCAAATACGCCGCGGCCGTTTCTGGTTTTGGTGGTGGTCAAGGGACCTTTTGTTCGAGACGGGCGCGTTCATCCGGGTGCTCGTCCAGAAAAGCCTTCCGACTCTCCTGGGTGATTTCAACGACGTAGCGCGCGGTGCCGGAAAGCTTCGCCTGACACGACAGACGTGAATTGCCCCGAACATCGAAGGCCTTGTCGAGAATGTCTTCCTCGCGCTCTTCGGTCGCAGGCAATGAGGAAAGACCCTCCTTGACGTAAACGTGGCACGTCGAGCAGGCGCAAACACCACCGCAGGCAGAGCCAACCATCGCCCCGCAACGACGCGCGGCCTCCAGGATCGACGTACCGGCGGGAACATCCACCTCTTGACCTTCGGGTTCAAATCGTATCACGGGCATGGTTAACCTGACAGTTTCTCTTCGATGTTGAGCAAGGCCTGACCCGCTATTCCCCGTGCAAGCGCCCGATTCATGCGGCGCTGAGCAAAGTCCTTCGATGTTCTATCAAGCGACTCGATTCCCTTGCGGATGCTATCGGTCGACTCACCTGCGGCGTTGTTTTCAAGACTGAGCATCGCCGCTGCAATCGTCGCCTCTTCACCGGGCAGGAGCAATTCTGGAGTCGATTTCATCGCAGATTTCGTTGCCGCCAGAATGCGCTCGGCTTCGATCCTCTGTTCGGCGAGCAATCGGACACGCACGTCGTCGGCACCATGCTCGTACGATTCGAGCAACATCCGTTCGACCTCTTCGTCGGTCAGACCATAACTGGGCTTGACCTGAATCGTCGCTTCCTTGCCGGTGTTTTGCTCCCGGGCTGAAACGTTGAGTATGCCGTCCGCATCAACCATGAATTTCACCTGAAGGCGAGCCATGCCCGCGGGTCCCGGCGGAATACCGGTCAACTTGAAGCGGGCCAGAGAGCGACCCTCAGCCACCATTTCCCGCTCGCCCTGGACCACGTGTAGGTCGAAACCCGTTTGATTGTCGGCATAGGTCGTGAATTCTTGTTTGGCACCACAGGGAATCGTGGTGTTGCGATGGATGAGTTTCTCCACCACGCCTCCCATCATCTCCAATCCGAGAGATAGGGGCACCACATCGAGCAGCACGACGTCATTTGGATTGTCACCGCCGGCAAGCAAATCGGCCTGAACGGCAGCGCCCAGTGCAACCACCTGCTCAGGATCGAGATCCGTCAACGGCTCGCGTTCGAATATCTGCGCCACGAAGCGACGCACAAGCGGCATTCGCGTCGCCCCGCCAACCAGAACCACACCATCGAGTGCCCCCATCTGAAGTTCCGCATCTCGGAGCACATTTCTCACCGGCTCGGTGCAGCGCTGCAAAACGGGCGCCACCACGGCTTCCATTTCGGCGCGCGTGAGCGTACCAGTCCAATTCACATCTCCGTGGGCGAAAGCCATCTCGATCGAATCAACCGAAGACAGGCCCTCCTTCACAACGCGCGCAGCATGCAAGATCTTCCGGGATAGCTCGGCGTCCTGTATGCCTTGCACCACGATTCCCATTACCAGCAAGAGGTGCTCGGCAATGGCTCGGTCAAAGTCGTCGCCGCCAAGCGCCGAATCGCCCCCCGTGGACTTGACCTCGAAAACGCCTGCTTCAAGCCGTAGAATCGAGACATCAAACGTACCACCTCCGAGATCAAAGACGGCAAACGTTCCATCGAGTTTTTTGTCGAGGCCGTAAGCGAGTGCAGCGGCCGTCGGCTCGTTGATGAGCCGCATGACGTCGAGTCCCGCCAGCCGGCCGGCATCTCGAGTGGCTTGCCGCTGAGCATCGTCGAAGTAAGCAGGCACTGTGATGACCACGCCTTCAAGCGGGCCACCCATCTCGTTTTCGGCGCGTCGACGCAGCTCCGACAATATCTCGGCCGACACTTCGATGGGGGTCACCACCCTGCCCGGCACCTGAAATCGGACCATGCCCTCCTGGCCGGGTTCGTTCAAGAATCGATACGGCGTCAGGGACTGTGTCGAGGCGGTATCTCGACTGCCTCTCCCCATGAAACGCTTGACCGAAAGAATCGTGTCACGCGGATGCGCAATCGCAAGACGGTCCTTGGCTTCGCCGCCAACAATCACCTGGCCCGTGCCTGCATAGTGTACAGCCGACGGCAAAAGGGCATTGCCTGATTCGTCCGACAAGCAGACCGGCTGTCCGGCCTCGACCACGGCAATCAAGGAGTTCGTCGTACCCAGATCAATGCCCGCTGCACGGATTTTGCACGCAGCTTTGACTTGCGATTCGCCAGGCTCGGAGATCTGGAAAAGTGCCTCAACCATGTTGCCCTTCGACATCTTCTAGCAGGCGTCGCCAGTACCGCACTGCCATCAAATTCTGTGCGATGGACTCAACGGGTGCGCCACTGTCCAGGTCGTCGGCGACGCGCGCCATCAGGGCGTCAACTCGACCATGGGCTTCGCGTGCAATGGACTCAACGACTGCCGAGTTCCCTGCTTCGTGGGCTTCCGCAACCGCTTCGTTCTTTTCCATCATCTCGAGCAACAGATCGTGTGCAACCCGGATGGGATCCCCTGCATCGGCACCCGCAACCCGCACCGCGCCGCCTTCACGCGTGACGTCAACCCCACGCAAGAGAAGCAAATTTTCTGCTCGGGCGACGGGATCCTTGATGATCCGCCAGGCATCGTTCAGCTCGACTGCCCGCTGCATCGCCAGCCGCTTGGTCCGGGCGTCGGCACGCACAAACCGATCGGGATGCGCCTGTCGAGCAAGCTGGCGATAGCGGGTTTCGAGCGCGTCCCGATCTACTGCGAAACGACGCTCGATCCCGAAGACGGCGAAGGGGTCGGGGCCGCTCGAAGGTGGCCCGGCCTCGTTCAAAACTGAACGCTCTCCCCGCACCCACACGACCCCTTGGAATTGGGATTCACCCAGGTGAAACCCCGTTGCATCAATGTCTTCTTGAAATCGAGGGTCGAGCCACGAAGAAACACCAGACTCTTCGGATCGATGAACACGCGCATGCCGCCCTCGACGGGAATCACCTGGTCCTGGGCTCGCGGCTCCGCGTCAGACCACTCGAACAGATAGGAAAAGCCCGTGCATCCACCACCACGAATGCCGACCCGCAAACCGGTCGGTTTGCGATCGCGCGCAGCCGCAGTCTTCACGATCGCATCGGCGGCAGCCGGAGACACCAATACCGACAGCTCATCCGTCGGTTGCGCCGCAGGGGTTTGTGGGTTCGCTTCCATGGTTTGCAAAACGTCCTCTCTGTCCTACTTTTGAATCGCGGCGATCTTTTCGCGTTTGCTGCGGTAGTCGGCAATGGCGCTTTTAATCGCGTCTTCTGCCAGGACCGAACAGTGAATCTTCACCGGTGGAAGGTTCAACTCCTCGACGAGCGCAGTATTCTGAATGGCCGAAGCCTGCTCGAGCGTCATCCCTTTGATCCACTCCGTCGCGAGCGACGATGATGCAATCGCGGATCCGCAACCAAAGGTCTTGAAACGTGCGTCTTCGATGATGCCAGCGTCACTGACGCGGATTTGCAGCTTCATCACGTCGCCACAGGCAGGCGCGCCGACGAGGCCCGTTCCCACATTGGGATCGTTCTTGTCCAAGCTGCCCACATTGCGAGGGTTTTCGTAGTGTTCAACGACTTTTTCTGAATATGCCATTTTTGTTGTTTCCTAGTGCGGAGCCCAGTGAATCGACTTGATATCGATTCCTTCCTTGACCATTTCGTAAAGCGGCGACATTTCGCGCAAGCGTTCCACTTTGCTGACGACGAGGTCGATCACGTAATCTACCTCGGCCTCGGTATTGAACCGGCCAATGCCGAATCGAATCGATGAGTGGGCCAGTTCTTCTTCTACACCCATGGCCCTCAAAACGTACGACGGTTCGAGCGAGGCCGACGTACATGCCGACCCGGACGATACCGCCACATCCTTGAGACCCATCAAGAGCGATTCGCCCTCGATATAGGCAAAGCTCATATTGAGATTTCCCGGCAAACGGTGCTCCATCGAACCATTGATGTAGGTGTCGGTCAGGCGGGCTTCGATGCCAAGACGCAGACGCTCGCGCAGCGCAAAGGTACGTTTCGCTTCCTCAGCCATCTCTTCTTGCGCGATGACACAGGCCTTTCCGAATCCAACGATCAGTGGAACATTCAAAGTTCCCGAGCGCATGCCGCGCTCGTGCCCCCCGCCGTCCACCATGGGTGTAAGACGAACGCGCGGCTTGCGACGCACATAAAGTGCCCCCACGCCCTTCGGACCGTACATCTTGTGGGCCGAAAGCGAAACGAGGTCTGCCTTGCACTCGTCCACGTTGAACGGGATCTTGCCGACGCCCTGAACGGCGTCGATGTGAAACATCGCACCCCGGGCTTTCACAATTTCGCCGATGGCTCTGCAATCGTTGATGACGCCTATCTCGTTGTTGGCCAACATGACCGACACAAGAATTGTCTTGTCGGTCATGGCCGCAGCCAGCGCCTGCGGATCCACACGTCCGTCTCTTTGAACGGTCAGGTAGGTGACCTCAAATCCCTCTTTTTCGAGACGTTTGCACGCATCCAACACGGCCTTGTGTTCGTTGTTGGCCGTGATGATGTGGTTGCCCCGATCGCGATAGAAGTGAGCAATGCCCTTGATGGCGAGATTGTCACTCTCGGTTGCACCCGAGGTCCATACAATCTCCTTGCCACTCGCACCGATGATGGCTGCAACTTCGTCGCGTGCTTTTTCGACCGCCTGTTCCGCAGCCCAACCAAAGGCGTGTGAACGACTTGCGGCGTTGCCGTAGTCCTCGGTGAAGTAGGGAATCATCGCCTCGACCACGCGGGGATCAACCCGGGTGGTGGCGTTGTTATCCATGTAGATTGGAATTTGAATGCTTGCGCTCATGCTGTTTGCCTTGTCGTCAAACCGTCGACCAGTGTGGGCGCGTGCCCTTCGTGGCCATTGATGTCGCAACAGTCACACGCGCTCGGCATATGGACCGGCGTGCAGGTGCGACAGCTGTCGAGATAGGAAAGACTGTCCTCAAGCTCGGACACAAGCGTGGTCAGTCGACTGATCGTCTGTCGCGCCTCGCGCAACTTTTCCGCAAAGATCTCGCGCACCGTGGACATCGCATCCGGGCCGGTCGCGCTCGCTTCGCAGACTTGCAAGAACGCCTTGATCTCGGGTAGCGAAAAACCCATGTCCTGCAACTTCTGAATCCACTCGACCCGAGCGGTGGCCCGCTGGGGGTAAAGCCGAAAGCCCCCCTTCGAGCGAAGCGGCTGCAGCAGGCCCAGCTCTTCGTAAAGGTGTATTGCGCGCACCGTTTTGCCGGTGCGGCGAGCCAGATCGCCTACTTTCAGGTAGGTCAGTGCTTCGACGGGTACATCCATGGAAACCAAACTCTTACGTATACGTAAGGGATATAGTATTCGCGAAGTCGAAGTCAAACGGAAATGCGACGAAGTTGACGGTGTGTTTTTGTAAAAACACACCATAATGATATGATATTATTGAATAATATTAAGAATCACCTGTCCGAATTCTGATCACGGACCTTGACTCAAACCTGAACCGGGCTTAAGCCTGCCGAATAGCCGTGCACGCCATGTCGACCGAGCCCGCATCCGCCGCCCGAAATCATGCAGCCGATCATCTGCCTGACCACGACCATGCGCACGAACACGGTGACGCTCACGACCACACGCATCATCACGCCCCGTCCAAGTCGGCGCACCTGCATCGCTTCGGGGCAGGCATAGGCATTGCCTGTGCGATCCATTGCCTCGCCATGCCGCTCATTGTCGGCGTGTTGCCAATTCTTGGACTTTCGTTCCTTGCCGAAGAATCCGCCGAGACCTGGATGGTGGGGATCGCAGTGTTGGTTTCGGTCGCAGGAGCACTATGGGGTTTCCATCGCCATCGCGCGCTTCGCATCGTGATGACCTTCGCGGGAGCCATTGGACTCATGCTGGTGGGCCGCTGGTTGGGTGAGTCGCATCCCCTGGGATTGCCGCTGACCATTGGCGGCTCGATCACAATCGCCATTGCGCACCTCTGGGGCGCGCGACTGTGCCGCTCCTGTCCAAACGAGTAGTGTCTAGGCTCTGGGCCGTCGGGTTCGTAACCGTGCCACGGCGTGTCCAACAACGAGAGTGGCCACGCCCGACAAAAACGCCACCAGGTTGTCCTTCACACTGAAGGCCACAATCCCAAGGTTGAGTACCACAAAAAGCATGGGCGTTACCGGGTAACCCCACGTTCGAAACACGTCGCTTCCGGTGGTGGTCTTTGACCTTCGTCGCAATCGCATCAGCCCCAAAACGCTCAACGACGAAAACAGAGACAGGACGAAGCCGACGTAGAGCAGAAGTGCCTCAAAAGTGGCCGTGAGCACCATCGCCACAGCGATCGCCGATTGCAAGAGCAACGCCCGCAGCGGAGCCTGCGTTCGCGCGCCGAGCTTCGCAAACGGAGCGAAAAAGGCGCCATCTCGGGCCATCGCAACAATCACCCGCGGACCCGTCATGGTCATCGCACCTATCGTCGACAACAAGAACAGCGCAATCGCGAGTGCAAATCCGCCACCGACACGCGGCCCAAACAATGCATGCGCTGCGAGACGTCCTGCATCGGGATGGCCAGCCAATGCTGACGGTGCAAGTGCGTAAATAAACACGAAGTTCAACGACAGGTAGATCGCAACGACCGCGGCTACGCCAAACAAGATCGCGCGCGGTAGATCTCGCGCAGGCTGCTTCGCCTCGCCACCAAGATACACCGCTGCATTCCAGCCGGTATAGGCGAACGACACGAAGACAAGCGAGGTCGCGAACGCGGACAAAGTCACCGCACCACCGGACGCGACCATCGAGAAATGCGCAACATCTCCCCTTCCCAACAAAAAGCCGGCGACGATGAACCCACCTATCAGAACCACCTTGAGACTGGTCAGTGCGACCTGGATCCGCGCGCCGACCACCACCGCGCCTCCGTGAACAACGGTCATGAGCACAATCGCAAGAATGGCGAGAAGCTCCGTTGGAACATCCGTTCCAACGATACCCTGAAGGTGCATGGCAAATGCCATGGCAGCCGCGCCAACTGGTGCCGAAAATCCAACCAACAACGACGTCCACCCCGACAAAAAGGCCCAGTTGGGACCAAACGTCTCACGAAGAAAGACGTATTCACCACCGGTCACCGGAAATCGCGTTCCCAGTTCGGCGTAACACAAGCCACCGCAGACCGCCAGGAGACCACCGACCGCCCAACAGGCAAGCACCGCGATCGGATGGCCGAGATCCGCCATCATGAAACCAGAGGTCGTGAAGATCCCGGTCCCGATCATGTTTGCGACGACGACAAAAAACAGAGTCCGCAATCCCAGCGTCCGATTGAATGTCGGAACGTCTTCAGTTCGCAACACCTCGGATCCCCCACGCGTTCTGAAGGGGGCGGACCGCATGGTGTCCCTACGCCCTGGTGATCCGCGAGAGCGCCCGATCGCGCGCCCGGGCGGTCACGTCGGTGACGGCAGCGAGGAAGTCATCGATGGCCGCGTCCGGGATCTCGCCCATGTTGGCAATCTGCACGTATCCATTGGCAAGCTCGCCCTTGGCGCGATAGACGACAAAGCCCATCGTTCGCAACTGCGAATACAGGAACTCGATGTCCAGGTCGTCGGGTATTCGCAGCGTGCAAACGCTGTGCGCTTCGTGGCCCGTGTTGGTAAAGGACTGAAAGCCTAGACCTGCCAGGGCCTGCCGAATGCGAAGATTCCGCCAGCGATAGACCGCGTTGCGAGCCGGAACGCCGCCCGATTCTTCCAGTTCATCAAGTGCAACGTCAAGCGCAATGGACGTGGAAACAGCGGGCGTAAATGGCGTTTGATTCAACTCGCGGTGGTACTTTCGATACCGTGCGAGGTTCAGGTAATATGAGCGCACCGGAATTTTTTCGAGCCGTGGCCAAACCCTCGGCGATACACAGGCGAAAGAAACACCCGCAATGGCGTGCAGGCATTTGTTGGCGGACGAGTAGCACAAATCGATATTGTCACGAACCACATCGAGATCTTCGGCACCGAGCGACGACACCGCATCCACGATGAACAGGACGTCATGTGCGCGACAGATCGCGCCCACCGCAGCAATCGGATTGAGCAAGCCCACCGACGTTTCGTGATGGGTCATGGCGACAGCGGCGATGTCAGGATCCGCCTGCAGCATTGTCTCAAGCTGAGCCACGTCGGGCAACTGTCCCCATGGCCGAAGATGAACGACGGGACTCATGCCATGAACGATCGCCATCTCGACCAAGCGTTCACCAAAAGCCCCGTTTTGAACCACAAGCAGCTTCTTGCCCGGGGGAACAGCAGCCAACACGCAGAGTTCCATCGCCGCTGTGCCGGAACCAGTCACCACCACAATCTCGTGTTCGGGATTTGCACGAAAAATGGGCTTCAACTTCGTTCGAAGGTTTTGAATAACCCCCTCGTATCCGACGTCTCGATGCGAGATATCGCGATGGACAAGCGCGGCCTTGACACGTGCGGAAGTCATGACGGGTCCCGGCGTGAAAAGCGTGAGTCCCGGCGTATCCTTGTCTGCGATGAGCCGTTCAACGAGCGCCATCGTCTCGGCCGCGGTGGAACGGGTCGGAGCCCGGGTGGTGGGCGAAACAAGTTCCGGGCCATGCACGCGCAATAACCAGTTGGCGTGAGCGCACATCTCCACCGAGTCCACGTCTTGCCACAATGCCCCTCCGACATCGTGGGCGAACACCTTGCCGAGTCCGGCGGCGTGGGCAAGGCCCTCCGTCAGCGAAGGGTCGGACAACACATCCAGGCTGGCGATGAGGCTTCCATCCGCAACGATGAGGCTGGTGCTGATGGCGTCGTACGTTTCAATCGATTTACTCAGTCGCAAGACGCGCCTATCGCCTGCGACTTCTACTTTCGTGGCATCGGCCAGATCAAATACGCGCGCGATTTCGCGATCGATCCCAATCGTGATTTGGCCCGGCCGAAGCGGCAACGCGGCCATCTCGGCCACAAGATGGGGGGCGGCGATCTGATCGGCCATCACGATCAAAACTGGCTCGTCGAATAGCGTTCGAGCACACTGAACGGAAAGGCCATTGGACTCTTTCCAACGCGTATTCTCGAAGAAAACCAGTTTCAGCGATGCCAGCCTAGGATCCTGGTTAACCGTACTGCGAATTGCCTCCGCAACCCGGGACGCCGCAAAGCCCACCGTAACCGCAACCTCACGAATGCCCCCTGACGCCAGTGACAGCAACGTGCGCTTAATAAGCGGCAACCCATCCACCTGTGCCAGGCAGTTGGGTTCGTTGACCGAGGCGATTGGTCTGCCGTGACCGGCAGCCAGAATGAGTGCTCGCCTGGTCGGGTTCTTTCCCGGATTCACCACGCTTAAAGTCAGCTCTTCTTCGTTGCGACGGACGTCGCGGCCGGAACCAGAGCCGACGGTTCGCCCTTGAACGTCAACCGGTAGACCGAGTTATCGGTTTCGACATAAAGCGTATCCCGACCCAACTCACCCAACACCCGTTTGACCGGCGTCGTTACCATGCGATGTCCATTGGGATCGCGAAAAATCACCATGCCGCGGCCCACGGAGGGGTAGCTGACCAGGTAGCCAGTGTAAGCCTTACCGATACCCGACGTTCCGTCGGTTGCTAGGTCACGAATCTTGCGGGCGGTAACGTTGACCAATTCAACGGCTCCTAAACTGAGTTTAGCACGAACTGCAGGCTGCTATATACTGGCGCAAATGGCGAGGCCCGCCCGCAGCCCGGTACTCGGGTTCAATCATAACGTCCGATACCACGGGCGGATTTATCACGTCCAGACCGAGGACTCGGGGATATCGCATTCCCGCATTTTCACGCACCTTTTCTTCGAAGGCATCATCATTGCCACGAAGCGTTATAACTACAATCCCGATGCGGTCGAAGATCAGGTCAAGGTCGAGATGCAGGAGATGCACAAGAACATCCTGAAGGAGTTGAAGCGCGGCCTCTTCGACGAACGCATCATTACGCACTTCACCGCCATGGGTCAGGATCCCTTCCTCGACCAGCCCATGGGCTTCGGCGGCGTGCCGGTCGAGCCAGAGAATTTGGCGGTTGGGGACGCGACTGTGGAAATGGCGACCATGCCGGCCATGGCGGAGTCTCCTCTCCCGACGATCCCAGCCGAGTCTTTTTCCGAGTTGCCTGCCCAGATGCCAGCGGGTGCCTTCCCCGCCTCGGATGCGTCCGAAACACTCGCTCAGGCATCCTACAATCCGTCCCCCGTTGCGAATACCCATTCGATGGTCTCCGCAGCGGATATAGACGAAGTCGTGGCGCTCGATCTGGATGCGCTTCCCCCTGTGGTCGACGAAGGAAGCGAAGTGTCGACCTCGCAATTCGTTACCGACGATGAAATGCCCACGTCAGCGCCCCGTCCCTTCGGAGCCGGCGTCTACGTCAAGCGCGGAGGGCCGTCGGATCGACCCTTTGAACGGCCTTCGAATATTCCCCCACCGCCGATGCGTAGAACCGGAACACAGGGAGCCGTCGGCAGCCCTCCGCGCCCGACCGGCATGAACCCACAGGTCACGCGCCCACCCGTCATGATGCCGCGGCCTGGAATTTCACCACCTGTCACGCGACCGCCTGTTGTGGTTGTCCGACCTCCGGTTCGTCCTCGACCCCAACTGGCGCCCGCTGCCAAGGCACCCCCAGGTGGGGTGGTCGTGCAGCGAACCGTCGTTGTTGGCGCCCGGGGTCCGATCGGCACGGCAGGTATCCGTCCGCCACGACCCTCGATTCCCTATGTCGTCAAAGAAGGCAGCCACCAGTTGGTTCGCAACGCGGGTGCGGCGCAGGTCGCACCGCCGGTAGCCAACCGTCCCGTGCTCCCCCTCAATCGCAGCATGTCGCCCGCCCCGCAGGCCGCCACGATCAGTGACAAGAGCCTGGACGAAGTGATCCTCGCTTATCTTTCGCAAGACTCAGACGCCAAACGCTAGTTCCAGTTACTTCACGCGCCAGACGGTGCCGGTGGGACTGTCCATCAGCTCGATGCTGCGTTCGACGAGAGCGTCGCGAATTGCGTCCGCGCGGGCAAAATCCTTGTCCCTGCGGGCCGCCAAACGGTCCGTGATTTGCTGCTCGATCTCTGCGGGATCAATCTTACGCTGCAGACAAAGGCGTTCCCGTCGCTGCACCAGAAACGCTTGCGGATCACGCTGCAAGATCCCAAGCGTGGCACCTGCCGCACGGACATCCCTGGCGATCGCAATCAGGCGAGCGGCCCGTTCGGGCTTCGGGGCCGACTTGGGATCGTCCAGCAAGGTATTCGCTTGCACAAAGGTGTCATACAGATGACCGATCGCGGCGGCGGTGTTGAAGTCGTCATCCATCGCCGCACGATAGGCCTCGGTAAATCCCGAGGGAGGCGGATCTGCAGGCTGATCTTTGAGCGTGCGCGCGAAGGCATCAATTCGGTCGAGGGTTCGATAAAAGTATTCCAGCCGGGCCTCTTGTTCGTCGAGGTCCGGGAAGGAAGTGGTGCCGTCATCTTCCTTGCGAATCTCGAACGAAGCTGGGCTTCGGTAGTGAACGCTGATGAGCAACAGGCGAAGCGTCTCGGGATCGTGGGTGCTGCAAACCCTGGCGATGCTCACGACGTTGCCAAGCGACTTCGACATCTTTTCGCCGCCGAAGTTGACCATCCCCGAATGCATCCAGTGTTGCGCAAAGCTGTCTTCGCCAAATGCACCACATGATTGAGCGAGCTCGTTTTCGTGGTGCGGGAAGATCAAGTCGGCGCCCCCGCCGTGGATGTCGAAACGCTCACCCAGAAACCGGTGCGCCATTGCAGAACATTCGATGTGCCAGCCCGGACGACCGGGTCCCCAGGGACTGGGCCACATTGGTTCGCCAGGCTTGGCTGCTTTCCACAGCGCGAAATCCATCGGACTGCGCTTTTGCTCGCCAATTTCGACACGAGCACCCGCCTTCAGATCATCGGGGTTTTGTCCGGACAGCTGTCCGTAGCCCTGGAAGTTGGGAACCGAGTAGTACACATCGCCTGCTGCGGCGTAGGCCAGGTTTTTCTTCTCCAGCAACGAAATGATTCCGTGCATGGCTTCGATATTTTCTGTCGCACGCGGCTCGTCGTCGGGCGTCGCAACGCCGAGCGCAGCCAGATCCCGGGCCATCGCGTCGGCATATTCACGCGCGACCTCGGTCGAGTCGCGCCCTTCCATCTGGCCGCGACGGATGATCTTGTCGTCAACGTCCGTGATATTTCGCACGAAACGCACGTCAAACCCACTCGCACGCAGGTGCCGTACAATCACGTCGAAGGACACCAACGTGCGGGCGTGGCCCACGTGACAGATGTCGTAAACCGTAACACCACAAACATAGATCCCAACCTTGCCGGCGGACAATGGTGTGAATTCAAGTTTTCGCTTCTTGCGGGTGTCGTACAACCGGATCATCGACGTTGGACCTATCAGCCCCTTCGAATGAGCGCAACCAGATTGACCAAACCGAATATCAACAAGAAAGCAACAGCCACCAGCTTGGGCATGTGAACGCGCGGCGTCTCGCCCTCGATAAGCAGATAGGTTTCGCCGGGCATTTCGATGGGGGCCTGCGTCCGAATCGAAACGATATCCGACACGAGAAGACGCTGCTGTTCACCGGTCAGCGTTGTGCAATTGAAACCGTCCGCCTCGGTCGCGGTTCCTTTTCCGCCCTCGATCTCCCCTGCCCGGACCTGCAAAGCGACGATGTGGTGCCGGATGCGGACGTTGGGGCCAAGATCCGAAATGGCGCCCCGCACACGGTCCGAACCTTCTCCGGTCACGCGCGTGAGGAACTGAAAACCGGGCGTTGCTCCGGTAACCGGTTCACCTGGCGTCAACACGATGGCACCGGCTTTTTCGAGCGCCGCCCTCGCCGCTGACGGTTCAGCTTGCACGTTGACCGGAACGACCACCTGATATTCGTCGGGCCGCTGCACCGCAAACACGAGGACGTCGTTGCGAGCGAGGCGCACCTTCGCACCAGAAATATCTGCCAGTTCAAGGTCGTCGGCACCTTCACCCACTGCCTTGCGCAGTGGTTCCACATTGAAAAAGTGTGTGGTGCTCACATAGCGCGAGAAGTAGTCGCGAATCGAGTGCGCAAAGGAGAGCTCGTCAAGTGCAATGAGACGCCCCGAAAAAGCGTTCTCATCCAACATCCCGGTGGGCAAGGGATCCGGAGCGCGCTGCACATAGAGACGACCCCCGGTGCCAAGAACGCGAAAAAGGCTTCTAAACTTCCACTCGCCCTGGGTATCGAGACTGACGGCGCTTTCGTAGTCGGGATCGCCGTCGATGCGCACATAACGATTGTTCGGCAACGGTGCGCCCTTACCAAAGAGTGCGCTTGCATTGCCCAACCGTTGCGGCGCGCGACTGGAAAACAGGTAGCTCACATCGTGTCGCATGTGCACGACAAGGAAGATCGAAAACACGACGACCAGCGCCGCCAGCCAGGGAGGCCGACGGGGCGGAGGGGGAATGTGCGCGAACTCGTCTTCGCGCCCTGCCGTGGATTCGTCGTTCAAATTTTGACCAGTCACCGGAAAAGCGACTCAATCTAGCAGCACCAGACAAGAGACTCCAAACCTTGACGCGAACGGGCGGTGGCGGCCCACCTTCCGATCCGGGAATGCTTGCTCCCCCGACGAGATTCCGGTATTCCGGGAACGTGCTTATCGACCGCGCGCGCTGGCGAGCACAATTGCCAGCCCTTGTTCTCGGCTTGTCAGTTTTAAGTGCGTGCAAGTCTCGCACGCCCGAAGCCACCTTCGAGAGCGTGACCACGGCACTTCAGAACGACGATGCGGAGGCCCTCTTCGAAACGCTCGCTCTGGACACCCGCTGGTCATGGATGACCATCCAACGTTACCAGCGCGAAAGTTACGACATCGTGATGTCAAACTATCCGCAAGGCGTCGATCGCGAAACCCAGTTGCGCCGTCTGGAAGTCGGTGCGGTGGCTCAGAGTGCCGCCGAGCTCTATGCCAATTCCGAGGGAAAAAACCAACTCGTCGCGCTCAAGAAGGTTTGGCCGCAAAGCACGAAGTGGTCCCGCAAGACCGACGAGGCGAGCACCCCGGATCGCGAAGGGAACCCGCTTGTGTTTCGATTGAACGAGGGGCGCTGGGGTTTGACGAAGTTTGGCGAAGCAGCGGACCTTCTGAAAAAGCGGGCCGCCAGCGACATCGACATCATCAAAACCAACGCAACCGATTTTGAGCGAGCGGCCCGCCGGGGGCAACCGTGAGTCCCGGCCGAAGCGACGACGACAAGAAGAGCGCACAACTCTCCTTCCTGGATCAATCGCCGGTCGCAACGACCAATGTGGTGGCGTCGACCGCGAAAAAACGAACGCGGACAGCCGCGACGACCCCCGCCACCGCAACCGATCCCGAGGGCACACCGCTGCGCCAACCGAGGCCGCAAGCCGAACCCGAGGCGGGCATTCTCTCGGTGACACAGCTCGTGCGGGCGGCGCGTCTCGCGGTCGAGACGCGTTTTGCCGATGTGCGCGTCGAGGGCGAGATCTCGGGATTGCGCATCTCGGGTCCGGGACACGTCTACTTCACGTTGAAGGATCGCGAGGCACAACTGGACTGCGCTATGTTCGCACGCGAGGCCGCCCGGCTGAAGTTCCGACCTGAGGATGGCCTGTCCATCGTTTGTCGTGGACGCCTCACGATCTACGAAGGCCGCGGCAAGTTCCAGATGACCGTTTCGGAGATGATTCCGAGCGGCGCGGGTGCACTGGCTCTGGCATTTGCACAGCTCAAGACTCGACTGGAAAAAGAAGGCCTATTTGACCAGGCTCGCAAGCGCAAACTGCCGTTCTTGCCCCGTCGCATTGGCATCGTCACCTCGCGAACGGGGGCTGTGATACGAGACATCATCAAGGTCGCCCATCGACGAGGCGCGGTCCCCCTGCTCGTTTCGCCCGCCGCGGTGCAAGGGCCCGAGGCCGTGCCTCAACTGGTGCGGGCACTTGAACTATTGTGGACCGTACCGGACGTGGACGTGATCATCGTTGCGCGCGGTGGTGGTTCGATGGAGGATCTGTGGGCGTTCAACGACGAAAAGGTAGCACGGGTGATTGTGGCTTCACCGATCCCTGTGGTATCGGCGGTTGGGCACGAGACGGACTTCACCATTGCGGATTTTGTGGCTGACTTGCGGGCACCCACCCCATCGGCGGCAGCTGAGTTGTGTGTTCCAGACTTTCAGACGCTGCGAGAAACCCTGCAAAATGGGCATCAACGCCTGCGCCGGGCGCAAGCCGGCGAGTTCACGCGTGCACGCCATGCGCTCGACCGATTGCGAATGGCCATCGAGGATCCACGCCGGTTGATCGACCGTTATCGGCAACGGCTAGACGATCTTTCGGGCAGTGCTGCCACGGAAATTCGCCGAGCGTTGCGCGCGCGCAAAGAGGCGCTTTCGCTGTGCGAGCGTCGATTGCTCGCTGCCCATCCACAACGTCGCTTCGCAGAGCAACGACGGGAGCTTTCTAGCCTGGAAAAGCGACTCGGCGACGCAGTCGCTTCCAACCTGCGCTTGCGGCGGCGGGCAGTCGAAGCCGCCGAAACCAAGCTCGGGGCGCTATCGCCACTCGGGGTGTTGGATCGCGGATATAGCCTGACCCGCACCGAAGACGGCAAACTCGTCACCCGCGACGATCAGGTGGTCCCGGGACAAAGTGTTCGCATTACGGTTCGAGAAGGCACCTTGCACGCGGCCATTCAGGACAAGGACAAAACCCCGTGAAATCGAAGGCGATCCGGGCGACGGTGCTGGGAGCGGATGTATCGCGATCGCGGTCACCGCACATTCACAACGCGGCGTTTGCAGCCCTTGGTGTGCAGGGGATGTATGATGCCGTCAGCGTCACGGGACCGAACTTTCGCAAGACGGTGCGGGCGCTCTTCGCACAGGGACATCGTTACGTCAACGTCACCATTCCTCACAAGCGACTGGCAGCGGCACTTGCCGACAAATGCTCGACCGCTGTGGAGATGACCGGGGCCGCCAACACGCTCGTACTCCGACCGAACGGCGATGTCTTTGCCGACAACACCGACGGCGACGGCATTCTGCGCGCCCTTGAACTGCTCGGTGCACCCGTTGGGCCCAAAAACCAGGTGTTGCTCGTGGGCGCAGGTGGTGCTGCGGCCGGGGCATTGTTTGCGTTTGCGATGCGTGGTGCGCAGATCACGTTGCTTGCGCGCCGGGTGGCCCAGGCCTCGGCCTTGAAAAGGCGGATGCCGGAGAGATTGCGGGGCAAGATCAAGGTGACGACCCTGGATGCCCCACGACTCGAACAAGCTTTG
>JAWXBF010000180.1:0-12093 GCA_034439895.1 Deltaproteobacteria bacterium
CGCGGGAGAGGAGCTGCTCGCTGAATGCCCCGGTCTCCGAGGTTTTGATGAAGTGCTGGAGCCAGTCCGACCAGTCCCCCTCGCACTCCAACCGGAGCGGCCGGAACCCGGACCAGTCGGTCTTCGACGGGTCGCCTCCTAACTCCTCAAGCTTCTTGTCCCAGCGGTCTAGAAGCCCCGGCAGGTCGCGGAGCTTTTCGGTTGCGTATGCCCGCGCCAGGTCGACCAGCATCTGGATCCCTTGCCACGACTTCGAGCGCTGGGGTCGCTCGAAGCCGTCGAACACCGAGCATCTCGGCGGCAGCGGAGCGGGTCGGCCCGGCAGCCGGAAGCTGTCGAACAGGGCCCAGTCGTGCTGTACGTGCGGCGTTCGACCTTCGGTCAAGGGCAAAATCTCCAGCGCTGCAACCCGTGGGGCGAACGCCTGTTTGGGCGCCACCGCGGTTTTCGCCAGCCAAGCGATTTCCTCGGACCAGGGCATAGATTTCACCTGGGTCAGTATGCGGATAGCAGAGACTTACGTCAACTGCGAGAGACTCCCGCATCACGCCTCCTTCGCGATCACCGAAATCCTTGGCGCCTCTCCAGCATAGATGTTCGCCGAGAAAACGATATCCGCATCGTAGTCGATCACGTCTTGGAACATGCTCATCGCGTCAACCACCCAGCTGAGGGTCATGTCTTTGCCGCCGGACGTACCAATGAGCACCGATTTGTATGCTTTGCCGGCACCAGCAAAATCACACGCGGCGTGGCTGGAAAAACGTGAGTAGTCGGACTCCTCCCGTCCGACCCGACCGATGCGCTGAAAAAAATGATAGTGACCGCCGTGGGACAGGAACCTCTCGATGTCCCCAAAGTCGATCCCAATTAGTCCCGGCACGGTGGGTGTCTCCAAAAGTTCGCGTAGGACATAGGAATTTCAAGCGTACATGCGTGCCAGGCTGAAGGTCCGATAACAGAAATTACGGAAGTTTTTCATCCACAATCCCGCCGGACGCCCGGTCGCGGGCAATGGGCCGCAGCATCTCTCTCTGCCGCCCAAATCCGTGTCAGTGCCTTTGGTAACCTACAGATATGCCACCGAAACGCCGCATCCCGATAATTTACGCCCCACCTCGTATTAAACGAACTGCAATGCCCAAGGCCGTTCGGAAAAAATGGTATGACGAGAAGAAGGGAAAAATTCTGGTCCCCTTTACGATGGAGCGGCGCTTTACAAATGCACAATGGGAGCAGATCTGCCACGGGTCGACACCGCAAGAGATGGAGGACAAGTGGGTCATCTTCGAGGAAGACAGCGTCGTCTATTTTGTGCGAAGCTGGACAGGGGAAGGCATTTACAAACTCCATTTCAAATCGACCGAATCCGGCGTTGCAGTCGAAAGTGCATTCGTACGACGACAAATTGGGGCCGATTGTAATGCGGCCGAGAAGGTGGGTGCTCTGATCGACGCGCTCCTTCTACGCGCAGACGTGTGAGACAGTCGGTGTTTTGTCCTCCCGTGGCATGGTGTGCCGTCAAGTGTCACATCCTCATGCTGGGATCGTTGCAATTGGAGTAGACCCATGAAACCCGCACAACCGGCTCGACGACCACTGCTGCAATCTGCACTCCTCCCAAACAACTGGCGCCAAGGGCGCGCCGATTCCCCTTTGTTGTTTTGAAGCAGATCACGGAACGCTGCTCAGATTGGTGGTCTTGCCCGCAGGGTGGCCAGTGCGATGGTGGGTCTGGGGAACCCAGGGAGAGAATGCGTCACCAATGAGAATCGTCTTTGACAACGCGCTGGATGGGCCCGCCTATCCCGGTCCTCTGGAAAACGGGAGCGCTTTCGGGGGACAAGCGTGGGTTGGCCCATTGGGATTGTTGGGCATTCTTGAGACGCAACTGGGTTTGGGTGGCAAACCGACAGGACCTTCAAAACGTACGACAGCGCTGAATGAGTCCCTGAAGAACAAAGCGGGGTTTTGGCGGCCGTCCTACGAAAAGGATCCTCTGGGCACCGCTCGGCGTCTTTTGCATGATCGGGATCTGCTCACGGAATGGGGATGGCAGAATCAAGGTGTTTCACCGCGTCTGTGTGATTTGGCGATGGCCACCGAGTACTGTTTGCCCGGCATCCCTGATCGTTTGCGCACAATCACGGCGGCCCTTGCGGCACATCATGTCGATATCGAAGGCGTAGCAACGGCCACCCCCATCGATCATTTACCCACACGGTGGCGCCAGCTGTTCGCTGCGTTGCAAGCACAGGGCACCACAGTCGAAAAGCGACAGTTCACACCCGCGAATGCCACCGGTGATCTGTTTGGCGCGCGTGCTCCCAATTTTGTACCTGCCGGTGACGGGCGTTTGTCCCTGGTGAGGCGGTTCGGTGTGTTGGATCTTGCCGACGAAGTGGCTGCGGCACTGGCCGCTCAGGAGAGTCTGGAAGGCGTTGTTGTGATTGGTGCGGACGCGGTCTTGAACAATGCGTTGGCACGTCACGGTTTGCCGACTACCGATGTGGAAACAGGAACCGCGTCGGCGAACTTGTTGCCGCTCATCATCGAAACCGCGTTCCATCCCATGGAAATGTCGGATCTGCATGCGCTGCTGGTGATGGATCCAGGGCCGGTCCCGCGTGCTGTCGCTTGGCACCTTTCCATGGCGTTGACCAACGTTCCCGGGCGGACCACGCAGACCTTTGCGGACGCATTGAAAAAAGGCCTGGAATCCGTTGCCGAGGATCGTCGGGAATCGACCGCCCAACGCATCGACGCGTTGGTGATGCCCGTTCCTGGCGGGAACGACGTGCTGGAAGTAGCCGTGTTACGAAAGCGAATGGATGTGCTGCGCCAGTGGGCCCAGCGTCGTGCGACCTACGTGCCATCGTTGATGGCAGTGTTCCATCAGGTTGGAGACTTTGATTGGGCATTGCAGGCAACCGGCGCCGCAACCTTGTCGCGGTTTGAATTGCGGCGTTTGTGTGAAGATTTTCGTGGTGGCACCCATCCTCGCCATATTGCGCGGGCAGGCATCTTCCATGTGCGCCATCCGGGTGCCATTCTGGCCCCTGCGCGTCACATTGTTTGGTGGAATTTTTCGCGCACCACTGCGCCGGCGCCGCAGCGGTTGTTTCTGACCCGCGTCGAAACGGAAGGTCTGCAGGCCAAAGGGATCACGCCGCCCAATTCGGCGTTGGGCATGCAGATTGCTGCTTTGGCGTGGCGACGACCGTTGTTGGCGGCCGAGAACGCTTTGTGGTTGGCGTGCCCGGAAAATGACGAAGCGGGTGAGCGAAATCATCCGCATCCGCTTTGGGATGAATTAACGGCGGGTCTGAAAGATTTTAACGACCAGGGCAAGTTGTGTCGCGCCGAGGTGCTGTACCCATTGCCAGCCAAACGTACCGCGTCGGTTCTGCGTGACACAATAGAAATTCAGCAAGAGATTACCATCCCGATCGCCCTGTCCACGCGTGAGGTCGAATCGCCATCCAGCCTCGAAAAACTGATCGGATGCTCTCTTTCCTGGGCATTGACCTATCGCGGTCGCTTGGGCAGCGGCTTGTCGGCCGAGCCACTATCGCCGAGTCCTCTTTTGTTTGGCTCAGTTGTGCATGCGTTGATGGACAAGGTGTTGACAGAAGCAGGTCAGGACGCGGAGTTCGCCGCCAGGCTGGCGGGCGAACTGTTTGACGAATGGATAGCGGACAAGTATGAGCCATTGGCCCAAGCGCATCACGAAGTGGATCGGGCGACCACGCGTCGAATTGCGATTGCTTCTGCGCGCGAGTTGGCGCGTCTGGCCGGCATACACAAGGCAACGATCGTCGGCACGGAATTGGAAGGTACGGTTGAATTGGGTGGCCAGCGCATTCGTGGGCATATGGACTTGGTATGGGAATCGCCGCACACGGTGCTCGATCTGAAATGGGGCAAAAGCACCTATTCGAGGAAGTTGTTCACAGGCACGCAGGTGCAACTGGCGGCGTATGCGGCCATGCGCGCTGGCGGCGGCGTGTTTCCCGAGACCGCCTACTTCTCGCTGGTAACGCAACAGATTCTGGCCGAGCCGGATGGCCACATGGCGAACGACGGTGTTGTGCCGGGTGACACGCCGACACGCGCGGTGTGGGATGCCCTGAAACCAAGTTTGCTCCGCCGCAGGAAAGAGCTTGCCGATGGCGTCTTGCACGCGCCGTGGACTGAAGACGACAAGTACGAAGAGGGTCCTTCCAAAGAAGGACTGAAGGTGGCGCCGCCGTGCGGGTACTGTGCTTTCGGTGAGCTGTGTGGCCGGAAGGGCGGAAATTGAGGAACATTCGCATCATTTCCGCCAGCGCCGGTACTGGGAAAACCACAAAGCTGGTCGCGTTGTTGGATGAAAAGATCGGCAACAAGGTGGTTCGTCCCGAGGCCATCCTCGCCATGACTTTCACCAAACAAGCGGCAGCGGAGTTACAGAACCGTGCCCGGTCAAACCTCCTGAAAAATGGCCGGGCCCGCGAGGCGCATGCGCTGTTGACGGCACGTATCGGTACCGTCAATTCGGTTTGTGGCGCGCTGGTATCTGATTTTTCCTTTGAGCTCGGTTTATCTCCCCAGTTGCGTGTCCTGGACGAAACGGCTGCCGAGTTGGAACTTAAACGCGCGCTGGCTTCGGTGGTGACGCACGAAGAATCCGAGGAACTGGATGCGGTCAAGGGGCGTTTCGACACGCAATTCGACTGGCAGTACGAAGTGCAACGTTTGATCGTCGCGGCGCGCGCCAATGGTATTGCGTCTGACAAGCTGGCGGCATGTCGTGACCGCTCGGTGCAATCGCTGGATGCGTGCCTGGGACCCGTGGTCGCGGATGGCGGGCCACTGGATGCCGCAATGCTGAATGTAATCGATGTTGCCCTTGAGAATATTCAGGCCAACGTCAAAGACACGACAAAGTCGACACAAACGTATGTCGATTTTCTCAAACACTGTCGACGCGGCCTGAAAAGCCAGCGTCTGCGATGGGGAGATTGGGCCAAGCTGGGCAAAGATGAGCCGGCGAAGAAGTCGCTGGCGTTTGTGCAGCCTGTACATGAAGCCGCCGCGCACCACATCGAACACCCGCGCATGCGCGCACAGATGCACGCGCTGATCAGCATGATGTTTCAAATAGCGGAACGGGCCATGGTCGCTTACCAAGAGCGCAAAGAAGCTCGCGGCCTGATGGACTATGTCGATCAGGAAGTGTTGGCGTTGCGATTGTTGAACCGTAGCGAGATCCAGGCCGCGTTGGAAGACCAGATTGATCTGGTATTGGTGGATGAATTTCAGGACACCAGTCCGCTGCAACTGGCCATTTTTCTAAAGCTGGCCGAAGTGGCCAAGGAATCGGTGTGGGTGGGGGATCCGAAACAGGCGATCTTTGGGTTTCGTGGTACGGACCCGGCTTTGATGGATGCCGCCATTCAATCGCTCAGCAGCAATACGCATGACATAGAATTGGTCAACATGGCGGTTGAAACCGTGCGTGCACCCGTTGAGACCCTGTCCAGATCGTTTCGGAGCCGTCCCGAGTTGGTAGATGTCACCAACGACGTATTTGCGTGGGCCTTTCACAAGCAACAAGGAATGGTGGACGAGTGTGTGCGCATCGAAGCCGGTCGATCTCCGCAGCCTGAGCTGGGCCCGGTGTTGGCGTATTGGGCGCTGGAAGGGTGCAATATAGCCGATCGGGCGGATGCGCTGGCGGGCGGTGTGCGTGAGTTGTTGGCGTCATCGCCCAATGTTTGGGATCGCGAGCTAAAAATGATTCGGCCCGCGCGTGCATCCGACGTGGCGATCTTGTGTCGTACGAATGACCAGTGTTCAAAGGTGGCGGATGCGCTTGGGACTCAGGGGTATACGGCGGTGGTGGCACGTTCCGGGTTGTTGGACACGATGGAGGCACAGGTGGCAATGGCTGGTTTGCGGTTATGGGTAGATGGCAACGATTCGCTGGCGGCTGCGACCCTGCTGCGCCTGATCGAACATCCAGCAGACATGAACGGATTTGTTGAAAAGGTGGTGGCGGAGGACGGACGCGAGCGCCTCCGAAATTGTGAGGCGGTTCAGGCCGTAGCACGCGCCCGCGAACACGACGCGGACGTGGATGTACTGGGTACACTGGACGCTGTTGTCGAGGCATTGGCACTGCAGCGGTTGTGTTCCGAATGGGGCAACGCTACGCAGCGGACGGCAAACTTGGATGCCCTGCGTGCACATGCCGGCGCCTACAGTTCAGAATGTGCCTCCGCGCGCGATAGCGCATCGGTCGTCGGTTTTCTGGGGTACATGGACGAGTTGCTGGGCGATGAGATGTGGGGTCAGCAACGTGCGGATGCTCAGGCGCGGGTCGGCGGCGACAATGCTGTGACGTTGTCGACGTGGCACGCCGCCAAGGGATTGGAATGGCCAATCGTTGTGTTGTTTGGGCTGGAATCGTCTCGTAACCCATCCGCATATGGCGTGCACGTCATGTCTGATCGGGACGCCTTCGATGTGGATGATCCTTTGGGGGGTCGGTGGCTGCATTTTTGGCCGAATCCGTACACCACCGGCGGCTCGACGGGGGCGGTGAAAACCGCGTACGAAACCAGCGATGCCTACCAACGCATTGCCTATCGTGCCTCGCGCGAAGCATTACGGGTGTTGTACGTCGGATGGACACGCGCGATGGATAGGCTGATTTTCTCGGCACAAACCAACAAGATGCTTGCCGGAATTGCGGGCACGTTGACCGACATCGATCGGGATCTGATCAAAGAACCGGATGCATCCAAACCGGGCATGGTCAACGTGACGTGGGCCGGAAGGACTGTGGAGATTGAGTGCGTGTCGTGCATTTCCGTTGATGTGACGCCGTCTCCAATAGAGCCCGGAGTGTTACGGGTAGGACGTCCGCTGGCAGATTACGCGGTTGCGCGAATATCCCCTTCGTCTGCGTCCGCGCGCAAGTGTACGCTGGGGGATCCGGTGCGCATCGGGGAACCGATCTCGGTGAGGAACACGGCCGATCAGGATCTGCTGGGGCAAGCGGTACACGACTTTTTGGCTGCGGATGCGCGGGATGCGGGATCAGAGGCGCGGCTGGCGATGGCGGCAGGGTTGCTGCAGCGATACGGGGTGGCGGGTGTACTGGATCCCGGCGGGATGCTGGCAATGGGCGATCGCCTGTGGGCGTGGATGGACGGAGTGCTAACTGAAGGCAAGTTGCGCCGGGAATGGCCGATGGGATATCGGACGCGCGAGGGCACAGTCATATCAGGGACTGTCGATTTGATGGTGGAAGGAGTGTCGGACGTGGCGCTGGTCGATCACAAGAGCTATCGGGGCATGGACGGGTTGCGGAAGCAGTTGGAAAAGCTGGGTGCGCAGCTCGGGTGCTACGCCGATGCGATACGAATGTTGAACGCGGCGGCGACGGTGACGACATGGGTACATTTGCCGTTCGCGGGGTTGATGGTTCCCGTGTTGTTTTGAAGGGCGCGCGTGAGGGCGCCGAGCGCAATCGGTTAGCTCCTCCGCCAAAGGAATTCGCACTACAGAGGACGGGGTTTTCAGGCGTTTGATTTCTTCTTCGACGCGCTTACCTTTTCCCCTCCGCTCGTTGCATGCGCAGGACGAACTCGTTTCTATCGAACGGCAGGCCCGCGCGCGTTGCCTTCTCCTTCTCTTTCGCGATTGTCGTTTCGATGGCATCCGAATAGAACGGGTACCACATTACGCGCAGTCTGAGTTCGGAAAACTCACGTTCCATAACCGCTTCGTATCGAAGGGTGCTGCGGTTCCAGCGGGGTTGTATCACGCGGATCTCCACCTCGTCTTTGTTGAGCGCGACGATATATGATCCGTGATCGGGCCCCAGCCACCAGAAGCGGTCGCGCAGCACTTGCAATGTCCAGTTCATCACGCCGCCGACGCTACAAATTGCGGGTTGTGCGTCCGAAGCCGCCTCGAAGCCGTCGCGATTTGCGAAGCTCCGCAGCGTGAATCAGATCTTGCGTGCCGGGGTTTTGCTGCCCGCGGGCTACCGCCAACGCCAATGCCAAACGACACACAGGTAGCATTTCGCGAAGTGTGGGTAGGCCGTGACGGGTTACCGCATCCCAATCGATGCCGGCAACGTCGATTCTCACGGACGCCGCTGTGTCCCGAAGAGTCGTCGCATCTACCACCCTTTGTTGCGGATCGGCTTCGAGTGTCATCAACAGGCTTTGAAACATTGTCGTCGTGGCAGCGGTGGTGGTCTTGGATAGCAACAATGAAAACGCGGCATATCTCGCGTATCGCTCAGGCACCTCCCATGCTTCCTCTTTGTCGATCTCCATGAACGCAGCCACAAATCGTCCATTCAACGCGCGCAACGTTGTGGACAACCTCTCTTTGACGGCGTCTTCGTCCCTGAACATGGAGAAGCTGGCAGGCAGCAGTATGCAGGGTAGGTTGACCGCTGACGCGATATGGTGGGCGGTGGTCTTTAGCGCTCCCATGTCTTCTGCAAATAGGCCCACACGGCGTTCGGCGATTGAGCGGTTGCCGGTAAGGAATGCCTCCGAGACGCCGCGAACGAGGGCAACGACCACGCTCAGTTGTTGTGTTGAGAACAACGGCGGAGCAAGGCACTCAAGTCCAGAATGCAAGATCTGGACGACGCCTTGAAGGCGGTCTTCAACGCGTTTCAATTGTTCGTACGCCGAGTCGTGAAACGTTTGGGCGAGGTACTGTATGGCATGTCCCGGATCGGTCGCCGCCTCCGATTGCTGTTTGGCAGCCAGACACGCGTTGCGAATCTCGCCTCCCGCCAGAAACGGAACTTCAGAAAGTGCCTCGATCACGGGCGCGTTGGTGCTCAGTTCAGCGGGAAGATGTTTCTGCCACAATTGCCGACGCATGTACACATCGGGCAACGGCAGTTCCAGTCGATAGAGGATGCGTCGTTCGACTGCTTCGTGAAACGGTGTGGCCTTGTTGGCGGCAAGAATGGTCAGAAGGCCAGGTTCGTCCAGAACGCGTAACACCGCCCGCAGGCGATCAAGATCAACGTCGTTCATGAATTTGTCGAACTCATCAATGAAGAAGATGCCTCCCAGTCGCCTTGCCTCTGTCATGGCGATTGAAATCGGTGTCAAATCGTGGTGGTATTCTGCCGATGCCATCAATACCAAGGGTCGATCCAATGTTCCGGCAATGGCTCTGGCGGTGAGTGTTTTTCCAGTCCCAGGCGGTCCCGTCAAAAGAAGTACGGTTCCGGAAACGCGGCAAGGTTGACAGTCGATGTGAGGCCGAGCGGATTCCTGACCCGAGACACGAATGACCCGTTCCAGTACGGCGCGAGTCGCGTGCGGCAAGACGACCGATGACAGGCGTTCGGTTGGTCGTTCAATAGAGGTGCCGCGACGCAGGTGAGACAGCGACACGGGATCGTCCAGCAACAGCGCCACCACGTCCGCATTGAGGTGCAAGTGAAGGTCAGAAAATATGTCGGTTTGATCCAGGTTGATTGGCACCAAGAGACTGGCTCGGGCAATCGCGCCTGTGGCAGAAAGAATCGACCTCAAGGTGAATGCCGCGTCGGGCGTTCCACCGGCGATGGCCAACGCGACCCGAGGTGAATGTGGGTCCAGGGCGCCAGCGCGCTTTTCTATCAAATGCCGTAGCCGGACGCCTTCGTCGAGAAACAGCAAATAGGCCACCAGAATTTGTTCCGCGTCCGATAGGCCAAAACGCTGCATCCATCGTACAAACGGCAGGTCGACCGTTGCCAGACGCATGCCCAATTGCATACGTGTGTGATGCGATTTCAGCGCAGTTTGCAACGCGGACAGTTCTTCCACGCCGTCTTTTTCTTTCTGGAGTCTTCCAACGGTAGATAGGTAAATCCGAGTGCGCAAGCAGATCTCTTCTTCCAAGTCTCGAATAAATATCCGCGCGTCGCTGTACCCTTGAGAAGATGCCGCGATGCTGTGAATTTCTGCGCTCATGACTTGGCACCTCCGGCCTCAATGATGTCGGCGATGCCAAATTTCACGGCCTCATCGGGGGTGAGCCACGAATCCACGTCACGCAATAGGTGGGTTTGAATTGCGTCGTCGGTTTTGAGCCGGGTGTGTTGTCGGTAGTGAGCGAGGATGCGTTGGTGGGTTAGGTCGATTTCCTTTCGTTGCATCAACAGCTCGCTGTGGTTGCCAACAGCCCACCACGAAAACCGGTGAGATAGGATCGATACGCGCGACGTGATGACACGATGTCCTGGCGTGCCGGCCATGAAGACCATCAACCCCATGCTGGCGATTTGTCCAAGTCCTGTAGTTCGAATAGGCAACCGCGACCACGCCATCACGTCCAACAATGCAAAGCCCGCCGAAACAGAGCCACCCGGAGAATTGATGATGAGCTGGATTGAGTCCAGCGTGCGCATGTTCATCTCAATGATCTGTTTGCTCAGCGCTTCGCTTTTGTGGTCGTCGAGCGATCCACTGAGGTACAGAATGCCAAGGTCTTCCAGACCGTCTCTGTTTTTGTCTTCGTTTTTCATGAGGTTCTCCAGGGTCTTCGTCCAAAGGGGTTGCCGAAACTTGGAATCGACCTTACGATTGGGGTCGGACAAATGAGGTCACACCCTGATCGTGCGTCGTCGAGAAATTCGCAGGTCGTTCGCCTGTTGCATTTAATTCGCGAACTGAGTCAGCCTGCGGGCGTCGACATTTATGAACTGGCGGAACGCCATGGCACCTCGGTGCGCACGATTCGCCGTGATCTGGATGCCCTGCAGGAGGCGTATTTGCCGTTGGAGGAGGACGGGCCTCTCGGCGGACGAAAGCGTTGGCGGATATCATCCGGAGATCGTTTGCAGAAGTTCGCCGGCCTGGTGGATGCCAGCCACTACTTGGCTTTGCGGGCGGCGATGTCGACGGGCGTGGGTGTCAAAGGGTCGATCCTGCGTGGGCCGCTGGACGCGTTGTGCGACCAAATCAAGAATGCATTGGGCGATCAGGCGAGGCGCCAACTGGAGACCATTGAAGGTGTGTTGTTTTCATCCGAAAAATTTGCCTATCGCCATTCTCCACCCGAGATCTTGTTCCCGTTGCTACAAGCCATCATCGAGAAGCGCATTTGCGCCGTTCGCTATCGATCGCCGGGCGTCAAAGCCAAGGTCAAACAGTTTCGGATCCTGCCGCTGCGCCTGTTTAGCCACGACGCTTCGTTGTACCTGCATGCGTTTGTTCCACGATACGGCGACATTGTTTTGTTGAACTTGCAACGATTGAGCGAGCTAAAGATCACGCGTGATACGCAGGAGCCGCCGGCCAACTACGATCCAAAACGGTGGGCGGAAAGCGTATTCGAAATTTTCAGCGGTGGCGCGCCAACGCAATATCACCTGCGTTTTGTACCCTGGGCATCGGACTACATTCGAGAACGGACTTGGCATCCGACCCAGGTGATGACGGAGTTGGCTGACGGTGGCTTGGAATTGACCTTCTCATGTGCCGAATCGTACGAGGTGTCGCGTTGGGTGGCGTCATGGCGAGACGCGGTCGAGGTCCTCTCGCCACCATCGTTTTGTGAGGAACTCGCGGAACTTGGGCAGTGGTTGACCGCTCGGTATGGTGGGTGACTCGTTTCCTTACCATGTCGCAATAGACGTTGAGGGGGATGCGAACACCGAAACGTAGGCAGGGGCCGCCCGTCTTGACGCGATCTCGTTGCCGCGCTGACGGGGAATGTCGAGCTACGTGGCCATGTCGGCGTCACCAGCGTGGTACGGTATCTCCCGTAGTCGGTGGTCGTACGTACGGCGGCGGGCGGGTGTGGGCATTCACGTACCTTCTCCTGGCCCGACGTCGCTCGCAATGACCCCGCTAAAAGTCCAATGATGCCCACCGTGTTGCGGGTTCGTGCGCAAAAGCTCTCGGGTAGATACAATCGAAAATCTGTCGGTACGTGCGCGTTGGCCGTTGCCACCGTCAGGCTAACTCCAACCCTGGCAGTTCGCTACCTTCCCCACCGAGCCCGTGTATTGCCTTTGCACTCCGACCGAATGTGTTCCTTGTTTTAGGAACCCCGTGTCGTCGATGATCC
>JAWXBF010000181.1:0-4335 GCA_034439895.1 Deltaproteobacteria bacterium
CGCCCCTTGGCTCGAACCACTTCCCTGGCCTTGACCCCAACGAAGCTGTAATTCGCCCACTTCTCCCCGCCGACGACGCTTTCCAGCAAGAACGAATAGGGTCCCCGCCCCAACTTCGCAAAGACGGAAACCGGGGTCTCCGCGTCGACGACCATCTCTCGAAAGACAAAACCGAGTTTCCCGCGCCCAGAATAGGCCCTGAATCCGTCCCGGTTGGGGCTGTGGGTGGTGGGGCTCATGAGTCCGTGCTTCGAAGGGCAGACACCGTACCGCACCGGGTCCAAATCGCCAAGGTGCAAGGCCGCGTACGGCTAGGAATGTGGAGCCGGATTGGTTCCCTCGCCAGGAGCACATGGGGATATGTACGACAGAAGCGCACACCCGGTTCATCAGTTTTGTTAACGTATGTCAGTAGGAAATTCCACGTAAAAGTTTACAAATAGGTAGTTTTGCCTGTTGTGTCGTTTCTACGGCCTCCTTATAATCGAAAGCCAGCTGGTACCGGGGTTTTGCGCAGCGAAGACGACGCAGAAAACGGATACTCAGGCCCCTAGGTAGTTCGGAAGTTTTAAAGGAGCCGTTATGAAGGAAGCACCCAAAGTCGTTCAAGGGTCCACTTTTCGCGGGTTGGGAATGTGGTCCGTTGGGATCTCGTTAATGGCTGCGGCGTGCACCGGAAGCATTGGCATCGAGCGCAATGGCGGGAGCAGGCCCGGCGACGGTGGTGATGGTGGAGGTCGCGACAACAATGGTGTTGCGGCCGGCTCGGACGTCATCGTGATTCCAGGAGCAGGCGGTGACGGAGGCGAACCCATCGTTCTCGTGAAGCCGACGTTTGAGTGCGACGAAACCAAGGCACCTACCTCGATTGGAATGCGCAAGCTGTCGACCGCTCAGTTCCAGAACACGCTCCGCGATATGATCAAGTTCGCCTTGAATGGCAACGACGCGCAGGCGATGGGCGTCTGGAGCGCGACCACCACCGCGATCGACAAATTCCCGAATGACGATCGCCAGGTCGATGCGGGCCTACCTTCTTCACGCCAGATGAATCAGGCGCTACAACAGGGACACGTTGAAGAATCCTACAACGTCGCCCTCGCCGTTGCGGCGCAGTTGACCAACGCCCAGCGACTTGGGACCGTGGCCGGTGCTTGTGCGACGGATACCAACACGGGAAACGACAACCAGTGCATTACCGACTTCATCAACAAGTTCGGCGAACGCGCGCTCCGTCGAACGCTGGCTGCCGAGGAGGTTACCTTCTACCGAACTTTCTACGGCACGGATTCGAAGATGGACCCACTCGCATGGGCCGATCTCATCGCAGGGTTCCTGACCGCACCGCAATTCTTGTACTTCGTCGAACACGGAAAAGATGCCGTTTCCAACAAAGCGAGTACCTACGGGCTATCCGGCTTCGAGCTGGCTTCTCGCCTTTCGTACCACTTCCTTCAGACGATGCCAGACGATGCACTCTGGCAGGTTGCAAAGAACGATGCGCTGCTCGGAGATGCCGAGTACAAGCGGCAGGTGGATCGCCTCTCGGGTCTTGCTGAAGCGCGCCGTTCGACCAAGGAATTCTACACGGACTTCCTCCGCACCCAGGATGTGGATGCCGTCGACAAGAACAAGGACAATGCGAAGTTCAAGCTTTTTGCCAAGACCACGGTTCCGTCGGCGATGTTGCGCCAGGCGATGATCGACGACGTCGTGGACATGAGCCAGTACTACACCTGGGACAAGCCCAACGGAAAGCTCGGTGAATTGCTGACGAGTCAGGCTTCGTTTGCAAAGAGCCAGGAGCTCGCAACGATCTATGGAACCACCGTTTGGAACGGAACGGGCGAGCCGCCTCTGTTTCCTGCTGAACAAGAGCGCAAGGGTCTCTTCACCCGTGCCGCGTTTCACGCAACAGGTCTTGTGACTACCCGCCCGATCATCAAGGGCGCTCATCTCCGTCAATCGTGGCTTTGCGATGATGTTCCTCCGCCCGACGCAGGTGCAGCCAATACCCCGCAAGACACCAACAATCGCACGTCGCGTGAAGCGGTTGAACTCATAACCGAGCAGGACGGAACAACCTGTAAGATCTGTCACGTCACCTTTACGAACCCACTTGGGTTCGCCACCGAGAACTTCGATGCGCTCGGCCGATACCGTACAGAGGAATTGCTATTCAATGGCGACACGTTGACGGGAACGGCGCCCATTAATGCGACGACGGTCGCCTTGGTTCACATTGACGATCCGCGCAAAGTCAGTGGTCCCGGAGAGCTGATGGACCGCATCGCCGAGAGCGGTAAAGTCGAGGCTTGCATGGCCCGGCACTACTTCCGCTTCACCTTCGCCCGCAGGGAGAACGAAAACGTCGATGGATGTGCCTTGGAAGATCTGCGCAAGTCGATTTCCGGCAATGGATCGATTGGCGGATTCGTTCGCGAAGCGGTGATGTTGCCCGAGTTCAAGCAGAGGCAGATCCTGACGAACTAACATCTGCAGTTTGTCCGAGAAAAAAGCCTGGGAAACCGGGCTTTTTTTATTGGTCTTCCAGCTACACTCTGGGTAAAACAGATTGAACGGCGAGCCATTTCCGGCTCTCGCGACGTCAGATCGGGTTATGAGGGAACTCCGTCCAATGCGCGCAAATCGAACTGCTCAGGTTTCCATTTTGGCCGGTCTAGGCCTTTTAGTAGCTGCCTGCACCGGCTCAGGCACCGGCTCGAGTGGCTCCGGCGGAAGCGGCAACCGACGCGGCGGTGGCACGGGCGGATCCGGAGATCCCCCCCCCGGTCCAAGTTACACGTGCGACGAGAAGGAGACTTCGGATTCCGTTGGTCTTCGAAAACTTACCACCGCCCAATACACCAACACGGTGTCGGACATTATCCGATTCGCATTGAAGGGTGACGGCGCAGCCGCGATGGGTGTAATGACTGCGATCAACGCCTCCTTCGATTTGTACCCGGAGGATTCCCGCCTAATGAATGGCTCGGTCCCGACGAACCGACAAATGAACCAGGCGGTTCAAGCTGGCCACGTCGAGGAATCCTTCAGCATCGCCGGGGCCATCGGCAAGGAACTCTCAACCAAACACCTGCAAAAGATTGCGGGCGCGTGTGCCACCGACAGCGATACTGGCAACGACGACAAGTGCATCACGGACTTCATCAACGGATTCGGACCGCGCGCGCTGCGGCGACCACTCGATGCGGATGACGTGAAGCACCACCGCACTTTCTACGGAACCGATTCGAAAATGGACCCACTCGCCTGGGCGGATCTGATTGCGGGATTTCTAACGGCGCCACAGTTCGTTTATATGGTCGAGCACGGAGTCGACGAAGTCGCTGGCGGCAAACGCGTCTACCAGCTCTCGGCATACGAACTTGCTTCAAGGCTTTCGTTTCACTTCCTTCATACTATGCCAGACGACGAGCTGTGGCAGGCAGCGGTCTCGGACGACTTGCTGGCGGATGATGGCTACAACCACCAAGTTGATCGGTTGATGGCGCTAGCCGAGGCCCAGCGCGGCACGAAAGAATTCTTTGAGGATGTTCTTCGCGTTCGGGATTTCGACGATGTGGCCAAGAACAAAGGCGACCCACAATTCAAACTCTTCGCGGCGGATCACCAACCGTCCGACATGTTGAAGGCAGCCATCGTGGACGACACAATCGGAATGGCGCAGTACTACACATGGGCAGGCGAAGGCAGCATGGCTGACCTGCTCTCAAGCGAACGCTCCTTCGCACGCAGCAAGGAGCTCGCTGATATTTACGGTACGCCGGTTTGGGACGGACAAGGTGATCCGCCGGCGTTCCCTGCGGAACAAGAGCGCGTCGGTATTTTCACACGCGCTGGCTTTGTCGCCACCGGACTCGTCACAACCCGCCCAATCATCAAAGGTGCTCATATGCGCCAGTCTTGGCTGTGTGACCAGATCCCCCCCCCAGATCCGGGTGCCACAAACACACCGCAGGACACAGTGAACCGTTCCACCCGCGAGGCGGTTGAGCTCATCACGGAGCAAGACGGAACGACCTGCAAGAGCTGCCATCTCACCCTCACCAATCACATTGGTTTTGCGACTGAATCATTTGATGGTCTCGGGCGATACCGGACCCAAGAGATGGTCTTTGACGCTGGCAAAAATGGAAATGGCACGGTACCGGTCAACACCACAGCGATCCCACAAATTATCTCCGATGACATGACGGAGGTCACCGGTCCGGCTGGGTTAATGAAACTTGTCCGCGACAGTGGCAAGGTCGAGGCTTGTTTCGCCAAGCACTACTTCCGATACACATTTGCGCGGCTTGAGGACGAAACCCG
>JAWXBF010000182.1:0-13727 GCA_034439895.1 Deltaproteobacteria bacterium
GAGCGTTAAAACGGTGAAAACCTGCGATATTTTTATCCTTTACGGGAAACAGCAAGGATGCTAGATGACGGGATACCCGCGGTTTCCAAGGTGTCGAATCGAAGCCCTGTCGGGATGTTCCGAAGGCCGCGGATGAACCTCCAGTCCTGGATGGATCGCGCCCCTCGAGAGCACCATGAGCAACAGCGAAGAAACGCCTCCCACTCCGGAGTCTGAAAAAGCCGAAGCCGTCGTTGAAAGCAGTGCCTACGACGAGGGCAGCATCCAGGTTCTGAAAGGTCTGGAGGCGGTTCGGAAGCGACCCGGCATGTACATCGGTGACACCGACGATGGGACGGGGCTGCATCACATGGTCTACGAGGTTGTGGACAACTCCGTCGACGAGGCCCTCGAAGGTTACTGCAATCAAATCGACGTCATCATCCATTTCGATGGCTCGGTTTCGGTCGAGGACAATGGTCGCGGGATACCGGTTGGCATCCATCCCACCGAAGGCCGATCCACAGCCGAGGTGGTTCTAACCGTACTACACGCTGGCGGTAAATTTTCGCATTCGAATTACAAAGTCTCCGGCGGTTTGCACGGCGTCGGTGTGTCGGTCGTGAACGCACTCTCCGAACTGTTGAAACTGGAGATCAGGCGCGACGGTAAAGCGTACTACCAAGAATATCGACGAGGCGATCCCTCGAAGCCGATTGAGGAAATCGGTGTTACGACCAAGATGGGAACGAAGATCACGTTCAAACCAGATGCCGAGATCTTCAAAGTAACCGAATTCTCGTTTGACGTTCTGTCGCAGCGATTGCGCGAATTGTCCTACCTGAACCGTGGTTTGAAGATCACCTTGACCGACGAAGGCAAGGATCGATCGTCGATCTTCCAGTTCTCGGGTGGAATTTCAGAGTTCGTCTCGGAGCTAAACAGTTCCAAAACGCCCATCCACGAAAAGCCCGTGATGATCGAAGGTGAATTCAACGGCACGATTGTCGAGATAGCCTTGCAGTGGAACGACTCGTACCAGTCGACCATTTTCTGCTTTACCAACAACATCAAAAACAAGGATGGTGGTACGCATTTGACCGGCTTCAGGGCAGCGTTGACCCGAACCATCAATGCCTATGCCGAGGGAAGCACCTTGCTGAAGGACCTCAAGGCCGGCCTTGGTGGTGATGACATTCTGGAGGGTTTGAGCGGCGTTGTATCGGTCAAGCATCCGGATCCGAAATTTTCCAATCAGCCGAAAGACAAGCTGGTTTCGTCCGAGGTCAAAGGCATCGTCGAACGCATCGTCAACGAGAAACTCGCCCGTTATCTGGAGGAGCATCCGAAAGAAGCTCGCCTGGTTGTCGAGAAAGCCGTTCTCGCGACGCGAGCTCGCGATGCCGCCAGAAAAGCCAGAGAACTGGTGCAGCGAAAAGGGGCTCTCGACTTCTCGTCGTTGCCTGGAAAGCTTGCGGATTGTCAGGAGCGCGATCCCGCGCATTCAGAGCTGTACATCGTTGAGGGTGACAGCGCCGGCGGTTCAGCGAAACAGGGACGAAATCGAAAAGATCAAGCCGTGCTGCCGTTGCGCGGAAAGATATTGAACGTCGAAAAAGCACGTCTCGACAAGATGTTGTCGTCGACGGAAATCGTGACGCTCATAACCGCGCTCGGCTGCGGCGTGGAACAGGAAAAAGACGTCGACAAGATTCGTTACCATCGCATCATTATCATGACGGACGCCGACGTCGACGGCAGTCACATCCGAACCTTGCTACTCACCTTCTTTTACCGACACTTTCCGGAGATCGTTGACAGAGGCTATCTGTACATCGCGCAGCCGCCTTTGTTCCGCGTAAAAAAAGGAAAGCGCGAGCTGTATCTAAAAAACGAACAGATGTTCGAGGATTATCTCATCGATGGATCGATAGACAACGTCAAGCTGGTCGGTCGTGATGGGACAGTCACCGGCGGAAGGGATCTTGCGAAGCTCGCTCGCTCGTCGGGGCGGTACAAAAAGGTACGACGGATGCTCGAGCGCAAGGGCGATCCGCGCCTCATCGACGCGATTGTGAAAGCATCCGCAATCGTCAAAGAAGATCTTCGCGATGCGAACATGGTGGCTGCAACGGTTGAAGCGATTCGAGGTTACCTTCGCGAGACAGAACCGGACATGACCGATGTGGTGCTGTCGGTATCGTCCGATGCGGAACACGGAAGGTTCAAGATAGACGGTCACCCTCGGCCCGGCGGTTTGCGCAAGGCTACGACGCTCGACTTTGATTTTCTAGACTCACCGGAGTTGGCAGATCTGAGAAAGATTTGGGCTGAGCTGGGTTCTGCCGGAACGGGTCCGTTTGCGATTGTCGAGTTGGATGAAGAAACGGACGGTGTTGAGCCGACACTGATGCGCGCCGAAGATCTCTCGGAGAAACTCGCTGAGACGGCAAAAAAGGGTCTCCAGATACAGCGGTACAAAGGTCTTGGTGAGATGAACCCGGAACAACTCTGGGAAACCACGATGGATCCGACCAAGCGGACCTTGCTGCAGGTTCGAGTGGCGGATGCATTCGCGGCCGACAAGTTGTTCTCAACCCTGATGGGCGATCTAGTTGAACCCCGGCGAGCGTTCATTGCCGAGAACGCGCTGAGTGTTCGCAATCTGGATATCTGACGAACAAGCGTTCGTGGCAATTGTCGCTCGCCTAAAAGTGGATGTGGGTCGAGGTGAATGTTCGAGTGTTCGTGCGCCGCGCACCGGGTCGTGTCGTTGTTTTCTTTTCGAGTTTGGCGGCCAGTTGACGCTCGACTTCGGTTTTCATGGCTAGGAGCTTGGCCTGACCGGGTTCGTATCGAAGGCACCGATCGATCATCGAAATACATTCTCGGAATTTTCCCTGTCGTTGCAGAACTGCAGCGAAGAGCGAGTAGCACCACCAGTAGCCGGGATCAGCCAAAAGAAGGGTGCGACACAACGCTGCGGCATCGCTGTAGTGACCGGCCTTGAAGAAATCGTAGGCGAACGCCAGGGTGTGATCGAGTAGATCGTCCGGCAAGGAAGGTGTGTCGTCCGTTGCCTCTGCGGTTTCACAATGATTGAAGGATGAGTCGGGTGTGTGACGATCGGCTGCGGACATGGGTGAGTCTCCTGGTCGCATTGGTTGTTCAGTGCGACAGGATGCTCGGACCCATAAAGGGAAAAGTTGCGAAAAAAAAGGCGACCCGAAGGCCGCCTTTTAGAACCGTCACTTCAACGGCTTCGGACTAGCAGGAGAAGATGCTATCGAGGCGCTCCTCGATCTTGCCTTCTTTGCTCTTGGTCGCAACGGCGATCTCTTTAACGAGAAGCGTGCGGGCTGTGTCGAGCATCTTGCGCTCGCCGAAGGAAAGTTCCTTGTCGCTCTTCAGTCGTTGAAGATCGCGGAGAACTTCTGCGATCTCGAAGACCGAACCGGTTTTGATCTTTTCCATGTACTCTCGATATCGCCGATTCCAGGTCTGTCCTTCGACCGCGACTTCCCGGCTCTTCAAGATCTCGAAAACCTCGTCGACCTCGTCAGCTCGGATAAGCTCTCGCAAACCCACTGCGCTGGCGTTGCGAGTGGGAATCATGATTTTCATCCCGTTGTCGAGAATCTTCAGGATGTAGAAAGTCTGCTTGCTAGAGGAGATCTCTCGGGTTTCAATACCAACGATCTCGGCGACGCCGTGAGCAGGGTAAACCGCTAGATCGCCCACGGAAAAGTTCGGTTCCATAGGACAAGGACTCCTGGGTAGGTTGCCAACCTCAAAAGTTGAGGTGCGCGGAATTTACCACAAGGGTACAATTATGGCAACCTTAAAAAATCAAGTTATCGACTTGCCGTCAAGGGGTAAAAAGCGTCGATTGCGTTGATTTATTTGAACAATCCGGTTCAAAAACGTCTTTTGTCGTTGGTTTTGTGGGGTAGCAAACATTTTTTTTAAACGGAGATACCCCTCAGATACGCCAGGATCGTGGCGACGGCAAAACCGGAGCCGCCTCGACTGATGTGGCCGAAGTCTTTGTCGGCCCGAGATGGCCCGGCGAGGTCGACGTGGACCCAGGGCGTATCGCCGACGAATTCCTTGAGAAAGAGTCCGGCGGTGAGTGCGCCACCCCACCGCTCACCTGTGTTCTTCATGTCTGCAACCTCGGACTTGAGTTGGTCACGCAGTCGGGGCGGAAGCGGCATTGGCCACATGGGCTCTCCCGCGGAGGTTGCTGCAGCGATGAAACTGTTTCGCAAACCCTCGGTGTTGGTCATCACGCCTGCAGTTTGGTTGCCGAGCGCAACAACGATGGCACCGGTAAGGGTCGCGAAATCGAAGATCTGATCGGGCTTGAGATCGAGGCCGAAAGACAATGCATCGGCAAGAGTCAACCGTCCCTCGGCGTCGGTATTGTTGATTTCGACGGTTTTTCCCGCACGCGATCGAAAGATATCGCCCAGACGGTACGCAGATCCGGACAACATGTTTTCAGTGCAGGCGGCGATGGCGTGAACCTCCAGCGGTAGATTCTCCGAAGCGATGGCTTGCATAGAAGAAATTACTGCGGCCGCGCCAGCCATATCGGTTTTCATGTCGAGCATGCCGTCGCTCGGTTTGAGTGAATGGCCGCCGGAGTCAAACGTAACACCTTTTCCAACCAACACAATCCGTTTCTTTGCAGCAGGGTGTTTGTAGGTGATGTGAATGAATTTAGGCGGTTGGGTGCTGCCGCGCGCGACGGCGAGGAAAAGTCCCATGCCCTGTTTTTCGCAGGCGTCACGGTCAAGCACTTCAATCTGCATGGAACCGAGCTGGGCGATCTCTGTGGCGATTTCGGCCATGCGGGTGGGCGTCATGATCTCGGCGGGTTCGTTGACCATGTCGCGCGCAAAAGCCACGGCTTGAGCGGTGTTGTGGGCCTGGACGAAGGTTGCGGCGGCGGCCGTGGGATCGGCGTCAAGGCAGAACCGGATGTCCGCTAGCAAAACAGAGATGCGGTCGTTCTTGTCGAAGTGGCGATCGAATGCGTAAGTGCCGAGCAGGACGCCCTCGGTGAGGGGTGAAAGGAGCCCAGAAGGGTCGGCGATTCCGGGAAAAGCGAGGGCGACGCTTTTTGCGGAATATCGCACGGCAAGCCGTCCTGCCGTGCCAGCGAAGCGCAGTGCTCGAGCGGCGTGATCGGTTTCGGGTTCGACTCCGACACCGACCAATAGAACGCGGCGGGGTCCGATTTTGCCCATCGTTGTGATGCTGACGGTCTCTCCGGCTTTACCGTGGAAGCGCTCTTCCAAGAGGCTGGCGCGGAGCTGTCCTGCGAGCGCCGTGTCGAGTGCGGTCAAGAGAGGGTCGAGGCCGACTTTGGAGTGGTTCGGGTCGGATGCTGTGGCGATGGCGAGGAGATCCACCGGAAGAGTCAGTATCTGGGCGGGGTCGGATGGGCTCAAACGCGTTTGAATCGTCATGGTTGGTTCGGGACGTAGGGTATCAGGTGCAGCAATGACGCGGCAAGAGAGGATCGCACTGACGGGTTGACAGGTTGCGGGCTCACCACTAACGTCGTGCACCCCGGGCTGTGTCCGGATCGACTTCGAAGGAAAAACGTGGCGCAAAAACCGGCAAAGGGCGGGGATAAGGCGGGCAGCAAGGACGCCAGTGCAGCCAAAGGCACGTCCGATAAACTGGAAGCGCCAAACGCCGCAGCGGGTGATGTGCCGGCGTCTGTTACGAAGAAGACCGAGGCGACCGCAAAGCGGCCTTCGTTGTCTGCGCCGCGGCTAAAGAAAACTTCGAGTGTGCCCTCCAAAACCGGCGTGGTTCGTCGCAAGGTTGAGCCTCTCGACTTGATGGAACAAGACGCGCCGCCGAAGGCAGGACCGAACTACATCGATCCCGCAACCGATCGCATCGCAGAAGATGCGCCGCCGTTGCCCAAACCAATGACGACCTTCAACCTATAGGCCGGTCACGCAGGATTTCGTAGCAGGATTTCGGAGAAAGAAGGAGAACGAATGGACGCCGAAGTGAATGATCTGGGTAAGCGCCGCGAAGAGGCGGGCAAAGTCTTGCGCGACATCCTTGAGAAGATGGGAATCGAAGCCGAGGTAAGTGCGTTTGACGATGGCACGCGCGTGATACTTGATGCCCACGGTACGGAGTCAGGTCTCATCATTGGGAAAAAGGGCGCGACGCTAGACGCGCTTCAGTATCTGGTGAACCGAATCTCTTCTCGCAACACGAATACGGGTCCGGCTGTTGTGGTGGATGCCGAAGGATACCGTGGCCGTCGAGAGGATTCTTTGACGGATCTTGCTCGCAAGCTAGCGGAAAAAGCGATTCGTTCGGGTCGACCTGTTGCGGCCGAGCCGATGAATCCTGCGGATAGACGCATCGTTCATAATGCACTGGCGGACAGTGCAGACGTTTTCACGGAATCTGAAGGCGAAGGCATGGATCGACGCGTGGTGGTCTTTCCTAAATCGCGGCGACAAGCCGCTGCGCCGACCGTCTAGGTCTGTCATCGTGCTACGAATCTGGCGCCAGTGCGCGCCAGATGGCACGGATGTCGCAGTTCCGCTCAAGCGCGACGGCGAGTTCGTCGTCCTCGTCGGCTGGGTGAAGGTTTTGGGTAAAGGGAAAAACCCCGATGGGTGTGATTCCCGTTTGTCGGGCAATTGCGCGCGCGTTGCTGTCGCGATCGGGTGTGTATTTTCCATCCGTGTCGACCAGGATCAACGCTGCGATGGGCAAACCGCGACGACGCAGTTCTCCGATTGCAAGCGCGGTTTGATTTATCGTGCCTAGGCCATTGCGGGCGACAAGGAGCACGGGAAGTCCCAGTTTGGCGGCTAGATCCGTGTTGGTTTCGGTCGCGGTCAGTGGTGAGAGCAATCCACCAGCCGATTCGACGAGTATCGGTTGCTGGGGTTTCACTCGGGGTCGGACGCTATTGCAAGCGGTCACCAATTGATCGAGCGTGAGCGTTTGGCCGATCATTTCAGCGGCGATGGCGGGAGCAACCGGCGCGGTGAAGGGAAAAGGACAGACGCGCTCGAGAGGAAGGTCAAGTTGGCTTGCTCGTCGTAGGGCCTCGGCATCCGCAGGGGTTGGGTTGCATCCGCTTTCTGTTGGCTTGACCGGTACGACGGGATGTCCTGCCCGTGCCGCCATACGGAGGATGGCGCGGCCGACGGTAGTTTTACCGACGTTGGTGTCCGTTCCGAGGAGAATGAGGCCATGAGGACGCGGGGGTCGGGGTACACGACTGGGTGTCTCGGAAGGTGCGTCGGTATCCAAATCCGTGGCCAGGGCGATCGATCTCGCCACGGTCTTGAGTATGCGGTCGATCTCACCAGGCTCGATCGACAGCGGCGGCATCAATACGATCACCGAGGAACGTGCGTGGAGAATCAGGCCTTCGGCAAGCGCCACGGAGCAGACACGTTCGCCAATGTTTGTGTGACGGCGCGCGACCAATGATTCTCGCTCACGCAATTCGATCCCAACCATCATGCCGCACTGGCGAATCGCGAACACGGCGGACAGCGGTGCTACAGTTGTTTCAAGTGATCGTTGCAGGTGTTCAATTTTGGCGGGCAAAGCAGCGATGAGGTTTCTGCGTTCGAGAATATCGAGTGAGGCGATGGCGGCGGCGCACGCCAGGGGATTGGCCCCATGATTGAGCAGAAGGGGTGCCATGTCGCTGCGGTTGTGTGCAGAAACGCTTTGGAAAATCGCCTCGGTGGCGAGGGTCGCTCCGAGGGGCAAATGGCCACCGGTGAGCGAGCTTCCGCAGCACAAGAAATCGGGCGTCACACGCTCCTTTTCACATCCGAACATTGTTCCGGTTCGGCCGAAACCGGTTGTGGTTTCGTCGGCAATCAACGCGATGCCCAGTTCTCGACAGCGCTGAGAGATGTTTGAAAGCAGTCCCGGCGGGCAAAGTTGTACCCCACTTCGCCAGTGGACCCCCGGCTCCACGACGACCGCGCAAAGAACATCACGATGCGTATCAAAGACAGAATTAAAAAGGACTATGGATAAAGTGTGGACGAAGATTCGGTCCGCGTCGGTTGAACATGGGTCTAGTCGGTTATGATCCGAATCGGAGTTTGGTGGAGACGGGTTGAAAATGAGGTGTTTCTGACGCTGGGGTTGATTGCGTAGGTTTTGAAAATGCCGTGCAATATTGATGGCATTGACGATCGCGTCCGGACCGGACGGACTGAAAAGCACGCGTTCGAGTCCGGGCGGTGCTATTTTTACAAGGCGCTCGGCAAGCGCCAGGGTTGGCGTACTGGTGAAGCGGGAATTGGCAATGCGATGCAGCTGATTTTTTATGGCCTGATTAATTAACGCAGAGCGGTATCCATGCAAGTTGGAGCCGAATGACGAGGTGGTGTCGATAAAGGTTCGACCATTCGCGTCAATAATATTTGGGCCGGATGCCCGATCGGAAATCAAAGATTCCCCGATGCTCGAAGCGGAACGCGGTGAAATCGGAAACCACAGATTGCGAAAATCCAGATCCGATGGGCGCGGGGGTGGCACGGACGCAACAATACCTGGAAAAAACGTCCGTTCGCACCCTGAATCTACGAGTGGAGGCCGGACAAGAGCGGTTTCAGTTGGGAGACGAGGGCCTCAATGGCTGCAAAGTCGTGGGCGGCTGATAGCGTTAGTCGAAGCCTGGCGGTGCCCGGTGGGACCGTGGGAGGGCGGATGGCCTGGACGAAGATTCCAGCATCAAGTAGTCGGCGGCTGGCGTTCAACGCTGCGCCGTTTTCGCCGAAGACGATGGGGACTATCGGCGAAAGGGTTTCGGATTGCGGGCGTCCGAGGGCTTCCCTGAGGTGTTTGAGGTTATCAAACAGCCGCTTTCGGGCCGATTCGCCGGTATCTTCCGCCAACAAACGGATTCCAGCAGTGCTGGCAGCGGCGACGCCGGGAGGGCTGCCAGTGGTAAAAATAAAAGTTCTTCCTCGGTTCACGAGCGTTTCAATGACGGAACGGGACCCAGCGACAAAGCCGCCCGCTGAGCCCACGGCCTTGCCGAAGGTTCCAACATGGATGTCTGGACGGACGCGGTGGGCGTTGCAGAGTCCGGCGCCGTTGGGTCCGAAGATTCCGATTGCGTGCGCGTCATCGACGATCAACCGAGCGTTGGTTTCGTTCGCAAGCGCTCTCAGGTCCGCGAGGGGTGCAAAATCACCGTCCATGCTGAAAAGGGATTCGGTAACCAGAAACCGCCGGCGGAATGTCCCTGGTTGTTGGAGTGCGGAACGAGCCGTGGCAACGTCTTTATGGGGGAACACGCTCACCTTGGAGCGGGAGAGTCGGCAACCGTCGATGAGGCTGGCATGGTTGGCAGCGTCCGACACGATAAGATCGTCAGGGCCGGCGAAAGCGGTGATCGCGGCCAAGTTGGCCTGATATCCACTCGGAAAAGAAAGCGCGGCTTCGGTACCGAGCAAATGCGCGACGGCTTGCTCGAGGCTGCGGTGGGGGGGCAGGTCGCCGCAGACGAGGCGGCTCGCCGTGGCACCGGAGCCATGGCGTTGGATCGCGTTCGTGGACGCGGCGAGTAGCACGGGGTGGCGCGAAAACCCCAGATAGTCGTTGGAACAAAAGTTGAGAACCGGGTGTTGGTTCAGTTCGGGAGCGTCGGGTGTTCCGTCAAACGGAGGACAGGCGCGAAACCGGCCCTCTTGACGGAGATTCTGAAGCTCCTCTTCAAGCTGTTCGTCGAAAGAATCCGTGGGGGGCACACGGTGCTTCTAGGACCGCAACCGCGACGCTGTCAATCGTGCCGGTGCGCTGGGCCGGTCGAACGAATTTGTTTCACGTGGAACATCCGTCGGTCGGGAGGGCGTGGAAGGTTCCACGTGGAACATCGGTGAGATCCCGTTCGAACTGTTTCACGTGGAACGGCGAACCATGCGAAGGAGGCGTTCCCGACCGTCCTCCAGACGGTATCGCCACGATTCGGAATCATTGCGCTTTTGGCTTTCGTCGTCCGAGACCAGCGCAATTATCAGACCGCCTGGGCGAACAAGCGGGATTCCCAGGATCAACCAGACCTCGGGTGCGAAGGTTGCTCTCGAAATAGCGGCGTCGAACTGACCCAACAATGCCGATTGCGGTGGCTCCGATAAACGCTCGGGCACCACCGTGGCGGCGACACCGGTGTCCCGAAGCGCCGTTCGCAGAAAAGAAACGCGTTTGGCTCTCGGTTCCACCATCGTGAGCGCAAGATCCGGACGCAGAATTTTGAGCGCAATCGCCGGAAGACCCCCTCCCGACCCAACGTCGACCAGCCTTGCGGCGGTAGGCAGTACTTCGGCCAGAGCCAGAGAATCAGGCAGGTGTTCCAGAGCGAGCGCCTTCACCGAGGCCGCACCCGTCAGATTGACTGCCCTATTCCATTGAAGCATCAGCTCAAAGTAGGTTTCGAGTCGTTTGAGGACCGGCGCAGCGGGTAACGGCAGCTTGCCCAGGCTCAGCCCGCGACGGGCTTTGGCTACAAGTCCGGCAAAGGCGTTGGCGTCACGATGATCGGAAACTTGGTCTGCACTCACGGAGGTGCCTATTATGAACACCAAATCCATGTTCCAGCACGCGCAGTTGCATGATCAGTTGATTGGTTTTGTGCGCGCCTTTGCGGGCGGCGCCGAATCGAGGGTGGACACCATGCCTGCTCAACTGTCGACGCGCCGATACCACCGGGTCGCCACGGAAGGATCTCCCAGATCGTGCGTGGTCATGGAGTTGCCGGAGGACGCCCGGAACGAAAGCGACGCCCGGATGCCATTTTTGAATGTGCATCGATACCTGAGTGGCCAACATTTTCCCGTTCCCAAGATTTATCGGGCTGAAGTTGCCAACGGGTTCATCGCACTCGAGGATCTGGGAGACGAAACGCTCGAAGCAGCGGTCTCACATTGCCGAAGTGAACGAGAGATCCGGGCGCTCTATCGGAAGGCGGTGTCGCTCATCGCTCGGCTACAGGAGATGGGCAGCAACCATCCAGACCCGGAGTGTTTGGCCTTCGGTCGACGTTTCGACTACACGCTTTTGCGCTGGGAACTGGCGCATTTCCGGGAATGGTTGCTCGAAGAGGGCAGGGGGATTCGTCTTACCGATGCCGAAAGCGCCGTGGTTGAATCGCAATTTGATTGGCTCGCGAAGGCGCTTGCAGACAGTCCTCCGGTGTTGGTGCATCGCGATTTTCAGAGTCGCAATCTGATGGTCGTGCGTCGCGGTGGCGAACCGCAGATTTCGGTGATTGATTTTCAGGACGCGCTTCTCGGCCCGAGCGTTTATGACCTTGTGGCACTGCTGCGAGATTCCTATCTGTCGTTGTCGGACGGATTGGTCGAGGAGTTGGTCACATCCTTCGCGGTGGCCACGGGTCGCAATGTAATGGAGATTACAAATCTTTTCAATCTGCAAACCGTTCAGCGCAAGTTGAAAGACTCGGGCCGATTCGTCTTCATTGACCGCAAACGAGGGATGCCGAATTTTTTGGCCGCAATCCCACTCTCGCTTCGTTATGTCAGGGATGCGATCGTTCAGGTACCGGAGCTCCGACCCTTGCACGAGATCCTGGGTCGGCACGTTCCCGAACTTCGCTGAAGTGAAGGTGTTTGGGGCCTGGCCGTCGACATTGCCCGCCGTCTGTCGCACAATCCCAATTTCCACGGGTTATCGAGCCCGATCATCTTGAGCGACGACGAAACAGGGTATATGCGGGAAGCGGTCAGCAAACACAAGTTGTTGCTGGTCGACGGCGATCCGAAAAGTCAGCGGGTCCTCGAGGTCAGCCTCAAGAAGGCGGGCTTTGATGTCATCACGTCGGCCACGGCCGAAGAAGCGTTGCAACGATTGGCCGAAGGCGTTCCGGAACTCATCGTTTCAGATACGCAGTTTCCGGGCATGGATGGTTTCGAGTTTTGCCGTCGTATTAAAGAACGACCTGAGCACGCGCGCATTCCTTTCCTGTTTGTCTCAAGCAAGAAATCGATTGAGGACAAGATTCGCGGACTTGAGCTTGGTGTTGAGGACTATCTCAACAAGCCCATCTACATTAAAGAGATCACGACGCGGGTGCGGATGCTGCTGCAGCGCAAGCAACGTGAGTCGCTTGAATCCAGTCGAGACACGCGCACACGCTTCACCGGAGCATTATCCGATATCGGCGTGGTCGATCTGGTTCAGACCATCGACGTGAATCGCAAGACCGGGATCATTCACATCCACAATAGCGATGGCCATCGGGGTGCCATCTATTTTCGCGAGGGTCGAACGATCGATGCCGAGGCCGGTCGCCTCACGGGGATCGATGCCGTGTATCGATTGTTCTCGTGGAACGACGGAACGTTTGAAGTCGAGTTCAAACCGTTGCGTCGGCGCGATGTCATCGACCTGTCTGCGCAAGCAGTGTTGATGGAGGGCATGCGGCGTCTTGACGAGTGGACGCATTTACTCGAAGCCTTGCCGCCGCTTCACACGGTATTCGAGGTCGACTACCACGTGCTGGCCGAGCGACTTGCGGACATTCCCGACGAGGTCAATCGCATTCTGCGGTTGTTCGATGGACGTCGCACGTTCATGCAGGTGGTGGAGGACTCGGATTTTCCCGATCTCGAAGCCGCGGTCGCGATTGCGCATCTGTATCACGACCAGGTGGTATATGAACCAAGTGGCGAGCGCCTGCCGGTGGAAGTGCGTGGCTCGATGGGCCGACTCGAACGGTGGTTGGCGGAGTCTCCGTGGGCCGCCGAAATCACGCCGCCCGTGGATCCTCGGTCGACACCGGTGCCGGTTGGAGGAACGCCGACCCGGCCGATGCGAACCCTTAGTTCTCCCGGGGAATCGACGGACGGTACGCCGGGCCCAGAAACGCTGTCCGGATACGCCACCTCGCCCTATGCAGAGGGTTCGATGGAGCCGCACGACCTGGATGGCGCAGCGTCGCGCAAACCGCGCATCAACACGTCTCCCTACGGGATAGATGCGGTCTCTGATGCGATAGCCAGCCTTCCCGAGGGTGGCGATGATCTGAATGAACGCCGATCGATGAGCGGAACGATCTCGGTGCCAGACGAGGGCGGACCGACACAAATCACGGAAACGTATTTCAGTGCGCCCATGGCGAAGGGTGACGTTGGCCGCAAGGCCGAGACCGTTGCGATCGTGGACTCGGAAGATCCCGGACGCACAGGGGGTGGTCTTGATGCGCTCGATGCCGATCGAACGCCTGGACCGTCGGTTGAGTACATGGTGCTCGCGCGCCAGATGGAGCAGTCGGGACCCGTACCGGACTCGCTCCAGCCGTCGGATGAATTGCCGGCGGTTGCCGAATCCGAGGGTCTGGAAAGCGATCCGGAGCCGGCACCGGAACAGGAATCGCACGCTTTTGGTGGAGAACCCTTCGACACAGGCGAGCGCGATGCAGTCGCAGCAGGACTTGAAAGTCGTTTCGAGGCGCATGCGGACGACGAGGACGCGGTCGATCCGGCCGCCGAACCCATTGCGGTCGCTGCGGTGGAAGAAGCGGACGTTGAAAAAGTCGACCCCGTCCCGGCTGCTGAAAAAGCAGAGGAGGACGAAGAAGGTGACGCGGAACAAGACGAAGACGACGAAGAAGAGGAAGAAGACGAAGAAGACGAAGACGAGGACGACGAGGAAGACGACGTAGCCGCGTCTGACCCAGCCGCGCCTGACCCAGCCGCGCC
>JAWXBF010000183.1:0-14551 GCA_034439895.1 Deltaproteobacteria bacterium
TTCGACAGATTTTCACGCGCCTTCTTGACGTAGTTATTCGTCACACCCAACTGCGCCGCGCGATCGAGCGTGCTCTTCCACTGATCTTTGGCTTCGTTTTCGATCGGCGTGATGTACTCGAAAATCCCGTCTTTGTACTGGCCTTCAACCATGCCGCAGTCATCCGGGTTGGCCCGACAAACCTGCTTCTCAAGCTTCTTGATTTCGTCAGGCGGATTCTCGGCGTTGTACGTGAGCTTCAGCGCGAACTCGTAGAAAATATCACCCCGGCGAAGGAACGAAGCCAGTGTGTAGTTGGCGTCCTTGTACTCCCAGATCTTCGCGTATTCGTCGCGCAAGGTTTTGGCCTCTGTGGTCATTGCCTCGAAAACCGCCTGGATCTTCTTCGGATTCGAGAAGGAAAGCTTCTTGCGCTTGAAGGCCTGGAACTTATCCTCAAGCATCAGGTACTCGGCCTTTGCAGCGGCTGCAGCGGCTGGCGTGGCGGCCTTCAGTTTTCGAGTTACGAATTCGTCGCGAACTTTTTTGTAGGCGTTCAGGGTTGCATTGGCGTCACCGCTCTTTTCGGCGATGGCAGCGAGCTGCAAGTAACCTTCAACCACGAATTCCGCAGCAGCGGGAGCGGTGTCGTACTGTTTGATAAAGCCACGCAAACAGCGGGTTTGTCCGGCCACGTCGCCGGATTTTCCGAGGGCGCGACAGGAGAAGGAATAGGACTGGGCCGCGTCTTCGGGCTTGTCCGCCACCTGCGAGAAACGCAGGTACATGTCCGCTGCGCGCTTGTACTGCTGATCGTTGTCGAGCAACTGCGCGGCAATACCGAGAGCGTCCTTGCGGTGCTCGAAATCGGCAAACTTCTGATCCTGGGCGACCTGCGTGTACAGCTTGACCGCTTCCTCAAACGAGAAGAATCGGTGGTGGTTGCGAGCCGCATTCCAAACGGCATCGCGCGCGAGCGGATCGTTCGGATAATTTTTGAAGAGACGCTCGTAGCAACGGGTCGCCTCGCCGAACTGATACAGGCGCTCGTAGATGACGCAGGCGTTGTTGAGGTTGGTGCCAGCGTCTTCGTCCTTGGGGTTCTGATCGACGAGGTCGATCAGATCAAGCGCGAGTCCCACGTCGATTTCGGCCGGGCCTGCACCCGCAACGGCGGTGGATTTGGTCTTGGCGCCAGCCGTGACCATCTCGATGCCGCCGCCTTCGGAACACTTGGCCAGCGACTTGTCGGTGCCCTTGTCTTCGTTTTCGATGGCGAGCTTGACGGTGTCGGTGATGACCCGAGACTTGACCGAGTTGCGGATCTGACGAATGCGCGCGAGGTACGTGTCGGCCCCCTGCGCCTTGCCGCAGGCCGAGTCCTCGAACTCCTCCGAAATCTTCAGCAAGCGACCGAGCGCGCAGTCTTTTTCTTTCAGGTCGTCGACGCCGTAGTCGATGAAATAGGTCTTCAGAATGGCGTCGTACGCTTTGAACCCAAGCTCGCTCTTGCCGCAGAACAACTTGGTAATTTCGCCGAGACGGCCACGGGCCTCTGGCCAGTTGCGATAGCGCAAGTGCGCGACAGCCGTCGCGTAGCGCAAATCATCGTTTTTCTCGGTCTGGAGATTCGAGGTGTACCAGTCGACCGCTGCGAGGTATCTCCCAACGATGTCGGGCATTGGAATCGGTTGCACAGGAGGCTTGGTATTGGTTTCATCGGGAATCGGCGGCTCGGTCAACTGACCCGCCTTCTTCATATTCTCGATGATGTCTTCGTACGCCTTGATCACGCGGAAGGCCGAGTCTTCCTGATACTTGTTGTCGAGTTCGGAGTCTCGAACGGCGGTGTAGGCGACAATAGCCTTGTCGATTTGCCCGGAGTAGTAAAGGGCGTCGGCGTAGAACGCCGAGAATTCATAGGCACGCTTCGAGCCCGGATAGGCGGCAAGGTACTTTTCGTACAAGTCAGCAGCCGTCGCATACATCTCCTTGCACTGGTCGATGGTGGCCTGACCGGCGTCAACCCTTGCTTTGCAAGCCTGCGCTGCTGCGTGAACACCGGTTGCCGCGGCAAGAAGAGCGTCCTCGGAAAGCTGCTCAGCGACCGCAATGGCTTCCGCGTTGGTCTTGTTGGCCTCATACCACTCGGTACCTTTGGTGTAGTTGCGACCGAGCGCCTCGCGCTCTTTGGCGGCGGCGACCATGTTGCGTTCGCGTTCAAACGCTCCGACGATTTTTTCCTGAACGAGCGGCGCATCGGGATTGAGCGGCCAGCGAGCCAGAAGTTCTTTGTAGATCTCGACGGCCTCGACGAATTTCGTCGTATCGAAATAGATATCGCCGAGTTTTTGGAAAACCTCGCGAACGTGGGGCTCTGCCTCGCGACCGTCATAGAATTTTCGAGCCCGGACCAGACCCGTGTCGGGATCGGGAACCGTATCACCGTCCCAGTCCGGCTCGGAGAAGCTGATCGCAAGATACTGAATTGCTTCGGGGCGCAGATCCGACCCGAACTGATCGCCCATGGCCTTGCGCTCGTCGGCCCATTTTACGAGGCGATCAAATTCAGTGATGGCTTCGGGAAAACGGTTGTCGCGGTAATAGGACCAGGCGAGCTTGTAAAGCGCCTTGTCGTAGTAAGAGGAGTCCTTGAATGCGAGCACCTTGCTGTAGGCGCTGATGGCCTCCTCAAGCTCGGCGTTGTCGAAGTGCATTTCGCCAACTCGGGTCCAGGCCTCGGCGAGGAAACGAGAATCTCCCTTGGCCGGCTCACATCCTTCGTAGATGTCCTGTAACTTGCGCTGCAGGCCATCGGTGAGGGCAGTCGTAGGCTCTTTCGCGGGGACCGCTTCTTCAAGCGCCCGGTATCGGTTGCCACAGGTCAGGGCCAACAGTGCCTGCTTTGCCTGTGGCTCTTGGACCATTTCGCCGTGTGCGAAGCCGAGCAAATAGAGCGCGGCATCGAGGAACCGGTAATTCGGAAACTCCCCGATCAAACGTCGGTAGAGGTTGATCGTCGCGGTGTAGTCGGGGATCGGAGAGGCTTCAGCGGGTGGATTCGGACCATCGAGCGCCTTCTGATAGGTCTCCTGTGCGACGAGGAATTCTTCAGCGGACTTTTCGTAATAGAGTTCGGCCAACCGAAACATCGCATCAGGGGTCCAGCGACGATCCGTCGGATACTTGGCAAGAAACGCCTCGAACATGGCGATTGCGTCCAGCCGACGGGCCTTTTCGCTTTTCTCGGTAGCCTGAATCTGAGGTTCGTACTTTTCGCGGATGCCATCCATCCGGCGCTTGTACGTCTGCTTCATTACGTCGCCCGCTGCCCGGCGGTAACTTGCGGCAGCCTCGGCAAAGCGAGCGGCATCCTGCGCCATTTCCTCAACCATGCCCGGATCGGGAGGCGTCGGTCGAGCAGCGAAAGAAACGGGCAGAAAAGACAGACAAAGGGTCGCCCCGAAGCCCCAACCCACGATCCGGGAGCGAACCGTTTTCATTGGTCCTCTCCTTCGAGGATCTGACGGAAGTCCTCATCCAAAGTTTGCATCTCGTTCTTTTGTTGCGTCACGAGCTTGTTGAGGTTTTGAGTCTTTTCATCCTTCAGACCCCAGGCCACGTCGATGATGCCGACGTCGGACTGCACCACAAGGTCGTAAAAGCGATCCGTTACACGGCCGAGCAAGGTCTGCGCGAGCCCACCGCCGACACCCTTCGATTCGTTCGTGAGCGCCGCCAACTGTTCTCCCGCGATCTTCAAGTTGGTGCGCTCCGACTCGATGGTCTCCCGAATTTTCGTGAGTCGGTTTTCAGCGGCGGCATCGATGCGCGCATCGAAAGCCGCAACCTGACTCTGTACGCCATCGGCTTTTTCGAGGATGCCGGCGAGGCCGTCAAACTGACGACCACCCTCAGCAGACATCAAGGAACGGGCCTTGCGCAGGATCTCGTATTCCTGGGCGATGATCTGGGACAGGCGTTTCACGGCCGATCGCTCGCCTTCACCTGCCTGTCCGGCAGCCGTATTCTGCCGAACCGAATCGGCAACCTGCACGCGCAAATCATCGTTCTGCCGGCGTAGATCTTCAATCAATTCCCGCAGCTGTTGCGACTGGGCAACCAGCTCGTCGGCGGTAATCGCCATTGTCTCGCCGGAAATTCTCTGGCTCCGGTCGTATTGCTCAATCGCGACAAGTTCAGCTTCGAGACTCTGAATGAGAACGTTGATCTCCGAAATTTGACCTTCGAGACCCTGCAATTCGCCCTTGGCACCTTTGTCCCGCTCGCGAAGACCATCCGCCGTCATGGGAAGATCCTTGAGCACATCCTCCAGGCGCTGGCGTTCCGCCGAATGGACACCCAGTGCGGCTTTGTCTTCAGGCGAAAGGTGCGGCTCGGCGAGTGTTCGAGCGGTGGCGGCCAACTTCCTGCGAATGTCGAGCGCCTGATTCAGGACTTCAGACGAGGCTTCGCGCTTTTCAGCGAGGTCGGCGAAGATCGCAACCTTGCCCCCGCCATTGACGGCACGATCAAGGCGCTGCAACAAAGAGTCGGCTTCGGCTATGCCCGAGCGAATGTCGCCAACCTCACCCGCGATTGCCACAACGCGCTCAATCTCGGCGTCGTTCGCAACGAATTTGGCAGCGGCGGCGGGAACAAAAATGGATACATCGAACTTCTCGAGAGACGCTCCGAGCAAGGTGGCGACGTAATTGGGATCAGCCCGAACCTGATCGAGGCGGGCCTTCAGCTCGCCGAAAATGGGCTCGAACTGGTCGCGCGATTGCGTGAAGATTTCGCTCGCATCAAAGAAACTCTGCATGCGCAAGCTGAGATTGCCCATTAACAGTTTCATTTCCGGCGCGCGGGGTGTATCCGGATTCTCAAGCAACATCAGATCGATGGCGCGATGGGCGGATTTGAAATCACTTGCCTTGATAGACGTCCAGGCGGTCTCGAACAGCGCATCGCCAAAGTGTGGCGATCGCCGGTCGATCGAAACGTAGAGGTTCTTGGCCTCGGCGAATTGCGATCGTTCGTAGTGAATGCGTCCCATCGCCATCCGGGCGAGATCTTGAATCTCGCGATCGCCATCCGTGGTGGCCTGTGTTTTCAAGACGAGTTCGAACGCAGTGGATGCCGCTGCGAGGTCGCCGTTCTGAACAAAAGTCGTACCAATGAAGTAGCGCGCTTTGAGGTAGTACGGATTGGAAGGGGCAATCACGTTGAACGCGGCCAGCGCATCGTCAAAACGGCCGCGCATGAACTGATACTTTCCTCGTACGTAAGGTACGGAGGGTTCAAGCTGGCCCGCGGGAACCGCAGCCAATCGGTCGAGGTAACCATCGACACCTTCGTAGTCGTCGGTCTTGAGCGCGATCTCGATCAAACGTTCAAGTGCTTGCTGCTGACGGCGCGAGCTTCCCTGTTTGTCAATCGCCAGCTTGAAGTAACGACGGGCGGCGAGGATATCTCGCTCCTGGTACATCGCTTCGCCGAGCAACACGACCGCATCGTCAAAGACTCGGGTATCCGGATACTTTTCGACGATGTCGAGAAGGAGAGTTGCGGCTTCGCTGTAGCTCTTCAGCTCGATGAGCGTTTCGGCGTCAATCAATCGACGCTGTGCCAAATCCTTTGCGGGAGCGGCGGCCTCGTCTCGAAAGCCAGAATCGAGAGCCTTGATGCGGCCGTCAAGTTCGTAGAGCTTTCCGGCTGAATCCGACAGCGCATCCGCGAAAAGCGCGGGCGCCCAAAGGGTCGACAGCACCCACAACGATGCCGACACCGTTCTGCGCAACAAGACCATTACCGATACCGCTCGAAATGAGTGCATCCGAAGACTCGTTTCGGTTTAATTCGAAGCTGTCTTGCCCTGTTCGGGCGCCACAAGGTTGACTCTGAATTCGACGGCGGGCTTGTCTTCCATACTGGTCGTCACGCCGCCCTTTTCCATTCCAACCACCGTCACCATCGTGGCCTTGCCTTCGCCGGCCACAAACGTATGACTGGATTTCACGTTGAACTTATAGCTCTTGAGATACGAGAACACCCCGTATCCCGAACCTTGGTACACAAGCTGTACCGACAGCGTGTGTGAGCCCGGCTGGATGGCACCGTTATAGACATCGAACTCTTTCATCTCGGCAAGTCGGCCGGATTCGTCGGTCTTGTTCATTATCTGAACGCCATCGAGGGCATAAACCGCCTTGACCAACTTGAAGGACGATCCCATTTCGTTTTTGTGCTTGATGACCGAACGCGAAGCGCCGATCACACCGCCCAACACCGTTTCCTTCAGTAGATTGAGTCGACGTTTGGTCATGAAGACCTTTTCCTTCAACTCGTTCACATTTCGTTCAAGCCCTCGCAATCGAACTGTGTAAGCGCCACCGTCCGCCGCGGCTGCTGCTTCAGCGGCAACCGCATCGGCTGCAGGTGCCGCAGTTGCAGGCGCCGCTGTCGCTGCTGCGTTAGGCACTGCTGTTGCCGCTGGCGCTGCTGCGGGCGCTGCTGCGGTAGGCGCAGTTTGAGCGTGCACCGGCACGGCAGCCAATAGAAACAACACAGCTACAAAAAGGGAAGACCCCTGAACCCCACGCTTGGCAAGCATTGTCATGAAACCCTCAGGAACGATTCCGAAACAAAAAAAGAGGATGTGAGTACCAGTCCCGATTCAAACGGCATTCGGGCGGCCGCGATACTAGCAGAAGTCGTTGCGCTGCGCGCTGATCAATTAAACAGCCTCAAACCTTGGGGTTTTCGGCAGCCGTCGATTTTTCTTGGGCGGACCTATCCACATTCTGCTTCCAGAGCGCCTCCAGTACGTCGGAAACCCCTTCGCCTGACACGGCACTGATGAGCACCAGCTTCACCCCCAGCCTCTTGAAAGCTTTCTGGAGTTTCGGATAAGCCTCCTGGGTTTCCGTCAGATCGGCTTTATTCAGGGCGACCACGCTCGGACGAGCCGCCAGTTCGGGATCGTAAAGCTTCAATTCGTTTCGTAACGTCTTGAAATCACTAACCGGATCGCGATCCGGGTCGGGTGAAATATCGATCAGGAACAACAGTACCCGGGTCCGTTCAAGGTGCCGTAGAAACTGTTGTCCGAGACCCGCACCGCGATGGGCTCCCTCGATCAGGCCGGGCACGTCGGCCACAACCAACGCCCGAACGTTGTGAGGATCCGAGGCGCTGCCGGGAAGGCGAACCAACCCGAGATTCGGGAATAGGGTGGTGAACGGGTAGTCAGCTATCTTGGGGCGAGCTGAGGAAACCTTTGAAATAAAAGAGGATTTACCGGCGTTCGGGAATCCAACCAGCCCCACATCGGCCAGCAGCTTGAGCTCAAGCTGGATATATCGATCCTCCCCGGGCTGTCCGGGCTCGGCTTTGCGCGGCGCGCGATCGGTTGAAGTGGCGAAATGGATATTTCCCCGTCCGCCACGGCCACCCTTGGCAACTACGAAGCGTTCACCCTGTTTTTTCAGATCGCAGAGCGCCTTGCCGCGTGGATTCGGGCGTGAGCCGGTCGACGGATTTTTTGGATTTTCTGCGTCGCCCGCATCGAAGTCGTCGTCGTCGTCCTCGTAGGCCGCAAAACTGGCATGAGTGGGAGCTTTTTGCTCGCGGATGAGTGTTCCAGGGGGCACCCGTAAAATGAGGTCCTCTCCCCCGCGCCCGTACTTATCCTTCGTCGCCCCCGGTTTTCCGGGTTCTCCCCGGTGTTCCGGCTTGAATCGATAATCGAGGAGCGTGGAAAGCCCTTCGTCGACTTCGACGATGATATCGCCTCCGTCCCCTCCGTCGCCCCCTGCTGGGCCTCCACGGGGCACATATTTTTCTCGGCGAAAGGCGACAGCGCCGTCGCCACCATCACCCGCTTTGACGCGAATCGTAACTTGGTCGATAAATTTCATGGCTTCACGTGACTGTTGACAGGATTGCCAACTCGGCTAAATTGCGCGGTCCCCATTGGGAAAGCAAAAACGTCATGTACGCTGTCATTGAAACCGGAGGCAAGCAGTATCGGGTGAGCGAAGGGGAAACTCTTCGCATTGAGAAGCTGGAGGCTTCGGCAGGGGATTCCCTTGCCTTCGACCCGCTGTTGTTTGCTGATGATGCAGGTAAAATCCTCGTGGGAACGCCACGTGTTCCCGGAGTCACGGTGAAGGCCGAAGTGGTGGAACAGGGCCTCGGCCCGAAGATCATCATCTTCAAGTACCGACGCCGCAAGAACTATCGACGCAAGGCCGGCCACCGCCAGCCATTCACCGCAATCAAGATCACCGCCATTTCGGCTGGTGCCTGATCGTTTGAGGAGAATCCCGCCATGGCACATAAAAAGGGACAAGGTAGCTCACGCAACGGTCGCGATTCAAATTCGCAACGTCGGGGTGTGAAGCGCTACGAGGGTCAGATAGTTACGGCCGGCAGCATACTTGTGCGCCAGGTCGGCACCGTTTTCCACGAGGGAAAAAATGTTGGCCGCGGTCGCGACCACACTTTGTTTGCGCTCGTAAATGGAACGGTTCGCTTTTCGGCCTCGAAGAGCCGTCGACTCATTAATATCGATCCTGCTGCGGCCGCGAACTAGTTCACGGTGGCCGCGAAATCTGCGGCTACCGTCGGACCGTTACCGCTAGCCCGTGAGCATGAAGGCCTTCGACGTAAGCAATGGCCTCGATGGCGTCTGCCTGCTCGAGGAGCGCAGCTTCGCTGTACTCGATGATTGAGCTGCGTTTGAGAAAGTCGGCAACACCAAGTGGCGAGGAAAAACGCGCGCTGCCGCCGGTCGGCAAAACGTGGCTGGGTCCAGCGACGTAATCGCCCACCGACTCTGGCGTGTGGCGCCCAATAAAAACCGCGCCTGCGGTGGAGACACCCTGAGCATGGCGCCGCGCATCCACAAGGATAATTTCGGCGTGCTCGGGCGCCAGGTCATTGACCACTTTGATTGCCGCCTCCGGCGAATCGACCACGATCGCGAGGCCGTGGTCCGCAATGGCACGTGCTGCAATGGCTTTGCGTGGGAGTTTCTCAAGCTGTAGCGCAAGCGCCTGATTTACAGCATCGGCAATCGAACGACCCACGGCCACGAGAATGGGCGCCGCAAGCACGTCGTGCTCGGCCTGCGCGAGCAAGTCGGCAGCCACCCATTCCGGAGCAACGCTGCCATCGCACGCAATCACAACCTCGGTCGGACCCGCGATGGAATCGATCCCAACATCACCAAAGACGATGCGTTTTGCAGCCGTCACATAGGCGTTTCCGGGGCCGACGATCTTGTCTACCCGTGGTACGCTTTCTGTACCGTAGGCAAGCGCGGCAATCGCCTGGGCACCGCCGATCACGAAAACGCGATCAACGCCTGCGAGACGCGCGGCGCAGAGTGCTTCGGGAGAAGGACCCGGGGTGACCATGATGATCTCGCTGACACCGGCAACCCGCGCCGGGATTGCGGTCATGAGCACCGTCGACGGGTAAAGCGCGGTTCCACCGGGAACGTAAATGCCAACACGGTGAAGGGGCGTTACACGGCTGCCGAGGGTGATGCCATCCTGTTCGTACTCGAAAGACGTGGGCGCATGAGGCCGCTCGGCCTCGGCAAATGCGCGAATTCGACGTGCAGCAAGCTCGAGTGCGGCCCGGACAGATGGTTTGACGGTTGCCGCCTGTTTGTCCCACTCGGTCGCGTCGAGTTCCAGCCGCGCAAGCGTCCGCTTTTCAAATCGTTCGGTTAACGCAATAACTGCCGCATCACCCCGCTTGCGAACCTCGGCCACGATGACACGCGCCGCCGCCTCAACCTCGGGCGGCATATCGGCCGTGCGACGCGCGAGGGCAGCCAAACGATCGCGATAGTCGGGGTCGCGGGGAGAAACGAGCGCAAGCATGACGGTGAATGACCAGCATAGCGCGGAATTCTTGGCTCGGCCTCGATTCAGGTCAGCTGGCCCCAGAGAAATCCCTGGGCGTACTGCACACCCATCTCGCGCAACACATCGAGATCTTCGCGGGTTTCGACGCCCTCGGCAATCGCCAGTGCGCCAACGCCGTGAACGAGGGTGAGAAATCGGCGCAACAAGCGGGCCTGCTCGCGATCGCCTGCAACACCGGTCACATAGCGACGTTCGACCTTGACCACCTTCGGCTCGGCCACCAACAGCACTTCGAGCGAGCTACGCCCAAAGCCGAGATCGTCGATCGCGATCTCGATGCCCGCTTTTCTAAATGGATCGAGACGGGCTGCAAGGTGCTGCGGATCGCCAATCAGGCGCTGCTCACTGATTTCCACGCACAGGGTCACCGGTCGCCCGGTGCTGCGCAATAGCAGGACCAGCTCCTCGACCGGAACGGCGGCAATGGTGGCCGGAAAAACATTGAAGTGATAGCGCCAGTTCGCAGGGAAATTCCGCGAGGCCTCAACACAGGTCCGCAGACACTGCAAATCCAGTTGAACCAAGGCAGCGGAGTCAATCGCAGCACCAAACAGCGCAACCGGATTCTCAAGTGGCCCTTTCGGACCCCGAATAAGAAACTCGCAGCCGATTGGCTTTTCATCGGCCACGTTCATGATCATCTGCGGTACGACCCGCAACCCGCTCTCGGAAAGGATGGCCGGCATCCGCGCCGATTCGTGCGGTTGTTCCGGGATAGATGATGCATTCCACACCAGGCTTTGTACATCGGGACGGCCCGCCATCAGTGCGTCTTTGCACAACGTGAATAGTTCGCGAAGGTTTGTCATGGCGTTCGGGGCCGCACCCACACCGATGCTGACACCGATTCCCCCGGACGACTCTTCGCCTTCTATCGTAGCACGAGACATTCCTTCCCGCAGACGTTCACCAACCACAACCGCCTCGGCAATGCGCGTATCGGGGAGCAGAATGAGAAACGAATCATCGGTCAGGCGTCCCACGTGATCGCAAGGACGGGTGATCTCTGCGATGGCAATTGCCGTTCTCTGAAGAATTTCTTCGCGCTTCGCCGCATCGTCAACCTTTCGGTAGTCGTCGCAAAACACAAGCACCGCTGCGAGATTTGAGCCGGAGCGACGCATGCGCTCGGATTCATTCGCGAGCACCCGTTCAAGCCCTTTGCGGTTGAGCACCTGAGCATGCGCGTCGTTTTCAACGAGCGTTTGCAGCCGCTCATTGTCAACCTTTAGATCGCGGGCCATCTTGGCGTAGCGGCCGATTTCGCGCAAACAACAGAGGTTGGCGGGTTGGCCGTTCCAGGTGATCTCGACCACCCGCAATTCGGCCAGGATGGGTTCACCGTCCTTTTGCGGCAAACGCATCTCACGAACGATTCCAGCTTTGAGCTCAAAACCGAGCCCCTTTCCGAGCAGTCCCTCGGCTTCGCCCTGAAACATGGATATCGCCGCACGATTGACGAGTTGAACATGGCCCGTCTTGTCCACAACCACCATGGCATCGGCGGCGCGTGCGATGACTTCTCGCAAATGCCACACGATTCGGTGCCGCTCAACCGCGTTGGCAAGCGTTCTTGTTAAAACGCCTGCAGACAGCTCTTGCCGGGGCAGATACTCCTGGGCACCGTTTTGTACTGCACGGATGCCCAGGCTTTCGTTCGCAGGACCCGTGAGCACCACACAGGCCAGGTGCGGTGCGCCGTTCCGGAGTTTGGCAATGCCTGAAAGGTCGTTCGGTTCCGCAAGGCTGAGATCAACGATTGCCGCATCGAAAAACTCGGACTGCATCGCCTTGACCGCGTCGTCCGCCGAACTGACGTGTTTGACCGAGAAAGGCCGCCAGGCACTGCCCGTCAGATAGCCCGCTATGAGGTGGGCATCGCTCGGGATCTCCTCGATGAGGAGTGTGCGGATCGGCTTGCGAGCGCTCATGGTGGTCTAACCGAAGGTGTTCCTCACGCCCCTGTGATCCGAAAAGGGAGATTCGGCGGGTTGCCGGAAATTCTTGACCCACGCGGGACCGACATAGACCCCTTGACCTGGCCCCGTCGAGCCTGAAATATGCGCAGGTCTTGATGCCCAACCTACCCAATGCCTCGCCTCCGGGAATGCTCGCTTTGCTGAGATCAGGCGATCTCCGGGCGCTGTTGACCCGACACGCAGACGTGGGGCTCGCAGCGTTCGTGGTCGGAATCGTGGCGATGATGATCATCCCGCTGCCGCCTTTTCTGCTCGATCTCTTCATCACCCTCAACATCGCCGTCGCGGTCGTGTTGCTGTTGATTTCGATCTACGTTGGCGAGGCGCTCAAAATCGCAACCTTTCCAACGCTGTTGCTCATCACGACCTTGTTTCGGCTGGCAATCGAAGTCTCGGCGACCCGTCTCATTCTCTTGAAAGGCAATGCGGGTCACGTCATCGCCGCGTTTGGAAACTTTGTCGTTTCAGGAAACTTGGTGGTGGGTGCCGTCATTTTCCTCATCCTGACGATGATCCAGTTTCTGGTCATCGCAAAGGGCTCAGAGCGCGTTGCAGAGGTCGGCGCACGGTTCACCCTCGATGCCATGCCGGGTAAACAAATGTCGATCGACGCCGAATTGCGTGCGGGACACATCGATCACAAAGAAGCTCGGCGTCGACGTTTGCATCTGGCACGTGAATCGCAATTCTTCGGGTCGATGGATGGCGCTATGAAGTTCGTCAAAGGTGATGCGATTGCCGGCATCATTATCCTGTGTATCAACATCGCGGGTGGCCTCGTCATCGGCATCGTTCAACGCGATATGGACGCCGCGACAGCCGCGCGAACGTACACCATCTTGACGATCGGAGGAGGTTTGATCGCCCAGATTCCGGCGCTCATCATATCGACGGCGGCAGGGATCTTGGTCACGCGCGTGGCCTCGGACGAGGAAGGCAGTCACCTTGGGCGGGATATCGGCCTACAGATCCTCGCGCAGCCGAAGGCACTGGCGATTGCAGCTGCGTTTCTCGCATTGTTCGCCGTGGTGCCTGGATTTCCTGCCACACCCTTCTTGCTGCTCGCACTGCTATTTGGCGTTGTCGCTTATCGCTTGATGAAACGGGGCGCTACGCCCGCACCGGCCTTCGACGGGCCAGAGGCCTTCGCAGCGGCCCCCGGTGACAAGAAGAAAAACGAACGACCAAACGATCCCATGGCACTGCCATCTCCCGTGTTGATACCCGTTTCGGTCGACATTGGCCCCGCACTTTCGACACGCCTTTGGGGAGAAAACGACACCGATCGCTTCACGACCGAATTGGTTCCTGCCTTGCGCCAGCGCTGGTTCGCCGATGCAGGATTGCCACTGGCGCCCGTTCGCGTGAGGCGGAACGCGCCGACGGCGGATGGCGACGGATATGTCATACGTTTAAAAGAAGTCGCCATGGGATCGGGTCGATGCCCTGCGGACTGGGTCCTGGCGGCGGCAACCGCATCGCGACTATCGGAACTGGGCATTGCGACCGAGGGAGAAGCCGCCCCACTGCCAGATGGCACGCCCGGCTCCTGGGTTTCCGAATCGGCTTCCGCGGCGCTGACGACGGCCGGAATTGCATGTCTTGGGCCCGCAGAACTCATGGCGGCGCACCTGTTCGAGATCTTGCGGCGGCACGGACACGAGCTTTTCGGGTTGCAGGAAACTCAGGCACTCCTCGACGGTCTCGAAGCCAGCCACCCGGCGGTCGTTCGCGAGGTTGTTCCCAAGCTGATTTCACACGTGCTGTTGACCGATGTATTGCGACGGCTGGCCGAGGAAAACGTCTCGTTGCGAGCGCTGCGCGATATCCTTCAGGTGGCGGCAATTTGGGCACCGAGTGTTCGCGATCCGGTCGAATTGACCGAGCGAATTCGGGCCGGACTGCGAAGACAATTGAGCGGTCGGTACGCGCCCAACGGAACCCTGGTCGCATTTCTCCTCGATCCGATGATCGAAGACACCATCCGCGAATCCATTCGCAAGACGGATAACGGAAGTTATCTGGCACTGGCTCCCGAATTGTCGCGCGACATCACGCAGGCGATCCGAAGAGCCATTTCGGCATCGGAAAGTGCCAAACACCCCGTGATTCTCACAACGGCAGACATTCGTCGGTATGTACGGCGGCTGATTGATATCGAGTTGCCTGAAGTCGCTGTGTTGTCCTACCAGGAACTGGTGCCCGATTTGCGCATCGCACCGGTGAACCGCATCGGCATTGCCTAGTCAGTCTGACCCCGCGCGCGGCCAAGTCCGACAGGTGGGCGACATGACTCGCGACACTGTTTATCTCGGGCTATAGTCGCGCCCGATGCGAAGCACACATCCAAACACTGCCGTCACGCGACTTGGTGTTCTTTTTCCATTGTTGACGCTTGTTGCATGCGCAACCGGCGTGCATGGGTTACCTGACCACCCGGTGATTGGCACCTACGAGCTCAAGCAACGGGTATTCGATCTAAAAAGCGGCATGCGCATCATCGTGCAGGAGGATCACAACGCACCTCAGGTGATGTTCCGTTTTCGCGTTGGTTCGGGCGGGACCTCGGATCCGGCAGGAAAAGAAGGCATCGCGCACCTGGTGGAGCACCTGGCGTTTCGCAACAAACCGGGCGGCGGCGAGGTAGAA
>JAWXBF010000184.1:0-2753 GCA_034439895.1 Deltaproteobacteria bacterium
GGCTGGCATTGGCTCAACGGAAGGCTTGGCAGTCACCTCCGCCGGGGCCTCCACCGGTGCCGCAGCCGGACGCACGCCGACCTCATCTTTTCCACCACCAAAGACCAAGGCTGCGACCGCGATGGCGCCGCCGACGAGCAATCCGCCCACGATCAGAACACCTGTATTTCCCTTGCTCTTCGGACGAGGGGAAAGATCAGCGTCGTCGAACAGCGCTTCATCTCTTTGCTGTCCGGGACCAACCGTTAGCATCGCGGTGTTCGACACACGCGGCGTCCCGGTGATGATCGGCATCGCATCGCCGCCACCCATTTGTCGTGTCTCGGCGCCTCTCACGATTGGCTTTGGTTGTTCGGGCGCTGCCGAAGAAACCTTGCCCGCAGCATCAACTGGCACGGCTTCGAGCTGCATCAACAGATCGTCCATGTCCTTCCAGCGCTCGTCGCGATTCTTTCGCAGCGCCTTCATCACGATATCGTCGAGTATCGGCGAAATTGCGAGGTCAGGTCTTTTCTTGCTTGGCTTGATAGGCTCTTCAAGCAAATGCTTTGTGAGCATTGCCATGAAGCTGTCGGCCTGGAAAGGCGCCTGTCCCGCAAGCATGTGATACAAAACGCAACCCACGGCGTACAGATCGGCTCGCAGATCGCAGACTTTACCTTCGGCTTGCTCGGGCGCCATGTATTCGGGCGTGCCGAAAATCATGCCGGTTTGGGTCAACTTGGGCGCGTCGTCACCGAGTCCTTGAACCTTCGCGATACCGAAGTCGAGCAACTTCACGAAGTCATTGGTGCCGTCCTTGGCAATGAGGAAGACGTTTTCCGGCTTCATGTCGCGGTGGATGATGCCCTTATTGTGGGCTGCTCGAAGCGCCTTGCAAATTTGAACAATGATGGGTTTGGCGCGGCGCCACGGCATCGCACCGTCGCGAAGCGCATGGCCGAGATCGTGACCCGGAAGGTACTCCATCGCGAAGTACACAAGTCCCTCGGGCGACTGGCCAAAGTCGGAGATGTCTATGACGTTCTCGTGTCCGATACGCGATGCGCTCTTGGCTTCTTGAAGAAACCGCTGCGTCAGGTCGGATTTGCGCGACAACTCGGGAGCGAGAACTTTTAGCGCGACTTTCTTCTCGATGAAGACGTGCTCTGCAAGATAGACCGCACCCATTCCCCCTTCACCCAGCTTCTTGTGGATGCGATAGCGTTCCGACAGGACAGTCCCAACGAGGGGATCTTCTGTACTCGGGGGCTGTAGCTCACCAACGGCCATCGAGGTGATACTTTATCACGGCTTGCCATCGCGCGGCACAAAACGCATGTCTCTCGGTTTTCCCCATTCAAGACACCGAATCCAGAGCTCGCACCAACATTTCGTATTCAGAGCTCAATGCGAAGGCGATGAGGTCCGCCGCAACGGCATTTTTGCGCAACGCGCCGGGATCGAGTCCATCCGAGCGAAGTTCAGTTCCGGAGACTGAGGCGATCAAAACGCGGAGGGCGGTCCCTAGATCGCCGCAGCAGAGCAACCCTGCCCGCGCCCCGGTGGCCAGCGCCTCGACGCGCAGTGCGGCGGGGTCGAAAACCCCCGCGATCTCGGTGATAAATGGCGACAACTCGGCGCGCATCGACCTGGAAAGCGCTCGGCCGATCTTGCTTTGGAAGCGTGCGACCAGCGTCGGCTCGACGTCGAGGGTCACATATCCAGGTATGAACTCTCGAATGATGGCGCCCAGCAATGCGGCACCCTCGTCTTTTCGTCCGACCGCCAACAAATCGAGGTGGGTCGACGCAAGGCGCAGCGTCATCCCGGCCGCAAACCGCAGCGCGACCTCGCCTGCGTCCACCCAGGCCTGTCCGATGATGATCGCGGGCGGATCCCCCGGCTCGACGGCCAGTGCATTCGGGTGATCGGCGCTGACATAAAGCTCGAAGCCCTTCTGATTTAGATCCACGGCCAGCGGGTCGAAGACCGTGCGCGGCCCTCTGCCGGGTGCCACCCGTTGTGTCCGTCCGATCGAAAACGGCCTCAAATCCGGTTTGCGCAGTGCTGCGATTTCCGGGCCGCAAAGGCGCATCACGTGGCGCAAGCCGAGGATATGCGCGACCGGATTCGTCAATTCATCGAGTTCGCTGTTTCCGAGCGAACTCAATCGCCTTCCTTTTTTCGGCGCATGCGCCCACTTCGAGATCTCATTGCGCTCGTGGGCGTCGGTCGAGAGGGTTATCAACAACTGCGCCATTGCGGTTGATCCCGCCGCTCGCTTACGCCAGCGCAGCAAAGGTACCACGGTTCGCAACGTATCGACTGACGCCGGATCGCGCACGAGATCCTCGCGAACGAGGGCGAGTGTCGTATCAAGGAGGACCTGCCTTGACTGTGTATCACGATGGCGTTCGTAAAAGCGCGCCAGCTCGCCGACCGCTTGTAGACTTCGTCGTCCCTCGCCGACAGCCTGTCCCAGCAAGTTCGCGGCGCGTCGCAAATCGCCGTCTTTTTCGCACAAGCTTGCCAGTTGAACGAGGAGCGTGATTCGACGGTTTTGATCGGATTCGAGAGAGATCGCTTTTTCGGTGACCGCGACCGCACGGATTGAGTCATTTTGCTTCGCGTACAGGAGGGACAGAGCTGAGAGGGCCTCGACGTTTTCGGGATCGAGCGCAAGGACACGGGCATACGCGGTCACGGCTTGCTTGGTGTCGTTGAGTCGGCGGTGAAAAACGCGACCCAACCTGCGCAAAACCTTCTTCGCA
>JAWXBF010000185.1:0-8298 GCA_034439895.1 Deltaproteobacteria bacterium
AGTTCTTCACCGCCGTTTCCGGAAATCGGAGATCCCTCCGGCGAAAGGCGCAGCGTTTCTGGGTGTGCGGACTGACCGATGCCTGGGACGACATTTCTTTTGGTCACTTCCTCCTCCTCCCCGTCGGTATTGGGAAACGACAAGACGTTGGCCCCCAAGACATGTTTGCGTTCAACGACCACTGAGAACCAGAATACCGATGTGGCGTGTCGAACGGTTTAACCCAAGGAAAACGATGCGTAACTTGTTGCAGGACCTGAGCGCTCCCCCGAGCCTGGGTGACGGAAGTCCCAGGCTCTACTTTTAACTCTTTCGTATCCTCTTGCCTTCACCGGCATTCTGTTTACATGGTGAAGATTCGACCATCTGGCATGCGAGGCGGGGCCAATCATGGCTGGCTTGACACCAGGCACACCTTCTCTTTCGCCGATTACCACGACCCCGCGCACATGTCTTTCCGTTCGCTCCGCGTCCTCAATGAGGATCGAATACTGCCGGCGGCCGGATTTCCCACGCATTCACATCGGGATATGGAGATCATTTCCTACGTTCTGAAAGGTGCGCTGGAGCATCGAGACAGCATCGGCACCGGCTCGATCATTTACCCTGGCGACGTACAACGAATGAGCGCGGGCACGGGTGTTTCGCATAGCGAGTACAACCATTCAAAAGTTGAAGAAGCACATTTTTTTCAGATTTGGATCGTGCCCGATACCAAAGGGTTAGCCCCGGGGTACGAACAAAAGACGTTTGGCGACGAACGCCGGAATCAACTGCGCCTCGTCGCCTCACGCAGCGCTGAGGCTGGCTCCGTCAAAGTCTCCCAAGACATTCGGTTTTGGGCGACGTTGCTGGACGCGGGTGTTGAGCTCATACACTCTCTGGGATCGTACCAATACGGCTGGCTTCAGTTGGCCAGTGGGCGGATTCAGGTTAACGGCGAGATCATGAATCCTGGTGACGGTGCCGCAGTCAGCGAAGAGACGCAGCTATCAATCAAGGCTTTGGAGCCAGCCGAGTTCTTGGTGTTTGACCTGTCGTAGTAGCCCGGCGTGTGGTTAACGTCCGCCAAGCGCCAGGCTCAAAGGCATGGCGATCGTATAATTGCTCAACGCCAGCACCTCGTTGCCATCGTAGAGCAACAGTCCGAAGGGCAACTTACGTTCTTCGCAAAACGCATCAACGGCTCTTGCGTCAGCGGTGCGGGGCGCGATGCGCGACTTGACGATCTGCGCGAGATCTCGCAGATCTCGCTGCAGGTACGTGTCGATGTAGCCATCAAACCACAGGCTGCGATCCGCAGCATCAACAGCCAACGCCGCAGGCGGAAAACCGCCTTCGAGTGCCGCGGGCGCCCACTGCCACGTTCGGGCGGCCCCCGCGCCTGGATTAACTTGCGTCGCCTCTGTCTTGGCCACTTGCATCGCCTCGTGCATCGTCTTTGCCGCCATAAGCGCCGACCAAGGCGACGTCATGTTGCCTTGGTGCTTCTCACGCTCCGTCAGCGGACGCAGCTGCAAATAGCTGGCCCTCCCAGCCAGCGATTCGCCAACCTTTGCCATGAGCAGAAGGTTCGCTGATCCGGTAAGCAAGAAGCGGCCTGGACGGCGATCGTTGTCCACGGCTTGCTTGATGGCGAGCAGGAGATCAGGCGCGCGTTGCACCTCATCGATCGTGATGGGTTGCTCAGGTAGCATCAGCGATTCGGGTTGCGCACGGGCTCGGTCCAACGTCGTGAGCGCATCAAGGGTTTCGTATCGCCGCGGCGCCGCCACCCTTCGAACCAAGGTAGATTTTCCCGTCTGTCGAGCCCCCACGACGACAACAACTGGCACGCGGGTTAACCGGTGGTCTAGGGTGTTGGCGGCAAGCCGCGCTACCGAATGATTGCCCATGTCATGGGCGATTATCACCAACACGACGGGCTGTTCTCGATTCACCGCATAGCATCATTCTGGCAAATCCGGGGTCGGAGATCCGTTCGCGCGTCCCGGGCGTATTGCCTCTTGATGGTCACCGCTTCATGACGCAATTGCGAAATCTGCGAAATCCGTCACGACTGGATTATTGCGGGGCAGCAGGACAAACTGCGACGAAAGATCCAGGGACCTCACAGACCAAGGTCTCATCAAGCCGGTGACGCTCACATTCGAAGGCGTCGAAAAGATCCGGCTTTCGCTAGTCCCCCAAATCAATAAGACCTCGCCGTGACGCCAAGGTCACGGCCTCGGTGCGATCCGTGACACAGAGCTTGTGAAGGATGGTGTTCACATGATTCTTGATGGTGCTCTCGGAAAGCCCCAGCTGTGCCGCCACTTCTTTGTTGGACGCCCCTTGCGCCACGTGCCGAAGGACCTCGAGTTCACGCGGCGACAGCGGCTCGAAGAACGAACGACCGGCCAACTGCTCGGCAACTTGCGCGGAAGGGGCGACGCGCTCTGTGCGGGCCAACCGTAATGCGCGAATGATTTCATCAACTTCCGCGGTCTTTAGAAGATAGCCGACGGCACCCAGGCGAAGACATCGGTGAATGGTGTCGTCACCCAAATGGCTTGAGAGCATTAGAACGCGCGCGCGCGGGTGTTTATGAAGCAGCGCTTCAAGTGTCGCGACGCCGCCTATGCCTGGCATCATGACATCCAGAAGGACAACGTCGGGGCGCACCTCCTCATACTTTGCCAGCGCATCGGCACAGTTGGCGGCCCAGCCCACAAAGTCGAGATCTGGCTCCGTTCGCAACAAAGACGCGAGTCCCTCGCGAACAACGGCATGGTCGTCGACGATCATGAAGCGGATAGTTTTTACTTCAGTGGTCATGTCTTCCTTTCGAAAGCCAGGGGGATGGCCAACGTGACGATTGTGCCACCGTTGGGGTTGGGAGCGAACGTCAGTTTGGCGCCAATCGCGTCGCCACGAACTTTCATGTTTTCAAGCCCGAAGTGACCGCTCGGAGGCGGCCTGCTGGCGTCAAAGCCGCGGCCGTTGTCGCTGAGGCTGATGTTCAGTTCTGCGGCCGAAGCGTGCAGGCGCATCGTCAGCTCCGTCGCCTCTGCGTGCTTGAGAACGTTTGCGATCGCTTCACGCAAAATGCGCAGGATCTGAATTTCCCGTTCGGCGCCCAACGCAAAGTTGGCGCTTCCACTTGCTTCGATCTTAAAAGCCAGCGAGGTGCCTCGCAGGGCAACGCTTGCCAATGATGACAAGGCCTGAACCAGACCTGGGCTGCTTTCGTTCGACCGCAAACTCCAGATGACGGCGCGGGTTTCACTCACGCCTTGTTCGACCAGCGACATCACTTGAAGCAAGTTCCGCTGTGCGGTGTCAGGGTGAGACAGCGAGCGCTGCGCGGCCGCGGCCTGGAAACGAATTGCGACGAAGGTTTGTTCCAAGGTGTCGTGTATGTCGCGCGCAATGCGGCCTCGTTCGGCGGCCACGGCCACAGACTGGAGCCGTCGCTTGAAGAGGCGAACGCGCATGCCCCAAAACAACAACCCCAGCAAGAGTGCCCCCAACAGGGACCAAACCAACGGCGTGCGATGCAGCAGGGGCGCGAGGCGAAAATGCAGTTGCGCCTCCCGCATAGGCCGAAGCAGGCCTTGATAGGATGCTTGGACGCGAAAGGTATAGGCACCCGCGTTCAGATTCCCGAACGAGGCGTGTCCTTGATTTGCCTCGCCGGACCACGTGCTCGATTGTCCTTCAAGACGGTAGCGAATCTGAACGCGATGGCGATGAGACAATAGGGGTACCGTGTAACGAATCGCCAACACACCCTCGTCTACGCGGGGTGGGTGAGAAAGAGAGTCAGATAGGGCAAAGGGTTTGCCATCAAGTGTGACTTCGTCGAAAACAAAGTCGGGCAGAGCAGGAAGCGCTAAATCCGCAGGTTGATCGATGATCACCACCCCACCCCGCGTGGCGACCCAAACGGCACCTTGACTGTTTTGGACCGCGCTGTGTGGCCACCCCCAAGCGCATTCATTGCTGGGCAGTCCGTCGGCTGTGCTCAATCTGAACGGCGAAAGGCGTGCGCTTTTTTTGTCGGCAACGGCATTGGCGTCGGCTTCGGCGATGCGCAAGATGCCCAACCTGGTGGGCAACCACAAATGGCCTCTCGGATCGAACAGCACTTCGGGGATGTGATCGGTTTCCAAGCCTTCGGCAAAGCTCAAGCGTGCAACGTTTCCGTCTTTCACGCGCAACAATCCGGCGTTGCGGCTTCCGAGCCACAACGTGTTCGCGCTTCCCCAGGACAGGCTGAGCAAGGATTGCGTGGGTAAGTCTGGGGTCGTGTGGACCCGCACGAAGCGTCCCGTATTGTTTCTCCGAACGCAGAGTCCGTCGCCGTCCGTGGCGATGTAGATGTCGCCTTGGGGAGACTCAACCATCGAGGTCACAACGCTTAAACATTCAAACTCAGTCTGCGGGTGCGACACAAACACTTTGCCGCGCTTTTCGATGAGACCGCCTCGGTTGGGTGCAAGCCACAGGACGCCGTCTCGCGTACGAAACAGTGCGTGAATGCCGGGATCCGAAAGTCCGTCCGACGCATTGAACTGGGCGAAGTTTTGGGTGTGCGGATCAAAGCTGTGCAAGCCGCTGCCAATGCCAGCGAACCAAACGACGCCCTGGTCGTCGGCCACCATCGAACGATAGTCCCACCCGGCTGTGGCTTCGGGCGGCTCGAACGCTGCGACCTCCGAACCTTGCCATCGCAGCAGGCGAAATCCGTCCTGCGTTCCCCAGACGCTGCCATCCGCAGTGGGCGTCAAGGTGAACGAGAACGCCGAGCCTTTGGGTGGCACCGGCGCCAAATGAAACAGTGTCTGTCGACGCAACTCAACCAGTCCGCCGCCGTCGGTACCCAACCAAACGTTGCGAGCACCATCGGAAAGAACGGAAAGGATGCGCGTTGAAGGCAGTCTTTCCACGGCGATCGCGGGTTGAAGGTTATTCGCGGACGCAGAGAACAGGCCGTTGCCTGTGCCAACCCACGCGCCGTCCTGATCGTCCGACGCGATCGAGAGTACGGAAGGATCCAGCCCCTCCTTTTGCAGTAGTACGGGAGTCGCATTGATGGTTGGGGGCAGCCGCCACAATCCCTCAGACTCAGTGCCGATCAGCAGGCCGCCTTCCTTGTCGACGTGAAGCGCTTTTGTTGGATGCGGGTACACGCGTTGCGGGAGCGCCGTGCCGGTGGGCCGTTGCCAAACGCCCGACTGACCTGCCAACCACAACGTTCCGCGGGGGCTTACTGCGAGGGTGGTCAGGCCGCGGGCCGCGGCGGGCACGGGGTGTTTTTCGAGTCGGTCGTTTTCAAGCGTGTAGAGATCGCTGTCTGTGAGAATCCAGGTGAGGGAGCCCTGGCTTGCAAACGCCACGATCTCCGTCGGCGGCGCCTGGGGTAGCCTTAGCCATTCCCCACCCGCAAGGCCAAGCGGCTTGCGCACGAAGACGGCGGGTGGCCACGGCGTTGCAGCAAGCAATGTCCCGTCGGGTAGGCGGTGCAAGGCGGTGATCGGTTGTCGCAAGTCCGCCGTACGCGTGGCGGGGATGAACACCTTGCCATCGTAGCGAAGCAACCCTTCATCGCTTCCGATCCACAGAAACCCATCGTTCGTCTGTGCGAGCGAGCGGATTCGCTCGGCGGGATGGTGCTCGAACACTGAAAACGCGTCCGCGGCCCGTGCCACAGGAACCGTCGTCACGGCAAGCAATCCAACGATCGCCGCCTGCACGCAACGCTGTTGGTGGTGGACCTTCACCGAATTCAGACTACACGAACGCAGTGCGGCAGTCTTTGGGTGGAAGTGCCCAATGGGCGCTGGGCAGAGCGGCTCTATCGCCGACGACCAAGCTCACGCACTCTTACATTCCAGCCACCAGCGTGGCGGAGGGAAGGTCCAAGATGTTTCAGAAGTCCTTTTACCCACAGTGGCGCGTGTCCAAAAGTTCGCTCGGAACTGTGTTTCTGTTTGCCACGCTCGTCGCCTGCAGGGGCGATGTGATCTCGGGCTCGAACGGAGAAAACCCCGGTGAGGGGGGCGAAGGTGGTGACGGCGCCGCCGGCGAGGCGGGCCGGGTTGCGGGACAAAGTGGCACCAAGGCTTCATCGGCCTCGTTCACGTGCGCTTCGACGGAGACGCCCGGCGAGGTTCCGATGCGCCGCCTGACCAAGCGACAATACAGCAATACGTTGCGTGACCTTCTGTCAGGGTTGACTGACACCAAGGTAAGTGGGGCCGTGATGAACGAACTCGCGCCTCGCTTTGCGATGTTGCCGGATGACGTTCGCAAAAGGACGTCCGAAGATTTGCACGGGAGCTATCGACGCCTGGACCAAGACGTTCAACAGTCGCATGCCGACGCCTATTTCAACCTGGCCGTGGCGACCGGGCAAGCGCTCACTCAACCCGGACGGTTGCCGGCTTTGATGGGACCGTGCGCATCCGATGCGAACACGGACAACGACGCCACCTGCATCGATGATTTCACGCGGAAGTTTGCCGGCCGCGCGTTTCGGCGACCGCTTGCAGCCGACGAGTTCAACCGCCTGCGCGCCATCTATGGCACTGGCAAAGCGATCCAGGCGGAGGCATTGGCTGATGTGATTGCCCTGACGCTGGCGTCGCCTCAGTTCATGTACCTCATCGAACATGGTTCCGACAAGGTACAGACGGGGAATGTCATTGCACTGTCCGCGTATGAACTGGCCAGTCGCCTTTCGTATCACTTCTGGGAAACCCTTCCGGACGAGCCGTTGTTGGCGGCCGCAGCCGATGGAAGTCTTTTGAATGATAAGACGCTGCGTTCGCACTTGGAGCGTCTTTATAAAGATCCGCGCACCGAAATGACGGTGACGGCGTTTTTCCAGGAATGGTTGAAACTTGAGGAAGTCGCCGTGCTGGATTCCGCAAAGTTGGACGCCGGCGGCAAGGCCTTTGCAGGAAGAAACCTGCCGTCTGTGGCGCTTGGTCAACAGGTCCAAGAAGACGCCTTGGAATTGATCAAGTACTTCACGTTCCGCAATCCCGGCTCGCTCGATAACTTTTTGTCGACGGATCTGTCTTTTGCTCGCGGTGATGAATTGGCTGCAATCTATGGTGTCAGCAAATGGTCAGGCATGGGTGAGCCCCCCAGTTTTGCGGCAGGCACGCGACCTGGTTTTCTTACGCGCGCCGCTTTCCTGTCGAATGGATCGCCCCAGAGTCGCCCCGTCATGCGCGGTGTGTTTATTCGGCAGAATATCTTGTGTGACGAATTGCCGTCGCCACCGGCCAACGCTGCCGCAATGATGTCGAACGGCGACATTTCCATGCTCACGACCCGCGAGCGCATCACGCTCTTGACGGAGGCAGAAGGCTCAACCTGCCGCTCATGTCACAGCACGCTAATCAATCCGTTGGGATTTGCCTTCGAAGGTTTCGATGCTTTGGGGCGACAACGGAGCGAGCAATCGGTCTACTCGCCGGCGGGGGCGCTGCTCGGCACATTTCCTGTCGACACAACGTCAGCGCCGGGCATTGTGGAAGGCGACGAAACGATGTCTGCGGGAGCCGCCGATGCGGTTCGCCTGATTGTGCAAAGCGGTAAACCGCAGGCCTGTTTGGCACGCAACTATTTCAGATTCACTTTTGGGCGCTGGGAAGATGTGGAACGGGACGGCTGTGTGCTTGAACAGCTCCGCATGGCGGCGGACGGTCAAAGCTCGCTGCCGGAAATGCTGCGCAACGTGGCGTTGTCTCCCGCGTTCAAGAACCGGACCTTTGAATAACCCTCGCCTTAGAAACAAACCAGGAGCTCAATCGTGAACAAGCTTTTCGTTTCGCGTCGTCAAGTCCTCCGCGGTGCAGGCGGCGTCACTTTGGCCCTGCCGATCTTACCCTCTCTCCTACCGCGTGGCGCGTCCGCGGCTGCGTTGGGGGCTCGGCCCCGACTGGTCACGTTCACCAGCGACCACGGTGCGGTGTGGACCAACTATATGCACCCGGCGCCGTCAACGCTGACTGAAAAAGTGCAGGCTTTCCCTGGTCACCAGATCTCAAGGGGGCTGCTGAAGCGAACCGTCGCGGGCGCGAATGCTTCGCTCTCGCCAATCCTTACGGCACCGTCTTCGCTGCTGACAGACAGGCTGGTCGGTAAGATGAACGCCTTATTGGGGTGGAGCATTCCCTTCTATATTGGGCACAACAGAGGCGGCCACCTGGGGAATTTCGCTGTGAATGACGGCAACGGCGGCGGTGGAAAATATGCCCAGCAATTCCCCATGCCGACGATCGATCAGGTCATGGCATGGTC
>JAWXBF010000186.1:0-7727 GCA_034439895.1 Deltaproteobacteria bacterium
AACTGCGCTTTGCGGTACCTGCTTGCTATCGCGCGACGGTTTTCTTCTTTTTCCGTTGACGGACACCGAAGTTCGCCGGTATTGGTCCGTCGTACATTTCGCCGTACAAGGGCTTGCCTGTGACTGGCTGAAAGTTCAGTTTTACCGGTAGATCGCACAATCGAATAGCCGCACTGTCTCGGGCGCGCGCGGCGTCTTCCTCGTTGTCGTACGAGCCCAGAAAATGGTGCTTGCGATCATGGCCGATACCCGCAATCCATTTTTCCGATTGGGTCGCCCAGGACACGCCCAGGAATTTGCTGGTTTGGGCCTCCTTGATGGGCTGATGAGCCAACCATTGCAGTTGCTTGGGGTCGGCCGGCTCCAGTTTTTTCCCTGGAAAATTTCGCGGTTTGTCGCCGAAAAACAGCGCCGCGCGATCATAGGCAATGGCAGCATCGCGCTCTGTCTGCCAATTGCCCAGGTATGGGGAATCGGCGGCCGAAGTTCCTTCAGGCCGATACCTTACAACCCATGGGTGCGGTTTGGTGTCGCCGGCGAAAAAAACGCCGAAATATCTGCTTGTTTTCTGTTCCTTCACCCTGCGTCTTGCCAACGACCGCAGTTCTTCGATGGTCGCCGGTTTCGATGGTCGATCGGGAAAATTCAGAACTGCCTTGTCGCCGTACAGGTGTCGCGCGACGCGATCGTAGGCAAGGGCTGCCTCTTCTTCGGTGAGGAAGGCTCCGATTCGTGTTGAACGGCTGCGTTCCGAAAGGACCGCCGCGGGACCGCAAATAGTCGCCGCCCACCCATTGCCGCGCGTGTTGCGAATGACGCCAAGAAACCGGTTTTCCCAACCACGTTTGACGCGTGCCTCGCGCGCCAACGCCCGCAGCGTTTCCAGGGATGCTGGTCCCAGGCGTTTGCTCTCGGTCGGAAGCGCCAGCGGACGAGCAAGACCCAAGTGCAGAATCAACCGATCTCTGGCGATCGCGGCTTCGCGGGCGGTCGGCCAATGCCCTACGTTGTCTCCGACCTTGCCGACCCAGAGCATGCCTTTGTAGCGGGGCACCCCGCCGATATCGATCCGTACAACGCTGTGATACCGGGTTCGACGTTCCATGTTTGGACCACTCCGTGTTTCCATTGATATGCCCGGTAGGTGTCTTTGCGTACGCTTCAAGCAGCGTGGCGGCGATAGAAGTTGAGCAATCCGCCTTTACAACGTCGGACCTCGACCCCGTGCGGCGTGCCAAACAGCAAGGACGTGAACCCCGACTTGATCTTCGTCGACACGGAAGTAAACGTGATGCGAACTTCGCGCCAACAATATCAGTAGGACCGGTGGTCGACCCCTCGCGTTTCTGTAAATCGGGCCAAGGGGACCCGTCGACAACTTCACCAGTGCCGCATGCAGCTCGTCGTCAAACAGGTTCGGTGCCCCGGGCCGATTCTCGCGCCACCAGGCATCAATTCGATCCGCCTGTCGCTGCGCGGACGCCGCGATCGTAACCGCGTACGATTTTATCAAGTTCGTCGCGCACGAATTCGTGCAAGGTACTCGTCGGCCAGCATACTTTCGCCCCGTTCGATTTCATCTTCCGCGGCATCCAATGCCGCATGCAGCCGGATGCTCTCGGCCTCGTCCAGTTGGTCGCCTTCGTCGATGATCGAAACCTGCACCGACGTGCCATCGGGCAGGTCCACCGCCTCGTCCACGACTACTCTTCCCCCTTCGACATGGGCACGCAAGGTCAAGGTCATTGAGACGGATGATAGCAAAGAGCGACCGCTCGGTTGGCGGGAAACCGCGATTGCTGTCCCCTACCCTGGGCCAACCCCGCCAAACGGCACCAAACCGCATCTACGCGTCCCCGCACTCCCTCTTCGTCGGGCTCATATCAGAACAGCGCGCGTCGTTCGAGTCCGAATCCAAGCATGGGTGACACATTTTCAAGGGAACACGGGTGACAGATTGATTCATTTGTTTGAGCCGGAGGAAGGCTCGAATTCGCATGGCAAGGCGTCACAGGGTATGCCTCGAAGGGCGGTTAACGGCTGAGCCGCGCAACCTTGCGCGCAACAAACGCAGCACAGACCAAGGGGCGCGCCATGACGACGAAGGTGAAGCCTGTTTTGCGACCACTGCCCCCTAGAATGATCGGGCTTTCTGGGTGGCCTTGTCGCGAATTTCGTGAAACCCGCAACGGTCATCGGCTGGCATCGTAAGGGTTTCAAGCTGTACTTATCGTAGCACAGATAGCGGCGATACTTGAGAAGGTCGTTTGCGCATTTGTCGACCCCCGTGCGTTCCTTGGGCTTTAGTTGCGCTGGTGCACATAGAACTCAAGGCTCTTCGGGCCGCCTTGCGCGCGGATTCAGCTATCGGTTAGCCCAATATTTTGGGCGACGTTTCAAGTGAGCGACCGCGATGATTTCGACCGCGTCTTCACCGACTTCGCGATACACGATTTCCCGAACAGCCTGCACCAGTTGCATGCCAAGGCCGGCACGCCTCGCCTCGTACCAGTCCGCGGCATCGTCCAACTCCAGTTCGGCGTGCGGGTGGAAACGGACTTGCTTATTTGGCGCCAAACTTGGCTTCCAAGCGGGCAAACACTTCGGCAGCAGGAACAGACTTTACCCGACCAGAATCGACATCTTCGATCCGAGCCCGGATTTCGGTTTCCCATTCTGGGCCGAGATCCGAAGGGTCCAAACTCGCAGAAAGCTCTTCGACCAGATCAACACGGTCTCGCGGATCGAGCTGCAGTGCTTCCTTCAAAATGTCCTTCGCCAGCATCACGGAGACCAGTTTAGCCCGTTTTCTCCACGCCGCGGAACGATTGCATCGTTCCAAGAACGATGCCCGGGTGATGCAAAAAACTTGTCCCCGTGAGTCCCCGTGCGTCCCTTCCAGTCCCTTGGCGTTTTCGCGGTCGCAAGAATTCTCGATATTTCCGCGTTTCCCGCTGGATTCACGTAGGCGCCAAACCATCTCCTCACCCTCATAACCCGAAGGTCGTCGGTTCAAATCCGGCCCCCGCTACAAATTTCTGGGGGAGAATCCCTTGACCTCCGGGAACTCCGGCCGAAGTTCCAATGCCAGGCGGTCGGAACCCTCTTGTCATCTAGTGAGCTTCAACCGTGCTGCGTTTCAAGCTGCCAACGGTGTTGAGATCATGGCAGAATACCGCGACGATTTTTGGGACGGACGCCGGATCAAGGCAAATGCGGACCGGATCTGCGAACGGCGCCCCATGCCGCCAGGACGGTAACCTCGTTCTTCGTTTCATCGATGACGAAGAAAAGGTGAGTGCGGGTCTTGGGCAAGAGGCAGCGATGGACAAGATGGCCGCGTCGCCGGTCGTGAACCGGAAAAGCATCGGCGCGATGCTCAAGTTAAACGCGGGCGACTTGAATCTCTTCGTCGAAAAGATCGAGCTTGTCTCTGTGTTGCCGCCACCACGATCCGCGCTCGATCAATTGCCGGTCAGCCGTGGCCGAGAAGACGATGCGTTTCATCGCGCTTTGAGACGTGAGAGAACACCTCATCCGCGGGTCGCACATCGCCGCGAATCATCTCGTCCAAACCCCGATCGATCGAAGCGTCGCGCGCAGCCCGCTCTGAGTCGGAGAGGTCATTCTCGGCGTCGAGAACGAGCAGCTGCACAGCCATTCCCTCCGGTAGATCGGTGGGTTGGTCAACCACGAAACGGCCGTTGGAAACGTGGGCAAGCACCTTGGTCATGTTCCGGAAAAGTGTAGCACCTCGATCTTCGATGCCGGAACACATGGGTCGCGCCGAGGCCCGGCAAACGCGCCTTGCCACCAATCGCTTGGCTACCTGTGCGACCTGCTAGAAAGACCCACCGCGAACAAATTCCTCTGTCGGATTCGCATCTGGCGCAGGTGCGTAAAGAATGGTCTCAGATGTCTTGATCCTCAGCTGTGATAGGGTCAGCGCATCAATGGACCTTTACGCCGAGCTCACTCAGTTGTTGGCCGCTTTTGAAGAGCGTCACATCGACTATGCCCTTTGCGGCGGTGTGGCCCTGGCCGTCCATGGCGTTCCCCGCGCCACCCAAGACATCGACATACTTGCCTTGGAAGAATCGCTTCCAGCGGTGAGGTTGTGCGCGCAAGCGAGTGGGTTTGTTTTTGAAGCCGAGCCAATGGATTTCTCAAGCGGGGTCACCATCGTTCGTTTTACGAAACTGATTTCAGAACAGCCGTTGATGCTCGATGTGCTTATTGCCAAGGGGCCACTGCAGCGGGTATGGGCCGGCCGGCTGACCATGCCGTTTGAAAGCGGACAAGTGAAAGTGGTTTCGCGCGAAGGGCTCATCACTTTGAAACTGGCTGCGGGACGCCCGCAAGATATCGCGGACATTCAAAGGCTCAAGGAGATTCACCGTGGTTGATATGAGTCCTGGGGGCATAACATCGAGGCTAAAAGCTATGTCTCTTTTCAGCAAGGCGGGGGGCTTTCAATCGAAGGGCATTGATATGAGCGCTGCGGCCATCACCGCGCGCCTACGCACAATGAGCAGCCTTACCGATCTATGCTTGCGCTTGGGTCGACTTTCGCTGGCGCACCCGGAGAAGAGACCCCGGCAGGGTTCATAGCCGTTGCGGTTTCGGGGGCCCCATCACACATCGCCACGGCCACCGCGTGGTTCAACATCAACACGGGCGTAGCGTGTATGGCAAACATACGGACATAATGCGTGAACTTGCTCCGGTTTGGTGGACGGTTGCGATGCAGATGTCGCTCGCCGAGGACGATCACGTGGTTGAGACACTCCCGGCGAATGAATCCGATCACGCGTTCGCAGTACGGTTTGCTGTGAAGCCCAGCCCGCCTACGATGCCGAGGCATGAAGCGCGATACGGGTCTTTCTTCGGGCGCCCATCCGTTGCACGGCTCTTCCAACTCCAGAACAGCCAACTGCTGCCGCAAGGCCAGGTTTTCCAGAGCGAGCTCGCGCTGCCCTTTGAAGCTCGATCTTACTGCGGCGCGGAGGGCGAAAATCAGCTCCAACAAGCGCGAACGGGAGCTCGGACGGGAAAATTATCAATGATTGCGCGTCGTACGGCGTTTCGAGGAGGCACAGGGCGTAAGCAACGGTCCATCTTGGTGGCTAGCTCACATCCGACAGCGAGATGATCTGGTTCAAGGTTTCGCAGGCGTGATCGAAAACATCGGTAGGAACCTGTTTCCACTGATGCGGTTTCGCCGCGCGAGCTTTCCAGTCGAACGACTTTGGCTGGTGCCCAAGAATGTAGCTCACCACGCCTTTGGGGCCTTTGAACCGTATGGCGAATGGATTGGTTTCGTTGAAAGCAGCCGTGGCCATGGGAAGACCAATCACAATGCCCGTGCGCTCGTTGAACGCGCGGGGCGAAAGAACCACCAACGGATGAACGTCCTTCATCTCCCTGTCACTTTGGGGGGTGCAATTGAGCCAGATCATGTCCCGCCGATCCGGCACCCAGGCCCTTTGCCCTCCCACTAAATCGCTTCTTTGCCGACGGCCGCCGTGACCATGGCTTCGCCGCCGTGGCGAGCGGGATCAAAGGCGGCCAGCTTTTGGGCCAGCGTCAGTCTTGGCGGTCCCAGCGCCTTTACCGTCACCCCCGACTCGGTGGCGGTCACCTCCACCGGTTGCCCCACGACGAAGTGCGCCGAGCGGGCGACCACCGCAGGAATGCGAACAGCGAGGCTGTTCCCCCATCGCTGCACAGTTAGCATCGCGGTTTTTGCCATGATTTCTCAACAATGTTGTCGCTTCACAGGGGATGTGTCAACACGTTTATACGTTCGCCATGCCCGGACCCAACGGGCTGTGACGTAGCGATCATGTTCTTAGGCGCTCCGATCGTTCGCGAAGTGAGGTTCGTCGAACAATAGAGATCACACGCGCAAGACGTTTGGTTTTTGCCCTCAAGTTCGGAAACGAAGCACGAAACCAGTTGAGGATGAGCGGTTTGTGATTGCGCAAGGTACGTGCAATTTTTTTGAGCGCGGGAATGCGCGAGCGCATCTCGTCGATGCCGATGGCGCCACCACCGTTAAAGATCACGGTGTGCGAGACCCCAGTCAACGACCCACTTGACGGAGCGAAAGACGACGCCCCATCTGGCATTGAACGTGCGGCCGAATTCAGTCCACGAGAGTCGCTTCGCCCAGAAGACCAAGAATTGTCGATAGGCGTACCCAGAACGGAATGAAGATAAAGCTTCTCGGGTTTCGCGCAGTGTCGTACGTTTTTCCCCGCAGTCCGCAACCAAGGCATATCGCCATCGCCCCATGGCGTGGGCGCAACCTCACGGCGATCGATTGGCCGACTCCAAACCAACTTTTTTCGTAGATGAAGCCTTTGATGGGATGACAACGTTTCAGGAACGCCATTTCCACGCCGGTGGCGGTGCACGGTGTGAACCAGTATCCTCGGTTGATGCTCGATTCAAGAGTTCGAAGATCGATGGTCCGTGCCTTCAGGGTCGTGGCGCTCGGCGCCGGCCTCTGCCTCTTCGCCTGCTCGAGCGGGAGCCCGCCTGGCGGCTCGGACGGAGCCACGGGGACGATCCCAGCCGACGGCGGAGCACCTGACTCCAGTGGCGGCCCTGGTCCGCCGATCGAAGGTGGGGTCGTGGGCAGCGCCAACACCATCATCGGCCTCGACCCGGGCGGCGGGCTCGTGCGCATCGGTCTCGGGGCAGACGGCCACGATAAGCGCCTTGGCTACCCCAAGTTCAACGGCGTCGAGATGAGGAACATCGTCGCGATTGCGAGGGGCCCCGGCAGCGTCTTTGGATTGAACCGCGAGGTTCTGAAAGGAGGGAACCTCGTCGACATCGACCTTCTCACCTTGAACGCGAAAGCCGCCAACCACAACTTCGACAGATTTGTAGGATCCCCCGACTCACCACCCAGCCACAGTGCTCTCGCGTCCAATGGCAGCACTTTCTTCGGCTCCCAGGGTGGTTCCATCGTCCGCCTGGGGGCCGACGGCACGCGCACATACTTCGCGCTTCGTCAGTTCAACGATGAAACGGGCGCCGATCAATGCTTCGACCCCGTGGACCTCGCGTGGTCAGGCGGGCTCCTTGGGGCCGGGTTGTGCGCTGGAGTCACCGCAACAGCGATGGGTACCTCGCACTTCGTGTGGGAATACCTGTTCGGAATGCCGTTGCCCAATGGTACGGGCGGTACGCCCACGAATAAGCGAATTCTCTACAGTTCCCCCGAGAGAATCGAAGGTCTCAGCAGCGCGGGCGCGGGAGCGCTCGTCGCAGTGAGCTCGAACGGAAACCTGCTCGTGCTGCAAGGCCGCAGCTTCGTCGTCCTCCGTAAGCTCGAGGTCGCGGTCCACGACCTCGAGTAAGCGACGGGCGAGACTGCGCCTGCGCTCAAAGCGCGATCCCGTGGGTTCTCAAAACCTCATCGGCCCGGAAAGCGGACCCAAAACGTTGGTCCGCAGGACGTGTGGCGCCGTGTTGTGGCAGCGATAATAAGCGAAGAAGATGTCGCTCGCCGAGGACGACGACGTGTTTGAGACACTCCCGGCGGATGGATCCGATCACGCGTTCGCAGTACGATTTGCTGTGAAGCCCAGCCCCCGGTCTGCGAAGGTGGTTTTCGATGCCGAGGCATGAAGCGGGATACGGTTGCCTCTGTGACATCGAACCCGAGCTTGCTATCCAGGTGAGTCGGGGGCGATTCGTATTTCGTTTCAAGA
>JAWXBF010000187.1:0-3898 GCA_034439895.1 Deltaproteobacteria bacterium
CATTCGAGGCGTCGCATTCAGGGTATCACGGGCGGACTTGTGGGCGACATTTCAGGGCTACCACTACGCGATAGGGGAGAAGCTTTCCCTCGACCGGGCCGGGTTGTTTGACCGCATCAGGCGAATCGAAAACGTGACCGACGATATGAAGCGGGACAAAGTCAAAGTTGTACGCGGATTTAAGGGAATTGGCGTTCGCACGAGCAAGCCACCTGCTACAAAGGTAAACGATGATTTTTAATGGACTTACAACACAGAAAACACGAAGTGTAGCACCTTGTAGCACCTGTTTCCGGTTAGTTCTAGGGAAAAACCCTCGTGATAGAACTAATGGGGGAAGGGTGCTACAGCCTGCTACACCTGCAACAAAGTGGCTCGCTTTTGGCCGTCGCCACGCATCGGGAGATAGGGACAAAATGGCCAATATTAAACCGCCCCCAACCTCACAAAATGACACTTGCTCGCCGTCTCGCATCCAACGCCGCCGTGCAAAAGGATGGCGAAAGCCGCCGAACGCCGTCTTCGTTGGACGACCATCGAAATGGGGCAACCCGTTCGCCGTGGGCCAGCACGTTGCGACCAACGCCGATGCTGTCGCCGCGTATGCAAAGTGGCTCGCGTCCAACCCGGCGTTGCTTGCCGACCTGGACGAGCTTCGCGGAAAAACGTTGATGTGCTGGTGTTCCCTCGGCGAGCCGTGCCACGCCGCTGTGCTGCTACGGTTGGCATCGCAACCACCGCAGTTGCCACCGATTGCCAACGCGGGCCATGCGGATGCCACCAACACGCACGCAAACCTGTTGGACGGGTCTGAGCAGGGTTGCGACGTCGAACGCAGCAAATTGAAACCGATATCAATGGAGTCACCATGCACCCAAAATTGACCCGCAACCGATGCCGATGCACCGTCTGCGGCTTAACCTTCAAAAGCGACGCCGCCTTCCGCACCCATCGCACGGGCGAGTTTGCACGTGAAGGGCAACCCAACACCCGCCGATGTTTGACCGCCGCCGAGATGGCTGACAAGGGGTTGGTGGAATGCGAGGGCGTTTGGAAGCGACCGCCACCCGCTGGCTGGCGTTTCCCGCTTACACGTATTGCGCCAGAGCGACGAACTGCCGCTACCGAGTGTCAAGACACCCTTGCGACCGCCGACACCGCAAATCACAGATACATCGATGAGCAGGGCTGCGTGTGTGAGGGGGCCGGCGAGGGGTCTTGGTTCCCCCCTCGGCCGGCGGGGGAGGACGTCGGGTCGGAACTGCCGACCGTTTCATCCGACAACGACCCGAATCCGGTTGTTGTCCATGTATAGAACTGACAACCATTTAGAGAGATTTCACGAATATGAAAACGCGAATCAGATCATCCGGAACGGACCCGAACAAACCAATAATCGGTGCGACTTCGCAGCCAAAAGGCGCGTCGCCACTCGACTGGTTCGACCCGCCACATGGCTTGTGATTTGCCGACGATGTGAGCGACCCCCGCGGCGCGTGGTTCAACATGCAGGACTGTGCCGTGTTCCTGGAACTGTGCGAAACGAGCATTCGGCGATACCTCCTGCCCCGCCTCGATCCGAAGTGGCAGCGCCTTCACAAGGGCGTGAAGTACGTCCGGTGGGAAATCCTGTTCGAGGCGCGCATCCGGCAGCGGATCGAAATCGAATCCAGCCGGCGGCAAGTCGGGCCTGGCATGGAGGTGCTGCCATGACAACCCTCCCCGAATTCGCGAAATCCCTTGTGCCGCGCCGGCTGAGTTCCAATCCCTAGCAGGTGCATATTGCGAAGGTCGAACAGTCCGAACCGGATGCCGAGTTTCGGTGTTCATCCGAACTGGCAAAACTGGCGGGGTTGAATATTGAAGGATGAGGCTGGCGATGTTGTGTAAACTGTACCTTGTCATCATCGATTCACTCATCAGCCTGATCGCCGCCCTGATCTTTGCCGTGGTTGGTATCTTCGGCCTGCGAATGATGCTCGACGATAACCTGTTCAAGAGGAAATGGCAGGTACCCCCGGCAACCACTGCACCGGCGACAACACAACCAGTGGACGGCAAATGAAACGCGGGCGATGAACCGGCGCGGGTGTCGGCATTAACGAGATATGGGAATTGCTTCATGAAGAAAATCACCGCCACCAATGCCCTGCGAAATGCCATCAAGGCCGCCGAAAAGCGGGGAGTCAAGCAATCGCAGATAGCCGCGATCGCCGGAATGCCGCGTTCGCAGTTGTCACGCATTGCCAAAGGTGAGTCGATTCCCCGGCTTGATACCGCAGAGCGTATCGCCGCCGCCGTTGGTTGCAGGATAGTTGTTGCAAATTAGGTACAAGGTGCGACAATGAAAGACATGGACTACGTTCTATTCAAGCAGACGTATCGAGGCGGCACATCGACAAACTACCACATTCGATTCCGCGACCACCTTCGCCGGCGACAAACTATCGTGGCGTATTCGAGAGAGTCCGATTCTCACCGGCTGGCACAACGAATTATTGCGCTGGTGGACAACAGGACGCACGGCACCCAACTAGATGCCGGCACGCGGCGGTGGCTTGAAGGTCTCGACAAGGCAACGGTGAAGCGTTTGGCCACGATGGAGTTGATTGACCCACGGGCAGCGTTTGCGGACCGCCCACTACTCGACCACCTGATCGGTCAACGCGACAAGGCCGGAACGATCGTGCAACCCGGTTATCAGCAGGCGATGGAAGCGAAGGGGGATACCGAATGCCACGTCACCAAAACCATCACTCGGATACGCAAGATTGTTGACGACCTTGCGTTACTGCACTTCCGCGACTTAATCGCCCCCGGCTGTGCCGCTCAAATTCAATATCACCTTGGCCAGATGCGAAAGCAGAAAACCATCGGCGGCAAGACGCTCAATTACTATGTGACCGCGATAAAGGGGTTTTGCAATTGGCTGGCGGATCAAGGTCGTGCACCCAGTGTCGCGCTCGAGGGATTGAAGCGGGTCGAGAATGCCGACGTCGACAGCCAGGCCCGCCGGGCACTTCTACCCGAGGAAATGCAATACGTTCTGGCGTGGCTCGCTGGCAAGAATCGCCCCGAGCGGTACGGTCTCACGGCTGCCGAGCGTTCCATCCTTTACCAATTCAGTTACGAAACCGGCATGCGGCCCAACCAGGTAAGGTCATTGAAGGCGTCCAGTTTCAGCTTGGACACGTTACCTGCAACGGTCAGCAGCGAGGCCGTTTACGTCAAACGCCGCCGGGCACACACCCAATCCATCCGACCCGCGCTGGCCATCACCTTGAAGGCCGCGTTGGCCAACCGGATGCCGGCCGCTGCCGCCTTCCGTATGCCCGATGTGACCAACCTTGCCAAGATGTTCCGAGGCGACCTTGCCGACGCCCGTGCGATGTGGATAAGTTCGGTCAAAGGGCAGGAAGCCCAAGCCGAGCGGGCAATGTCTGATTTCCTCGCCGAGTTGAACCACCAGAAGGAGAAAGCCGTGTTCTATTCGCTTCGCCATGGCCACGGGACGGCCCTGGCGCTCGCCGGCGTGGCCGAGAGTGTTATTGCCGCTTCGATGCACCACGCGAACCGGCAGACGACGCAGCGGTACATCCACACGACCCAGACGGCGATTGCCGCGGCGCTTACGTCCCTGCCGGAGTTTCCTCGGGCGGCATCTGGCGCATGAGAAGGCGCGCAGCGCAACAGCATGGACGGCGGTGGACTCTGGTGGACAAAACAGGCATGTTGGAGATAATTGAAAATAACAGGGTTTTCTCAGCATTTCGTAGAACTCTGAGCAAAATCGCAAGTCCGGGCCTCTAGCTCAACGGTTAGAGCAGGGGACTCATAATCCCTTGGTTGTCGGTTCGAATCCGACGGGGCCCAGTTCGTTTGCCGATCAACAGCGTGA
>JAWXBF010000188.1:0-9829 GCA_034439895.1 Deltaproteobacteria bacterium
ATTATTACGGGTCCACGGCAATGCGGGAAAACCTCACTCGCTGAAAAAGTGGTCCCGCAAGCCCGCCTCCTTTGTCTTGATGACCTTCAGACTCGGCTACTCGCTGAACGTGATCCGCGCCTTCTTTTGGGCGAAGACTGACAGCCCCTTATTATCGACGAAGCCCAATACGCCCCCGCACTTTTCCCTGAGATCAAACGACAAGTGGATGAGGCTCGTCGGCAAGGTCGTGCTGGGCGGTCGTCCTACGTTTCGCTTCACACGTGCGCGGCAGCAGAGCTGAAGCGAGCCAACCTGTTTTCCCGCGAAGTCTTCCTTCGCGGCGGCTGGCCGGAGCTCTACAAGCCGCAATCGCCCGAGGGTAACGTCCTTCTCGATCCAGCCCGTTACCTCGACGATTATGGACGCACTTTCCTCGAGAAGGATATCGCCCTTGTTGCGGGCATCCAGAAACTCGGCGAGTTTTCGCGTCTGCTGTCGCTGTGGGCAGGCCGGACGGGCCAACAGCTTAATCACTCCGAGGTGGCCGCCCAGGTCGGCGTTCGGTCCTCCACGGCGGACGAAGGAGGGTGACGAGGTGGATTTTCTTGTTCGACTCGAGACCGCGCACGGTGAAAAGTGGATAGCGCTCGAAGCGAAATTCGGGTCCTTTTCACCGCAGCCTTTCGTCATGCCGAAGCGCTTGGAAGGTGAAGGCCTACCGTTGTTCGCGCGTTGGATCGTCACATTCGAAGGAGAACAACGCCCTCTTTCCAGAGACAGCGTCCAGGTCCCAATATTTCAGCTCGCAGATGCGATTGAGAAGGTGTACCGAGGGGAAGATTAGCCGATGCGAACGCGGCCCGCTGTCCACATTCGTGTCACAGAAACCGCTGACGCGACGGCAAGCAGCACGGCACCCGTGTGAAAGACCAGGTGGTGTTGCAGGTGGGAGCTTGCCGGGCAATGATCGATGATCTGCACGACGAGCGCCCCGGCGGCAGCAGCAACTCCCACGAGACCCGGTGCGCGCCCAACAAAACGGGTGGCACCGAGTGCGAAAACGAGGGCGGCTGGCAACATCGCGCCTGCAAGGTGTACGCCCGAACACATGAGCGATTGACCGAAGCCCACAGGCCCCATGCCCGAATTCGGCGCGGTCGCGAACGCAAGCACGAGCGAAAGCACAAAGGCGGCCGCGGCCACACCGTAGCCTAGAACGCGACCCGGTATGGTCGCGGCGAGGCGTTGTGGTGAAGACGCCCAGCTCTCGAAGGCCGAAAGCAATGCGGGCGACGCGGTCTCGGGCTCTCGTCGCAACGCCGTTTTGACCGCAACGCCGACCCCGTTCATGCCCGCAAAAAAATTGCGGCATGGCTCGCATTCCCCAAGATGCACGCGCACCATCCGAGCCGTCTCGGATGGGAGCGCGCCGTCCGCCATTGCGGTCGCGAGGCCTGATATTTCCTTGCAGTTCGGCACGGGAAGGTGGGGTTCTACCCGAGTTTAGTCCACGACCCGAGGCCATCGTTACGATCGCAAGGACGATTACACAACGCGCAGGACCTCGGCCTCAACAGCCCTCGTCCTCCGCGAGAACTTCGGGGACCTCAAAACCTGTCTCGCCAAGCCTGATTCCGTCGGCAGTCTCGATCTGAATCTTGTAGACGCCCGGAAGAAGCCGCATACGAGACCAGGTGCGCCAACGCTTCGCGCTTTTCACGTCGAGGGTGTGTCGTGCGATCTCCACGCCATCCCGGTACCAAACGTGGATGAGGGCGCCGTCGGCAACGCCTTGCACCTGGGTCCACGCAAACACCGTCTCGCCGGCTGCGAATGACGTGGTTTCGAGGACGTTCCGGTCCTCGATCGCCGTACCAAGCTTGAGCAGAACCACCGGCTCGGTCGGTTTTTCGGCCGCCCGGACAACAATACGGGGAACCACAACATAGAGACAAAGGGTCGCGAGTACGGTTTTGATCAAGGTCATGGGAACAGTGCCTTTCGGGGTGTGTTCCGGGATCACTGCACGCGGCGTGCCAGTAAGATTAGCTTTAGTTACAGTAGCTTACGACAATATGGCCGACAGACTCATATGTAATATCAATATTATGTCAAAATAATGCCCGCGCCGGGATCCCCGTCCGACATAGAATCGCGGGATTCATGCAACGGTCCTTTGTCCCACTTTTGCCCCTTATCGCCCTCGCCTGCGCCGGGCAGCCTGCGCGTACCACCGTGGTGCCGCCCAACCCGGCCACCGTCGAAAAGGAACTCCCCGCACCCGAACAAGCGCGCCTGTGGCCGCAAGGCGCGCCGGATGCCCGCGGCGAGGACCCGACGGATCAACCCGCCATCACGGCGTTTAGGCCTGCGCCCGGCACGGGCAACGGCACGGCAATCATCGTGAATCCAGGGGGTGGCTACCGGGTGCTGGTGGGCGATCACGAGGGCGCTCAGGCTGCGCGCTGGTTCGCCCGCCATGGCATCACAGCATTCGTATTGCGATACCGGTTACTGGAGACCTACCCACCGGAACTCGCACTTGTCGATGCCCAGCGTGCAATCCGCTGGGTCCGACACCACGCACAGCGGTTCGGCATTTCAACGCGACGGATCGGCATGGCCGGTTTTTCCGCAGGCGCAAATCTTGCCACCGCAGCCGCTACCCACGTGGGCATGGAAACACCCGATGCCATCGATCCCATCGATCGCGTGTCGTCACGACCGGATTTCATTGTTCCCGTCTATCCCGCCATCTCACACGAGTTTATCAAAAAAGGCGCGTTCATTGCGACGGACGAACGCGTGACCGAGGAGACGCCCCCCGCATTCCTGGTCCACACCCATCCCGATCGCCTCCTGTCGTTGCACAGCCTTCGCTTTTACGAAGCGTTACACAAACACGGCGTTCCGGCAGCGCTGCATGTTTTTGGACATGGCGCGCATGGCATGGGCATGGGCACAGGCGATCCGGATCTGGCCCGCTGGCCCGTGCTGCTTTTCGACTGGCTGAAACGGCAGCGATTTCTGACCGACGCCGAACGGATCCCGGTCGAGGTCGCGGTGCAAATCGACGGCAAACCGCTGTACTGGGGCTGGATTACCCTCATCCCGGAAGACCCCAACCTTCCCATTGCCGCAAGGTTGATCGACGCCGGCGCGAAGGGCCGTGTTGCCTTTGATCTCGAAACCGGTCCCTGCGCGGGCAGATACCGACTGGAGGCGCACCTGCTCGGCGGGCCCGAGGCCAATCTCAAGACCGGCGAACCGTCGATGCTCGATCCCGTGGCAATCCGAGGCGCGTCGCCGGGCGATGCCAATCCAATCTGGGTAACCGTTGCACCGGATCGGCCCATCGCCGTCGACATCCGGACCCGATAGCAACGCTACGGCGTGATTCGACGCGCTTCCATGTAGAACCGTTTTTCGTGGGCCTCACCCATGGAGAACGCCTTCCGTGGCAAGGGACCATCGCGCAACACCGTTCGAAAAAGATCGTGTTTTGCAATACTCGGCAAGAAGAACCCCAGCCGATCCGCCGAGGAGGTAAGCCGCACCACGGTTTCATCACCGTGAACGTAGTCGATGTCGCCACCGTGCGCCTTCAAATACCCATCGAGAAAATTCTGCAAGGCACCAACCGCCAGGGTGTGTGGCGAATGGGTGATGCGCAGCGCGCCCCAACCTTGCGCCGAAACAAACGGGATGACCTGAACTCCTGAGCCATCGTTTTCGGCCAGCAACGCCGAAAGTTTGTCATGCGATTCGAGGGTCACGGCAACCTTGGCGCCCTTTCGGGCCAACACGGTTTCCATCTCTGAAAACAGCTTGGCAGAATCCACATGGAACAGGACCCGGTGAATGGCTTCAAATTCGAGTGAATCGTCGTGAAGGTTGACGAGTTCGACCAGGGCAAAACGTGCGGGATGATCCGGCGTCGCGGTGCCGGATTTTTTCATCTCTTCCCAGATCGCCTTTGCTGTCGCGAGGGAATGGTTGCCATCTCCCATGGCAAAGAGGAACGAGCCGCGATCGCCGGCTCCGTACTTTTTCACCATCAGTTCGGTCCGTGCCAGTGCAGCAAGCGCATTGCCAATGCCGGCCATCAACGCCGGGGCCCGAACAAAACGCCCCGTCAAACGGCCCCCACCCTGCATCAACGCCACGTCGTACGCCGGGTCGAGCGCGGCCCGCTGCAAGGGTTCGATCACGGTGCGTTCCGGATCGTCGATGAGCACCATGATGTGGGGCAATTCGAGTGCCGCGTTCTTGCGAATCTGAATGCGCGGCGGCAGGCGATCGAGGATCGTGCCCTCGGTGGCCCGCACAAGCGAGGTCGAGCCAGGGCTAAAATCGTAGCGCTCGAGATCGAGCGCGACCATCAGTCCCAGGCGCTTTTTACCCGAAGGCAAGTGGCGTTCGACCAGGACAAAGCCCGGCTCGCTGATTTGTAGCACATCCGTCTCAAGGTACTGTCGCATCGAAGCGTTGATGCGTGTGACGCGGGCCTGACCGTCGGCCTCGTTGAGATAGACCTCGGGGTAGATCAAACGCAGCGTCGATGGCAAGGCCCCGACCCGTCGGTCGACCGCTTCCCAGTATTCCGGCTCCGACGTGTATTGATCGCAAGCCACGACGGCCCAGGCGCTTGCATCCACGCCGGGGGCGGGCAAAAGAATGCGCGGGATCTGCAGTCCAACTTCGGCAAGCAAAGAGGCTTCGTTCACGATGCCAGGCAACTACCAGTTTGCCGGGCGCGTGGCTAGAGGGAATCCCATTTTTAGGGGGCGTAGGGCCAGTCGTCGCTGCGGAACGGCGATGCCGGCAGGCCCGCCGCATTCTGCAAGTTGCAAACCGGCGCGTCCGACCAGCCATATCGAACCGCCGCGGGCGTTGAAACCTCCGGCGACGAAAGCACGATGGTTCCCTTGTCGACCGTGGCCTGTGCATTCACGAACTTGCGATCCGAACCCGCAATCTGAAAGCCGACCAGGGTCTTGCCCGACGCCGGACGCAATCCCGAACCATGGCTAAACGCAACACGGCCGGTCTTGCCCTCGCGTGACCAGCCCGCGAACAGCGGACCGGAGTACTCGCCGGCTTCCCTCGAATAAACCTGGTTCAACGCCCACAGCGAAAGGCGACGGCCCACCTCCAGCTTGTTGGTTGGGTGAATGTCGGTGGGATTGCCAATGTCGATGGCCACCGCCATACCGGTGTTCGGCAGAGACAGGGCCATCGACTGCGCCTCGCGCAACGCGGCCCAGTCGTGATCGGCACGACCCATGCCCGAGTCGTAGTTCGCAAGCTGTACAAAGAGGAATGGGAAATCGCCCTGACCCCAGGCATCGCGCCAGTCGCGAATCATTGTCGCAAACAACGGACGATACTGGCGCGCACGGCCAGCGTTGCTTTCGCCCTGATACCAGATGACCCCGCGCATCGCGAACGGAATCATGGGCGCCAGCATGTAGTGGAACAGTGCACCGGGTGCCTGTGCATCGGCCATGCCCGCGGGTGGAACCGGCCGTGACGAAAAATCTGGATCCATCTGTGGCAAAGCCTTCTCGACCTTCTGCATCCAGGGCCCGGCAAGCGGCACACGGACATCGGTCAGCGCATCCGAACGCATGACGGCCATCGCCCCGGGAGCCGACCGGAATCCGCCCCGACCCCTTTCATCAAAGATGCGTACGGCAATCGTCAGCGTGGTGGACTTTACGATTTTCGCATCGATCGCGTAGAGCTCGCGCTGCGAAAATCGACCTTCCACCCGCTTGCAACCGTCGCCCACCTGCACTGCGTTGACATAAATCGTACCACAATCATTCAAGCCGCCTAGGTAGAGGTTCAGTGTCTTGCCGACAAAATCTTCGGGGACGATGACTTCGCGTCGGTACCAGACGGCACCGTCGATCACGAGGCCCTGATCCTCCCAGATGCCTGGCACCGAAACCTGTGTCCAACCCTGCAGCGATGCGGAGGGTTTGGCAAAACCCAGTTTTTCACCGCGATTGGGTGGATTCGCATTGCGGTGCTGCACATCCCACTTTTCTACTGCCTTCTCGTAGCGGGCCCGGATCGCCGCAAGCGTCTTCTGATCCGTCGCGGGAAATTCTACCATCGAGGCCAGCTCCGGCGTTCCTTGCAAGGAGGCCGTTCGGGTCCAGGCCTCGGCCGGTGTGCCGCCCCACGCGGTGTGCACAATGCCCACCGGTTTTTGCAGGGACTTGCGCAGAAAGCGCGCAAAATGAAATCCAACCGCACTGATGTTTCCTGCCGTTTCGGGCGCCGAGACGGCCCAGTTGCCACGCACGTCCTCGGAGGCCGCGGGCACGCGATCGGCCCGGTTCACTCGAAACAAGCGCAAGCCCGGATCGGCCGCACCCGCCACGGCCTCGCTGCCGCCATCCGATTCAGACAGACCAAATTCCATGTTCGACTGGCCGGAGGCGAACCAAACCTCGCCCATCACCACGTCAGAAAACGCAATACGGTTCGCGCCCTGGATCGCCACCTCGAAGGGTCCCTTTGCGGTGATGGGGGGCAGGTCGACCCGCCATCGACCCGAGGCATCGGCGACCGCACTGCCCACCTTGTCATGGGCGCGAACCGTGACGGTTTCACCCGGCGTGGCCTTGCCCCAAAAAGGTAAGTCGCGGCCCTCTTGCAGCACCATGTGGTCACCGAAAATGGCAGGCACCTTCACGTCGGCGCGGGCACCCGTCACGTGGGCAAAGACAACGACCGCAACAGAGATAAACAGACAAGGTCGACGCATGATCCGCACCCTGCCGCAGAGTTGGGAACGCTTCAAGCGCCGCCTTCGCGAAACGCCTTGCGAACGGTTATCCTCGCCAACGCGCTCGGGCCCGACCCGGCGACGGTCAGTCCCACACCGGCAGAAACAGGCGGTGGCGCCAGCCGATGTGGGTCACCTCAAGTTGTCCCGCGACCGGCCCGTAGAAGGCCGCGACCAGCACCAACACCGCGAAGCCCCCGATGACCCAGGCCCGGCGACGCTGGTAGAGATCGGCCACGGTGCTGCCGAGGAGGACAAGCCCAAATCCGTAACACGGCAAGTAGTGGTACATGTACGAATCTCGCCTGGTGAACATCCATGGCACCATCGGCATCAACCACAACAAGGCCAACCACAAGCGGGCGCCGGTGTGTTTCTTGCGTCCCTCATCCATCGGATGCTTGCGAATCCACGTCCAGAGCCATTGCACACCGGTCACGCCCGTCGCAATCAGTGACAACAGCGTCGTCCACCACAAAAGGGGATTGCCGAGTGTTGTCAGACCACGGATCCTGTCATCGGTGATCTTGATGTAGCGGAAGGTAATCGGCTCCATCGGAACAAACCACGTGTACCAAAGAGAGGAGGCCGGATGGGCCTTCGTGTTGGCGCCCGCATGTTGGCGCAACAGATCCAGGCTGGCATCGACCACGCCCCGGGGCCCGTAAGGGCGCCCCGAGACATAGAGGCCGGTTCCGTAGCACAGGAAATAGGCCGCCGGGAAGGTCACGGTCGTCAAGAGCGACCACCACGGCAGGTGTTTGCGTTGCGTCCAGCAGGTGAGCAGAAGCGGAATCACCATCACCACCCCGGAGAACTTCACCGTGGCGGCGCAGCCTGCCAGAAAGGCCCCAAGCGATAGCTTCCAAACCCTGTCGGCACGCACAAAGCAAAGGGCCGAAGCGAGCATGAAAAACACCAACATGCCGTCCAGCAACGCGCAGCGCGAGTAACAGATGAAAAATCCATCGGTCGCGATCAGGGTTGCTGCAATCAAGCCCGCGACGAGTGTTCCGAATAACTTTCGGCCCAACAAAAACCCGAGGCCAATGTTGCCCAGACCAAAGAGGTAGGGCGCCGTTCGCCAGCCCAGGCTGCTGTCACCCATCACCTTGATAGCAACCGCCATCAAAAGCTTTCCAAGCGGCGGGTGATCGTTGTTGTCCCGCAGGCCACCGATGTAGTTGCGGGCGTTGTTGACGAAGTGGTCTTCATCAAAGGTCATCTCCGGGGGGTGCGCAAGGCCAAAGGCTCGCAGAGCAATCCCGAGGGCAATCAGGCCGAAACACGCAGCCAGGAGGGGGCCATGTTCGGACAGGGTTCGACGAAGGACGCGCATCGCGCGGCGATTCTATGCGACAATTCCGCCCCGCGTGGATCCTCTAACTTTCGAGCCCGAAAAAACTGTCCCGTCCCTGCGCCTCGAATGGGCGTTGATCGGCCTCAGCGTCATCCTGGCAATCCCGATTTTCTTCTACACACGGGGAACGCCCATGCGCATCGGTACCCGCGTGCGATCCACCATTTCACTCATCACGATCGATCGCTACGAGATCTGGTGCGCCGCCAAAAAATCGATCGGCGATCTGCGTTGCGCCTACGAAGAGCCAGGCAAGCCCGTCACGCCGCCACCCCCCTACGCAAAAACGCTGGTCGCTTACGTGACCGCGCACGGCCAGTTGCTTTATATGCCGGGCCTATTCGACGAGCCGGCGATCGCCGCACGCCTCGCCAAGGAACCGCCGAAGAACATTCCAAAGGAAAAATTGCGCCGCTTCGACGCCCACTGCGACATCGAGGTCATCGGTCGCCTGCGTGCGCAACCCCGATTTGGACGCGAAGGCGGCTTCGGCGAACCCCAGTCGGCCTGGGTGGCGCGCGCGCACAAGTGCACCGTGGAGCGGTAGTTTAGGGCGCGGCGTAGGACTGATGCCTTTGTCGACCGGGTTGCGCCCTATGTAGCATCAGCCGACAATCAACGAAGGAAATCAGAACTGTTTCTGCTGCCGCTCACTCTGGCGATGGCAGCGGGGGGATGCCCAGCTCTTTTAGGAATTCGTTATGCTTCGCCGTTGCCGCAAGGATCGAGCTCTCGATTTGCACCAAGCCAGCATGTGTCGCCTCCAGGTCGATCTCTTCCTCACCCACGGCCGTACTGATGTAGCGGGATATGTTCAGGTTGAAGTCGTTCTTTTCGATCTCCTCCATCCCGACGCGGCGGGCGTAGCGGTCCTCTTCCTTTCGGAATTGGTAGGTGTCGATGATCTTGGCGATGTGCTCTTCGGTCAGTTGGTTCTGGCGTTTGCCTTTAACGAAGTGCTCCGCGGCGTTGATGAAAAGCACGTCGTCGGGCTTCTTGCACTTTTTAAGCACGAGAATGCATACGGGGATGCCGGTGGAGTAAAAGAGGTTCGCCGGCAGGCCGATGACGGTGTCGATGTGGCCGTCCTTCAGCAGCTTGGTGCGGATGCGTTCTTCGGCACCGCCACGGAAGAGCACGCCGTGCGGAAGAATGATGGCCATCACGCCTTCGTCTTTCAGGAAGTGGAAGCCGTGCAGCAGGAAAGCGAAATCCGCAGCGGATTTTGGGGCCAGGCCGTGGTTTTTGAAACGCACGTCGTCGCCCATGGCATCGGTGGGGTCCCAGCGGTAGCTGAACGGCGGATTGGCGACGATGGCGTCGAAGCTGGGTTTCCTTGCGGGGTTTAGCTCGCGCAGCGTGTCCCACTCGTTTGTCAGCGTGTCACCGTGAAAGATTTCGAACTCGGTGTCCTTCACCCCGTGCAGCAGCATGTTCATGCGGGCCAGGTTGTAGGTGGTGATGTTCTTTTCCTGGCCGTAGATCTTGCCGATGCCTTGGGGCCCCATGCGTTTGCGCACGTTGAGCAACAGGGACCCGGAGCCGCAGGCGAAGTCGAGCACGCTTTCGAGCCGATTTTTCACGCCGGTTTTGGGCTCCTGGCTGTCCAGCGTGACGATGGTGGAGAGGATATCGGAGATCTGCTGCGGGGTATAAAACTCGCCCGCCTTCTTGCCGGATCCGGC
>JAWXBF010000189.1:0-4729 GCA_034439895.1 Deltaproteobacteria bacterium
AAATCGGGCTAAAATAAGGCGTGGCAAAAGAACCTGGCTCGACGGTCGAACGCCTGCGTGCGCAGTTGGAAAAACCCGGGCTGCGGGTGATGCCCTGTTGCTTTGATGCCCTGTCGGCCCGACTCGTGGAGCGCGCAGGGTTTGAACTCACCTTCATGAGTGGCTTTGCCGTTTCGGCCGCGCGCATTGGTCAGCCCGACACCGGCCTCATTTCGTATGGCGAAATGGTGGACGCGGGGCGCGACATTTGTGCTGCGGTTTCCATCCCGGTGCTCGGCGACGGCGACACGGGATACGGCAATGCCATCAACGTCAAGCGAACCGTGCGGGGCTACGCGCAAGCTGGATTCGCCGCTGTGATGATCGAAGATCAGGTTGCGCCCAAGCGATGTGGACATACCCGCGGCAAACAGGTGGTGGAGCGACAAGAGGCGATCGCGCGCATTGCAGCCGCGGTGGACGCGCGCAATGAAGGGGCCGACATCTTGATCCTCGCACGCACCGACGCGCGTACCACGGATGGGTTTGACGAGGCGATGTATCGCGTATCCGCCTTTGCGGATCTGGGCGCCGACATCCTGTTTCTGGAAGCACCTGAAAGCGAGTCGGAAATGGAACGGTTCTGCAAGTTGGTGACGGTGCCGACGCTCGCCAACATGGTCGAGGGTGGCAAAACGCCGGTGTTACCCCCGGCAAAACTGGAAGCCATGGGCTACCGCATCGCCGCTTATCCGATGACCCTGCAAAATGCAGCCGTCGGGGCCATGAATCAGGCTCTTTCCGCGCTGCGCGCGGGCACCCAGGTGCCAGGTCTGATGGACTTCCCTGCCCTGCGTGAGATCCTGGGGTTCGATTCGTATTACGACGAAGAAGAGCGGTATCGCAGATGAACCGGCTGCACTCGGCGTTCGGACTGCTTGCGTTTGTCGGCATCGCCTGGGGTATTTCCGAGAATCGCAAAGCGGTTTCCCCCCGACTGTTATTGGCCGGCGTCCTCAGTCAGGTCGTGATCGCGGCGGTGTTGTTGAAGGTTCCCTTCGTCACCTCGGGATTCGCGATACTTTCAAAAGCAATCGACGCCCTGCAAACCGCAACGGAGGCGGGGACACAGCTTGTTTTCGGATATCTCGGCGGCGGACCCGCACCGTTTGAGGTTTCGAGCCCCGGTGCCACTTACATTCTCGCGTTTCGAGCCTTGCCGCTCATTCTGGTCGTGAGCGCACTCACCGAGGTCTTGACCTACTGGCGGATTTTGCCTGCCATCGTACGTTTGTTTTCCGCGATGTTGCAAAAGACCTTTGGCATCCGCGGCGCCGTCGGCCTGTCAACCGCAGCGAACGTTTTCGTCGGGATGGTCGAGGGTCCGTTGTTTGTGCGGGCCTATCTGAACCGTATGACGCGATCAGAGTTATTTGTATTGATGACGGCGGGGATGGCCTCCATCGCCGGGACCGTGCTGGTCGTGTATGCGTCCGTGATATCACCGGTCGTTCCCCATGCCGCAGCCCATCTGATGATTGCCTCCATCATGAGCGCGCCTGCCGCCGTCACCATCGCGATGGCCATGATCCCGGAAACGGTCGTATTTACCGATACCGGTGCGGTCGAGTCCGAACCCATGAGCGCCGCCCAAAGCACGATGGATGCGATCACGCTTGGCACCAAAACTGGGCTTGACGTGCTGCTCCTCGTCGTCGCGTCGCTCATCGTACTCGTATCGCTCGTTTTCCTCGTCAACGGTGCGCTCGGCTTTCTGCCCGAACTTGGCGGAGTACCGATCTCCCTTCAGCGCACCCTCGGCTGGGCCATGACGCCCGTGACCTGGTTGATGGGGATCCCGTGGCACGAATCGGGCACCGCCGGCGCATTGATGGGCACGAAGACGATCCTCAACGAGTTCCTCGCCTACTTGCAAATGTCACACTTGCCCGCAGGTGCGCTGAGCCCACGATCGCAGACCATCATGACCTACGCCCTGTGTGGCTTTGCAAATTTTGGCAGCCTCGGCATCTTGCTTGGCGGCCTGTGCGCGGCCGCTCCCGAACGAAGAGCCGAGATCGTTTCCATGGGCGGCAAGAGCATCATCGCCGGAACGATCGCAACGTGCTGTACCGGTGCCGTCGTCGGAATCTATTTCAACTGAGCAAGAGGCCCGAAACCCGTCGAGATCACTTTTGCGACCCGCCACCCGCTAGGCCGAGACCAGTTCCTGGGCGTATGCCTCAAGCTTGCGACCGTCCTCCCAGAACTTGCGAATGCCATCCGAGAGTTTCTCGACTGCCATCGGGTCCTGATTGTGCGCGAAACGGTAGGCTTTCTCGTCGAGATCCACCTTTTCGAGATTCGCCGAGGCGGCTTTGGCTGGATCGAGGCGACGTTCGATCTCTCCGTCGCGCGAGGCGAGCTCGGCCAGAAGTTCAGGGCTGATGGTCAACAGGTCGCTGCCACAAAGGCGAATGACCTGCTCGATCTTGCGGAAGCTGGCGCCCATGACCTCTGTCTTGTAGCCAAACTTTTTGTAGTACGTATAGATGCGTTCGACCGAAGTGACGCCGGGATCGGCTTCGGGGGCGATGTCCTTGCCGCCGCCGGCCTTGACGTAATAGTCGTAAATACGACCCACGAAGGGCGAGATCAACGTGACACCAGCCTGCGCACAGGCAACCGCCTGCGCAAAGCTGAACAACAAGGTGAGGTTGCAGTGAATGCCTTCTTTTTCAAGCTGGCCGGCCGCCTGAATGCCTTCCCAGGTGCTGCCGACCTTGATGAGCACCCGCTCGCGAGCGATGCCATCGTTTTCATACAGGCCCATCAACTGTCGGGCTTTTGCGATGGTGCCTTCCCGGTCAAAGCTGAGCGCCGCATCCACCTCGGTCGAGACGCGACCGGGGATAATCTTCAGTATCTCTTTGCCGAAGTTGACCGACAGGCGATCGGTAAATGCGGAGGCGCGGCCTGCCTTGTCCGACGATTGCTTCGAGGCGTGGGAAAGTGCCTCGTCCACAAGCGGTCGATACTGCGGCATCTTTGCCGCCTTCAGCAGCAGCGATGGATTCGTCGTGGCGTCGCGCGGCTTGTGTTTGGCAATGGCATCGATGTCGCCCGTGTCCGAGACCACGACCGTATATTTCTTGAGCGACTCGAGTGCGTTCATGGCAGCAAAACTACCGGATTTTTTTGCTTTTTTCAACCGCCACTCCGGACCACAATGGACACCCTGCATGGCCGACCCGCTTGCCCCCTACCCCAGCCCCGAGGCGCGCGATGGCGAATTCGTGGCGCGGACGCAGGCACTCGGGGGGGATTTGGTGCAGTACGGAGAAAGCGTGATGGGGCGCAAGCTGCTGGCGGCCCGCATTCCAGCGACGCGCGGCCAGAACGCGACCTGCCCCAGGGTCCTCCTATGCGCCAACATCCACGGCCTCGAATACATCGGCTCGCGGGTTGCGATGGGTGTCCTGCAGACCAATCCGCCCCCCGAAATCGTGGCATTGCGAGAGGCGGCCGAACTGTGGGTCATCCCGTGTCTCAATCCCGACGGCTACGCTCGCACGTGGGAGCAACAGGGACAGGGTTCCGTAGCACACTTGCGCAGCAACGCCCGCGGCGTCGATCTGAACCGCAACTTTCCGCTTCCCTTGGGAGCCGTGCGGCGCAAGCTACCGGGAGCGGGCTCGACGACGCCTGGTGCTGCGACCTACGTCGGACCGGCGCCCCTGTCCGAGCCCGAGACGGCAGCACTTGCGACGTTGTTGCAGGAATATCGTTTTGCCGCAGCAATCAACGTCCATTCCTTTCTCGGGCGAACCATTCCGGCGCACGTGACGGACCGGAAGAGTTACGCAACGTACGTCACCCTTTGTCGTACCTTTTCGCAGCACCAGTTGAGCTGGCGTTATTCCCGCCTTGCCAGCCGCTGGCTGGACACGTTCACGGGTGAAATGGAGGACTACCAACACCACCACCTCGGCACCTGGGCGATGTGCCTCGAAACATTTTCAATCCCCGCCAGCTTGCGGCAAAACCTGCGGGCGCCTTCTGCTTTCTTCCGCTTCAATCCGCGCGATCCCGAACCGTGGGTTCGAAACGACGTCCCTGCCATCGGCGCCTTTTTGGAACACGCCCTGCGACTGGCATCCCCCTTGCTTCATTCCTAATTACCGTGCATCCGCCTCGACCAACCGACCGTATAACGCCAGGAAAGCGCCAGGACGCGCGGCCGTTGCGACGGGCGAGGGTGGCGGGGTCTCAGATTTTCATCGCAATCGGGATGTGTGGCCTGACAGGTTGCCAGGATCCTGGCCCACCGGTTCGTGGACAATCGGGCCTCGTCATCAGCGAACTCGTGGCCGACAACGACGGCGTCTATCTCGACGAGGCCCTTGAGGCCGACGACTACGTCGAATTGACCAATCTCGGACCCGGGCCGGTCGAGCTTTCTGACTATGCCATCGCCAATGACGGCGGCGCACAACCCCTGCCACGAAAAGCCTTGGCACCCGGTGACACTATCGTACTACACGCCGACGACAGCTTGAAACAGGGGCCATACCACCTGGGTTTTCGTCTGAGTGCAAGGGGCGAAAGCGTGCATCTGCGCAAGGGGCGATCCGGCGTCGACGACGTGACCTACCCATTTTTGGCAACGAACGAAAGCTACTTTCGACCGGCGGGTACCTCCGAGTTTCAGATCTGCCGCTACCCCACCCCCGGCCGTCGCAACGAAACG
>JAWXBF010000190.1:0-2755 GCA_034439895.1 Deltaproteobacteria bacterium
GAACGCTTCGACAAACTGTTTCATGCGAAGAGCAGGCGCAGCAGAACCGTCCGGGGTTGTACAGGTCGGCGCCAGATCGAATTTGCCGTCCCGGCGAACAATCGCGTAGTTGCTTGATGCCGGATCTGCTGACTTGCCCATGATTCCGGAGACGAGGATTCGCCCGGGTGCGGTTTTGAGACTTTTGATGTCGTTGACGATTCCGGCGACGGGGATCAACTTGCCGCCACCATTTTCATCTGCAACACAGTTGGCGAGTGCGGTTTGGAACGCGCTTGCGGGCGGAAATGCGCCGTCGCAGCGATGACCAGCGAGTGCACAACGCAAGCTGGGCTGTTGCTCGGTTGTCGAATAGTCGGAGCTGACGAAAAAATCAGAGTCCGGAGGGGCCGAGCAGTCGTCTTCATCCGTGATGAAGATAATTGCCAGGTACGCATCCTTGCGGAGGAAATTGACGTTGTTTGGCGTCGAGCTCTCGAAGAGGGCGAGTCGTGCTGCCTGCAGCTGGTGTTCGTAGCCGCAACCTTCGATTCCCAGGTTCGCCAGCCTGGAGAAAACCTCGGCAATCGACGCGTCTCCGACGATGTTGTCTTGTTTGCCGCCGTTCGTGGCGATGATGAATTTGGCGCCAGGTTCAAGACCGCTATCGACGGTCGGCTTGAACTGCCCGCGATCACCACCGGGAAAACTGCAGGCACTGTTGCCCGGGAAGAGGATGTTCCCCGCTCCGACGTTGGTGGAAACGACGCCGATGTGAACGTCGGGTAATCCGCCCTTGATGTTCTGTAGCACAGAGATGAACTTTGGAAAATTTCTCCTCAGGTTTTCCTGCTCGAGCTTCATTGAATGTGAGTTGTCGATGACGAACAGGATGTCGATATCGCGGATGGGGTTCACTTCTTGCAACACGTCGAACTGGCCCCCGGGTAGCGGCATTGGCGCCTCAAGATCGTGGACGGTGCAGGAGGTGATGGCGAGGAGGAAGGCGGAAAATCCTGCCCAGCCCCAGCGCTTTGCGAGGTCGATGGCCGTAGTGCGTTTCGTGGTCATGTCTCGATCTCATCGCAAGTGCTGTGCCAGGTGTTTCCGACAAAACCGGGGATTTGACGGGGTGTCAGGTAAAACCTTGCCAACCAGGTTGGCGGGCAAAGAAGCGAGGTTGGCATCTGTTGATTGGTGCGAATCGGCGGTAATATCCCCTCATGGGAAACAACGAGAGCCTGCGCGGAAAGTGCTTGACCTGTCTTGGACTTGGAGAGGTGGGCAGTGTGAACGGCCCCGTTCGTTGTGGCGATTGTGATGGTTCGGGGCGTCCACCACGACGCCATCTGTTGACCGAACGCCGGATCCGCGAGATCGAAAACGCCGTTAGGCGTGACGAAAGTGACATGGGGACACAAACCCGCTGGCTTGCCTTCGAGTTGCGCAGAGCCCGTGAAAGCATGATGAAGATCCTGACGCTCGTGGCCGACGATCCCGGCGAAGCAGGAGCCCTACAAAAGATCTGGTACGAGGCCAACTACGTCCTCGGCGTCTTTGAGCCCGAAATTCCCGGCGCCACTCCCCCGCGCGTTCCCATCGAGTCCGTTTGATGTCGAAGCCATCACCCGGTTCAGCCGAGCGTCGGAAGGCGATCGTCACGCTGTCCAAAATGGGAGCTGCCGCGCTTCTGCCCGGCGTGCTTCCATCGTGCGCACCCCAATTGCCGAGGACCGCCTACACATCGGAAGCGGGGGATCTGATTCGACGTGAGAATGCGCACGCAGGGACGCGCACCTGGCTTTTGCAGAATCCAAAGTTAGATCCCGCAACGACGTACCGGAGTCCGGGAATCGAGGGCTACGCCTCGGCCACCTCCATCCGCGCGGGCGAGAAGCTTGAGCTCTTTGTCAGCACGAATCCCTCGGCTTCCTTCGAGGTCGAGATTTTCCGGATGGGTTATTACGGGGGCACGGGCGCGCGATCGATGGCGAAACTCGGACCCTTTCAGGGTCGCATCCAGGAGGATCCACCCGAGGGTCCGGGCCGTGTGCGCGAGTGCCACTGGGAGGTTGCGACCGCGTTCGTGATTCCAAACGACTGGTGTAGCGGCGTGTATCTCGCGAAGCTGCGAATACACTCGACGGGTCTCGATAGCTTCATTACCTTTGTGGTACGAGACGATCGCAGAGCTGATTTCCTGGTGCAGGTCTCGGATACCACATGGCAGGCCTACAACCGCTGGCCCAAACAACATTCGCTGTATGACGACGGCATCGATACGTGGTTTTGGGGAGCTGGATCCCGTGTCACGTTTGATCGGCCTTACGGTCGGTATTGCCAGTTTGGGATGCCGCCGCAATCGCAGGGATCGGGTGAATTTTTGCTGTGGGAGTTTCCCACCGTGTTTTGGCTGGAATCACAGGGCTACGATGCCAGCTACATCTCAAACTTGGATGTACACACCGACGCTGGAAGCCTGCTGCGAGGCCGAGGCCTCGTCTCGATGGGGCACGATGAATACTATTCCCTGCCCATGTTTTACGGTTTAAAGGCTGCGATCGATCGTGGCCTTTCGGTGGCGTTTTTGTCGGGCAACACCTGTTGCGGTCTGATTGACGTCGGACCTTCAAGTGACGGACGCCCCAACCGTACGATGAGCCGAATCGATCGCTTCGGTCCACGCGACGAAAAGGGGGACGAGACCTTCATCAAGATGTCGACCTTGCCGCGCACCGCGCCTGACGAATCCTTGCTGCTGGGTGGTCGTAGCACA
>JAWXBF010000191.1:0-17500 GCA_034439895.1 Deltaproteobacteria bacterium
GATTCGAGGCGCTCTCGAAACGAGAAATCTCGTCCGTTACCCTGTTGCCAATGGCTGGTAGCGGTGAACCGTTCTATTCGCCGTACAAGGTCAACGAGGACATGTTGCGAATCGGGCTCGGCGCTGCGCTCGCGGGTAAACCCTACGAGATAGCGGTCCGACCACCGCATCCCGGTCAGGAACCCATTCGAGGAACCCAGCTTTCCGAGGACGGGCTCGCCAACCTCGCGGCCAGCGCTTACGCCGAAGGACTGGTCCTTTACAAGATTCGCCCCAACGGTTCGAGCGCCCAGATCACGTTGATGCTGGTCGACACCAAAACCCGACGGGCCTGGACCAGCGAGGAAACGATCGAAGGCAAGTTGAATGGCCTTCTGACAATCAACCCGACCCCCTGGATCGTGTTGGCGGTGATCATCCTTGTCGCAGCAGCGTTCCTTGCGCGCAGGGTATTGTCGGGTTCCATCGTCGTCCACATCAAGGAAATGCCCGAGGCCGACGAACAGCTTTTCAGCATCCGTATTACACGAACGCCGACCGGCCCGGCCGTTGGGCCACCCAACAACTTCATAGAGCGCATGCGCCGAACCCCTCCAAAACAGACGGCGGACGAGGCCATACGGGTCGGCGCGCGAACCACATTCCCGAGAATTGCCCGCGGCAAGTACTACGTTCACCTTTTCGGAACCTACAAACGCGGTGGCGATGTGGTTGTGGTCGACGGCGAGTCTTTCTCGCGGGAAGTCCAGGTTCAACCGGGAAAGAAGGCGGCCGTTCAGTTCAGCATGGAAGCCACCCACGCTCAGTTCGTCGTCAGTGTGACGGATGGAGAGAAGCCCGTCTCGGGCGCAATCATCTGGATCGACCAGGACGAAGCCACCAAGTGGCGTACCAACACCGACGGAAAAGCGACTTTCGACGTTCCGCGCGGCCGTCGAACCATTTCGATTTTTGCCGACGGATTGACCATCCGACGCCCTTTCGAGATCTTGCAGACCAAACAACACGATCTGCCAATCAACCTCGAATGGGAGCGCAAACGAGAAGGTGTTTCACGCGTGCTTGAGCGTCCGTCATCGGGCCGTGGAGGCAACGAAGGCTCTGGGGACGGCTCTGCCTACGCGACGTCTCCGAATCGTCCTGCGAATGCGAATCCCTTCGCCTCAAACCCGCCGAGCAGCATGGGCCAGAATCCGTTTGCGTCCGCACCGCCCTCGGGCGCACGCCAGAACCCGTTTGCCGCAAACTCACCAACCGGCGGTGGCGCACAGGCATTTGTACCACGTTCCGAAGTGGCGGTCGGATTCAACATGCCGCCGCTTCCGAATGGTCATCCCGGGACCCAGGCAGGCTCACCAACGGGCGTGGGCCTTTCTATGGCGGCGGGACCGGCAACGGCGGCGGCTACCCCCTCGGCCATTCGCCAACCGGGACTGGGCATCACGCCGGAAGAATTGACTCCGGTTCCGGACGTAGGCGGCACCAAGCTTGAACGGTATCAGCGAACCGGAAAGCTGGGGGCGGGCGCAATGGGCGTTGTTTACAAGGCCCTAGATGTGGTTCTGGACCGCGAGGTCGCACTCAAAATCATGAGCCCCGACATCCGCGACAATCCGGAGATCGCGGCCAAGTTTTCGCTTGAAGCCAAATCGCTTGCCGCGTTGAACCATCCGAACATCGTGACGGTTTACGACTACGGCAATGCAGCCGGTGAGTTGTTCATGGTCATGGAGATGGTCGAGGGACCCGGCGCACTGGATGCGATCCTTGAAAAGCGAACCAAGCTCACCCCCGAAGAAGCAGTGGATGTCATCGACCAGCTTTGCCGCGCGATAGGGTACGCGCACAAGCGGCGCATCATTCATCGCGATATCAAGCCAGCCAACATGTTTCTCACACACGACGGCATGGTCAAGGTAGGCGATTTCGGTCTCGCCCGCGCGATTGGAGCCATGAAGATCACGAAGACGGTTGTTCAGGGAACACCGCTTTACATGTCGCCCGAACAAATTCTCGGCCGCGACGTCGACTTCCGCGCGGATCTCTACTCCATTGGGTGCACCTTCTTCGAGTGTCTGACAGGACAGCCACCCTTCATTGAAGGCGAGGTTCTGTACCACCACATGCACACTGCACCCCCGAAGGTTTCAAGCCTGGTGCCGGGCTTGCCGAAGGTGCTGGACGATCTCATTGATCGTTGTCTCGTGAAGGACAAGGAACAACGTATCGGCTCGGCCGAAGATATCCGGGCGGGTCTGCGTGCCGTACGAGCGGCGCTCGACTAGTCAGTTAAACGTGGTCCAAAATTTCCGACAGCGTGTCCACGAGCGGACGGCGAGCGACTTGCAGACGAGGCGCACTTTGGTGACCTCCCGTGAACAACACGCAGGCGCATCCAAGCGCCTCGGCGAGTTCGTGATCGTGCAAGGTGTCGCCGACAAGTAAAACCTCGTCTGGAATCGCACCCATCTGCGCCAGCGCACGCCGTCCTACATCGACCTTTGAGCCTGCTTGCAAGTCACCGGTACCGTGGTGGCTTTCAAGAAAGGGAGCGACGCCATAGCTGTGTAGCATCTCGCCGAGCAAGGCATGTTCCATCGCCGAAACCACCCGCTGGCTTTGCACTCGACCCTGCAAGGCCGTCAGCAAGGACAAGACCGACCGATGCAACGTGACCGAAGACAGCCGAGTTCGATACCGCGCAATAAAGTCGACCGACAGTTGTCCGAAATCTTCGCGCTCGAAATCAAAGCCCAACCATTCGTAATACGAGCGAACCGGGAAACCAAATGCGCCAACGTACGACGAACGCGAAACGGGCGGGATGGCACGTTCGTGGAGCAAACTATTCAGAGTATCGACACAACAATCGACGTCGTCGAGAAGCGTGCCATTCCAGTCCCAGATGATGTGTTGAATCACGCGAGAACTGAACCTACAATGAAAGGTCGCTCCTGGCGATGGCGCGCACTACTTCGCCTTGCGCAGTGGAGCAGCACGCGATCGCCTTCGCGCCCGTTCGGCGGCCTCGTGCTTTGCCTTTTTGTAACCATGTAGCACCGGTTCCGCAGGCACAAGGCAATTGGGTCCGCTGCCGATCCAGTCTGAAAGACCCAGTCGACGCAACGCTTGCCGCAAGACGGGCCAGTTGTCGGGATCGTGGTAGCGCAAGAACGCCTTGTGGATCTGACGCAGCTTCAGATCCTTCGGGACATCAACCGTTTCACTGTCACGGCTGACCTTCTTGAGCGGGTTTTTCCCGGTGTGATACATGGCCGATGCGGTGGCCATCGGCGTGGGCAAGAATGTCTGCACCTGATCGGGCCGAAAGCCGTTCTTCTTCAACCAAAGGGCCAGATGGGCCATGTCGGTTTCCGAGGTTCCCGGGTGGGCCGCGATGAAGTAAGGAATCAGGTACTGCTTTTTTCCGGCTTCTTTTGTGTAACGCTCGAACAACTTCCGGAACTTTTCATAGCTGCCGATGCCGGGTTTCAGCATCTTCGACAGAGGGCCATCTTCGGTGTGTTCGGGCGCTATTTTGAGATAACCACCGACGTGATGAGTGGCGAGTTCCTTGATGTACTCGGGCGACTCAACCGCAAGATCGTATCGAACCCCCGAGGCAACCAGCACCTTCTTGATGCCCGGTAGGGCGCGCGCCCGTCGATACAAATCGATCAGGTGACCGTGATCGGTATTCAGGTTCTCGCATACCCCAGGGTAAACGCAGGACGGCAAACGGCAGGCCGCCTCGATCTTGGGATCCTTGCACGACAGTCGATACATGTTGGCAGTCGGGCCGCCAATATCGGAAATGACGCCGGTGAAACCGGGACTTGTGTCACGGATCGCCTCGATCTCGCGCAGCACCGAATCGGCGGACCGATTCTGAATGATGCGGCCCTCGTGCTCGGTGATGGAACAAAAAGTGCATCCGCCAAAGCAGCCCCGCATGATGGTCACGGAGTTTTGAATCATTTCGTACGCGGGAATGCGCGCGCCCCGATATCCGGGATGGGGAATCCGGCGGTAGGGCAATTCGTAAACGGCATCCATTTCCGCGGTGGTAAGCGGCAAGGGAGGCGGATTCATCCAGACATCGCGATCGCCGTGCTGCTGCACAAGCGCCCGCGCGTTTCCCGGATTCAGCTCTTGATGAAGCACGCGCGACGCGTGGGCATAGAGAACCTTGTCATCGCGAACCGCCTCGAAACTGGGCATCCGTACGACAGAGTGGGCGCGATCGGCGCGATCAGCTCCCTTGCGCAACCGAGACACAGGGATGGCGTCGGGCGCCGGAACATCGCATCCGGGGGCACCGGGTGTGGCCGTCGAATAGGGATCAATGTGGCGATCGATTCTCCCGGGATGATCGACCGAGCTCGAATCGATCTCCGAAAAACCGGGCAACAAAACACCGGTCTTTCGCAAAAACGTGGTGCCGCGAATATCCGTTATGGTTGAGATGGCCTCTCCGGCGTCGAGTCGCCGTGCGACCTCGGCAATCTGACGTTCGCCATTGCCGTAAACCAGCAGATCGGCCTTCGCATCCAGGATCGCCGAGCGGCGAACGCTTTCGCCCCAGTAATCGTAGTGCGCTGCTCGACGAAGGCTGGCCTCAATGCCGCCGATTACGACGGGAACCCCGGAATACGCTTCGCGACATCGTTGTGCATAGGCGTTGACGCTGCGATCGGGACGCAGGCCTGCTTGACCGTCGGGCGAATAGGCATCGTCGTGCCGGATCTTTCGGTCAGCAGTGAAACGGTTGACCATCGAGTCCATGTTGCCGGCCGTGATGCCGAAAAATAGACGCGGCCGACCCAGGGCTCGGTAGGGATCCACGGAACGCCAGTCGGGTTGCGACAAGATCCCCACCCGATACCCCAGTGCTTCGAGCAGTCTACCCACGAGTGCCATCCCAAAACTTGGGTGATCGATGTAGGCATCGCCGGTCACGACAACCACGTCGCATTCGTCCCAGCCAAGCGCCTCCATCTCTTGCCGCGTGGTGGGCAAAAATGGGACCGCAGCGGTGCGGGCGCGAGCGCCGTCAAAGAGCGTCGGCTTCAGATGGCTGGGGCTGACGATGCGAAATCCGCCGGGTAGGTAGTCTCCTTCGTTTTGCATCGGGTTGTCGCTCGGACCGTCCATGATAGCCTCCAAGGAATGGGGCCGCCCGTGATTCTAGCCGCCCTTTTCTTGTTTTCCTTCCTGCCGGGCAGAGGGAATGCCGCGGCGCTCTGCCGCAACGAGGGCAATACCCACCTCTGGATCTCCCCCAGGGTGCCCACCAACAACCGACCGTTGCGCATCCTCGTGACGTCGCGTGGTGTCAATCCGGATAATCGTATTACAATTATCTCGAAACGAAACGGCGTTGCCACCGCGGTAAAGGGCCTACAGCAAGAAGGCCTCCCCCACGCGCTCGACGCGCCGATTGAAAGGCTTGCTATCGGCCGGTATCGGATCCTGGTGGGCGATCCCGATTCCCCGATGGCCTGTGCCGAGCTCAACGTTCAAGGCAGGAGCGCTGGGGCCGAAAACCACAAGATCGAAACCTACTGGCCAACCCTGAAAGATTGGGACGCGGACCATGAAGACCTGTACTCGGCCTGGGTAGAACGTTTGTTCGACGCGCCAGCCGATGAAGAACTTGGGTTCCGGCCACTTGCAGAAGCGCTGCGAGATCCGAAACGCAACGCGCTCTTTGACCACCTCGGCCTCGGCGAGGATGCCCCGAACAACCGAAGGGCCTTGAAGGCGGCACCCGATTGCGCTGACCTGCCCTATTTTCTGCGGGCCTATTTTGCGTGGAAGATGGGGCTGCCCTTTGGCATGCGCCAGTGCGACCGGGGAACCCCGCTTCGCGCGCCCCGCTGCGAGGGACTCGCCACGAATGCGGACCCCATTCATGCCACGACACCGCTCGACGCGTTCGCCCAGTTCTCACGTTTATTGGCCAACACGGCGCACTCGGGATCCATCCGTACCGCGCTTGCAGACGAAAACACAGACTTCTATCCAATCGGTCTTGATCGAGAAGCCTTGCGACCCGGTGCGGTGTTCGCCGATCCGTACGGACACGTGCTGGTGGCTGCACGCTGGGTCCCTCAAAAAGACGGACGTCCAGGATTGTTGTTCGCGGTCGATGGCCAGCCGGATGCGTCGATCACACGCAAACGATTCTGGGAAGGCAATTTTCTGTACGCAAACAACATTGCGAGCGCAGGCGCTGGCTGGAAATGGTATCGACCGATAATACGTAGCACAAACACTCCGAGCGCCCCTCTGCCGCATTTCTCGATGGTGCAATCGAAGCTCGACGCCGATGCGTTCTATGCGCGCATGGGCAAGCTCGTCAATCCCGCAGGCATGGACGCACACACCGCTTACGACGAAACGTTGAATGCGTTGCACGAACAGTTACAGGCGCGGGTGCGTTCTGTGGACAACGGCGAGCAATACATGAATGCCAACCACGATCCGGTCGTGGAAATGCCAGAAGGCCCCCGCATCTTCGAGACCATGGGTCCCTGGGAAGATTACGCCACTCCCTCGCGAGATCTGCGACTCTTGATCGCCATGGCGGTTCTCGAAAACCTGCCCCGCCGCGTGGTGCAACATCCCGAGCTGTTTCAGCTCAAGGGACAGGCTCCCGCCGAGGTTGCGCGCGCCGTCGAGGCCCGGCACCGAAAGCAAATCGTGGGACGATTCATCGACTACACCCGTTCGGACGGCAGCAGTTTTCGACTTTCCGTGGCCGACATTCTGGCGCGCAAGGAAGCCCTGCAAGTGGCGTACAACCCGAACGCCTGTGTCGAATTGCGCTGGGGGGCAATGCCGGGCTCACCCGAGGCCAGTCCCTGCCGCCGCCACATGCCCGAAGCGCAGCGCAAAAAAATGGCCGAATACCGAAAGTGGTTCGCGGAAGCCCGTCGCCCGCCCCGACCCTGAGCCGGAACCCAGAAGCGGCGCGTCACGTTGCCTGACTTGCCTGGACTGGTGCGGCAGGTAATAGTCTCGGCCGCGTGAGTAATGTGGAACACGAAAAGTCCTCCTCCCTTCCGGTGGAGAGGCCCGAGTCGGAAACCACGCTCGCGCGGTTGATGTTCGATGCGCCGGTCGATCCGCGAAAAGCGAGCAAGGGCATCGTCCGGATCGCATGGACGGCGCTGTCGGTGTTGGTCGCGATGGTCGCCGTTTTGCGCTGGGTGGTCCCCGAACCGTTGGTGGTTGCGAGCCTTTACCTTCCCCATATTATCGGAGCCATCGCGGTCATCATTGGCGCCCGGTTCGGACGCACGAAACATGGGGTCGCCGTGGCAATGGCGTTCAGCTGGGTTGGGCTCACCGTCGCCACCATTGGCCATGGTGGCATCACCCATTTCGCCGTCATCGGCTTTCCCTTGCTGGTCACCATTGCCGGCGTACTTTGGAAATTGCGCTTTGCCGTGGGCGTGGCCATCGCCGCAGCGGCGTCGCTCATCACGGCAGCCGTACTCGAAATGAATGGCCACCTGTCGGTTGCACTGACGAATCCACACGCGCCCTTGCGTGCCCTGATGGCGACCCTTGTTGTTCTCGGCATCACGCTCGCAACGGTCGTCGCCGCCAACCGCGTCGTTGCATCGGCAGTTGGAACCGCCCGGCGAACCCAGGCGCGCTTTGCCGCACTTGTCCACCAATCACCCGATGCCCTCGTATTCATGGACAAGGAAGCGCGGGTTCAATTCATGAACGATGCCTCGGTCGCGCTCTGTGGATATTCCCGACAGGAGGTTCTCGGTCTGCGCATCGATGCGCTCCCATTTTTTCCGCCGCAATTTCGCCAAATCGCCGCACAAACGTACCACGCAATCCTGCAAAGCGGTCAGGAAACGCCTCCTCGTGAGGCACGCATCATCAACAAAAGTGGCCGCGAAGTCGTCGTCGAGGTCAACCGCCGACGGGTCGAGCTACCCGATGGCGCGCTCGGGATTCAATACACCATTCGCGACATCTCCGAACGTCGCCGCTCGGAAGGGTTGCGGAACGAATTGCAAAATCGCCTGCAAGAAGCACAGCGACTCGAGACCATTGGTCAGCTTGCAGGTGGCGTCGCACACGATTTCAACAACTTGTTGACCGTGATCCTGGGACAGGGCGAGCTGTTGCTGTACCAGAATCTGCCTGACCAAACGCGCGCGCAGATCCAGCAGATCCTGAAGGCGGGCGATCGAGCACGCGTGCTCACTCAACAGTTGTTGGCCTACGCCCGTCGACAGCGGATCGAACTAACAAGCGTTGATCCCAATGCCGCCATCAAAGAATTGTTGCCGCTATTGCAGACGCTCGCGGGACAGACGAATACCGTCACGGTTCTTCTCGACGACAAGGCGGGGACCATTCGGGTCGACCCCGGCCAGCTCGATCAAGTCCTCACCAATTTGGTTGCCAACGGTCGCGATGCCCTGCCGTACGGCGGCTCCATCGTCATCCGAACCAGGGCCGTGATCGGCAAAAGCCAAAAGGCAGGCGTCCAGATCGTGGTCGAGGACAACGGCCATGGCATGGATGAAGAAACGCAGGCCCGGATTTTCGAGCCATTTTTCACCACCAAGGATCCGAATCGGGGAACCGGACTTGGCCTCGCGGTGGTCGACGGAATCGTGTCACAAAACGGCGGCCAAATCTCCGTCAGGAGCGCGCAGGGTGAAGGCTGTCAGTTTGTCCTCGAATTTCCCTGCTCGGAATCGCCCGTTCACGGAGCGGACGATATCGCACAGACACTGCCTGCAACCAACGACACAATTTTGTTGGTTGAGGATGAGCAGGCGGTGCGCGAGACCACCGAGGCGATGCTGCATTCCCTTGGCTACGAGGTATGTTCGGTCAGCGATTCAAAGCTGGCGTTGCAAACCGCAACCGAAGCCGGTCGGCGATTCGGACTGATCCTGACCGACATCGTCATGCCGGGTCATACGGGACCTCAGCTCGTCGAAAAATTGCGGGCCCTTGGCGTTTCCTGCCCCGTCATCTTCATGTCGGGTTACGTGCGGGACGCGGCCTCGCGGGGTATCCCGGGTGGCAGCGGATTTCTTCGCAAACCCTTTTCAGCTCAACAGATTGCCGAACAGATCAGCGCTGTATTGTCTGCGAAACGCGATTCAACCAGCCTCACACCGGTTACAGGTTCTCCGACCCGAGCTTCGTAATCCCCGGGGGTTCCAGGCCCCGGGGACCATGTTAGAATTCCGGCATGGCTGATACCATCTTTACGAAGATCATCACTGGAGAGATCCCTTGCCATCGTGTCTACGAAAACGAGCACGTCCTCGCGTTTCTCGACATCAATCCCATAAGCCAGGGGCATACGTTGGTCATCCCGAAGGAGCCGGCCAAAACCCTCGATCAATTGTCCGACGATTCGGCAGAAGCGCTCGGTCGGTCGCTGCCACGCATTGCGCGCGCCGTGCTCGCTGCCACCGGTGCAACGGCGTTCAACGTCCTGCAGAACAACGGCCTGCAAGCGCATCAGGCCGTGTTTCACGTCCACTTTCACCTCATTCCAAAGTTTGACGACGGCCGCACCGACGCGGGCCTCGGCATTGGGTGGAAGCCCGGCGCGCTTGCGCGAGACGTGGGCGCCTCGCTTGCAAAAAGCATCGCCGCACGCCTCACCGAATAGGCGCGACTACTTCAACCACTCGGAGTGAACCGGACCCGCTTCGGGGCGATCCACGCGCAAGTAGGTATGCGCCCCAAACGCATCACGCTGCGCCTGGGTCATGTTTTGCGGCAAACGCCCCATGCGGTAGCTGTCGAAATAGGCAAGGCTGTCGGCGATTGCAAACATAGGAATACCGAGGCTTTGCGCGAGGCCACCCACGCGCCGCCAGTTGGGCTGCAGACCGAACAGCATTTCCTCGAAGTCCGGGTCGACCAACAGGTTGGGCAGATCGGGTGTGCGACGGTACGAGGTCATGATCGTCGCGAGCAAGCGGGCACGGATGATGCAACCACCGGTCCAGATGCGGGCCATTTCCCCAAGATTGATGTTCCACTTGTACTGCGCACTGCCGGCCTTGATGAGTGCCATTCCCTGTGCGTAGGAACAGATTTTCGAGGCAAGCAGGGCATCGTGAGCCGCGGCGATGATACCGGCCTTTTCCGAGGTCGGGGGTGGAGGCGAAACCACCCCACGAATTTTTGGCTGGGCCGCAACGCGCTCCGTTTTCAGGCTCGACATCCCGCGGCCATCAAGGGCCGCCGCCATCGTGGGGATCGGAACGCCCAGCTTTAGCGCCACCTCGGCGGTCCATCGGCCGGTGCCTTTTTGTTCCGCCTTGTCGAGCACGAGATCAATGAGCGGCTTGCCGGACTCTGGATCCGTTTTGGCGAGAACCCCGGCGGTCAGTTCGATGAGGAACGATGACAATGGGCCCTCGTTCCAGCGCGCAAAGGTGTCCGACAACTCTGCTGCGCCAAGACCCAGGCCGCGCGACATCAGGTCGTACACCTCGGCGATGAGCTGCATGTCACCGTATTCAATGCCGTTGTGAACCATCTTGACGAAGTGGCCCGCACCATCAGGTCCGTTGTGTGCGACACAGGGACCCGACTCGGTTTTGGCAGAGATCGCTTCAAGAATCGGTTGCAATGCTTTCCAGGCATCCGTACTACCACCGGGCATCAACGATGGACCGCGACGGGCACCTTCCTCGCCGCCCGACACGCCCATGCCAACGAAATTCAGGCCAGCCGCGGCCATCTCGGCCTCGCGGCGCTGGGTTTCCTCGAAATAAGTATTGCCGCCGTCGATGACAATGTCGCCGGGCTGCAAGAGAGGCTTGAGTTTCTTGAGAACTTCATCGACCGCCTTGCCTGCGGTGACCATCATCATGATGCGACGGGGGCGTTCAAGGCTCGCCACGAGCTCTTCCAGGGTGGAGGTGCCGACGCAATTCGGGTTCGCCGCAACAAAGGCTTTTGTCACGTCCTCTTCGAGGTTCCACACGGCGACCTTGAAACCGTGATCGGCGACATTCAGTGCCAGGTTTCGGCCCATTACACCCAAACCCACCATCGCGAAGTTGGCGTTACTCATGTTGTTGTCCGTTGTCCTTGTTTGGTTAGCGACGCCAGGAAGGCGTATCGGGCAGAAGTTTCATAAAGGCTGCAATCAAATTTTCTTCGTAGGCACCGGCGAAGATGCCGGTGAAAAATCGTTCCAGACCTTCGTCGATGAAGGCTTGCCAGGATTCCTGTTCAGCGCCAGGATTAATCGGAAAAAATAGGGCGCCCACATCGCGGGCTGCTTTCAGATCACCGGGGGCATCGCCCATCATCAGAACGTGGTTGGCCGCGTACCTTCCGTGCGTCGTCAAGGTCAGGTGCTCGGTCTTGCTGCCCATCTCCTGGCCCGCGATCAATGCCACCTGCTTGTCGATGCCATGCTCTTGCCATTCGCGCACCAACGCTTCGGCCGGAGTGGCCGACAGAACCAACACGTCTGCCCGGCCCTGCAACAGACCAAGCGCTTTTCGCATCGGCGTAAAGGGCGGCAAGTTGTGTACCACGTCGAGCACGCTTCGATTCACATCCTTGCTCCAGGCCATCACCCGTTCAAGTTCTGCTCGCGCCTCGCCTTCGGAAACCTCGATGCGTTTTGCCAACGTTGGATTGCCAAGTGCCGTATCGACCTTCATCCATGCGCGCAAATTCGGCAAAGGGGGAACCACAACACCCGATTGCGTGACACGCGACATGTGTGACAGTTCGTCCATCACAAGGGCAAGTGCCTTGAATCGATTGCACCCACGCGTTTGCGAATACAGATTCACAAAGTCCCAGGCCTCGTGCACTTGCCGCGAGACGGCGGCGAGCCCGAAGTGCTTGACGACGTTGGTCGAGAAACAATCGTTGTGCTTGACCTCCATCGAATTGAAGGCGCAACCGTCGGAATCAATCCCGACGAAAAACCGGTGGGCGGGCGAAAACGCCTTGAGCAGTGCCTGGGGATCGGGAGGTATCATGGTGCGCGACGATTTAATCGGCAGAGTGCCCCCGACGCAAGAGAAGTTCAGGACTTGGTGATGGTCAGGCGCTTGCGAAACACCCTGAAGAACTCGGCCCGCTCGCGCTCGGCATCCCAAAGTTCAAGTTCGACGGGGCGCGCGGCAGAAAGGCGGATCCGAACCCCCGCAGCTTCGTTTCGGGCGGAGACCTTGCGAACCGGCTGATGGTGGCTGCGGTCGAAGGCGTCGGCAAGGCGCAGTAAAATGGACAACTTGCGAATCTGGCGGACGACGTCGGCGCTGGCACCCCGCATCGCGTCGTGCTCGGCCGAAGGGTAGCTGCCCCGGTGGTAGCGGGCAATGCGAGCAACCATGTTGCGTTGGTCATCGGTCAAGCCAGGAATGTCGGCGTTGGAAATGAGGTACTGGGTGTGACGGTGGTGCTTCTGATAATTCACCGCGTGGCCGAGATCGTGCAACAGGGCGGCTGTTTCAAGCAAGGGACGCAGGCTGACCGGCAGGCGATGCAAGCTCGCAAGATCGTCAAACAGACCCACGGCGAATCGACCGACTTGCAGGGCGTGTTTTTCTGCGAAATCAAACCGACGACCCAGCGTGACGCAGGTCTCGCTCAGCGAAAAATCCGGCGGCTGTCCCGGCCGGGTACCCAGCAGATCCACAAGGATGCCGTCACGCAACCCGGACGGTACAGCCGTGATGGATTCGAGGTGCATGTGGCGAAACAAGGCCTCGATGATGACTGCCCCGGCAAGGACGATCTCGGCGCGAGACGGATCGAAGTGCCGGCGCCGCTCTGCGATCGACATCGCGGCGATTGCCTTGACGGCACGGCTGATCTGCTTGCGCGTGGCGTGTGCGGTTCCTTCGGCGGCCGCAAATCCAATGACGGCCCGAATACTGCCCGAGGTGCCCAGTGCCATTTTAGGTGCATCCACGATCCGTGCAGGCAAGGTTTCAACGACCGCCTCATCGGCATAAGCGCGAATGGTGTCGAGCTGTTTTTTTCCAACCACGCCCGAGATGTCAAAGGTCTCGCTCAGTCGAACGGCACCGAGCGCGATGCTCCAAAGATTGGATGGCTTTTCACCCCGAGCCGTCGAAACTTCGGTCGAACCGCCGCCAATGTCGATGAGCAACGCCCGCTGTCGGGGTGATCGGCCCCGCAACACACCCTTGCAAATGAGCCGCGCTTCTTCGCGCCCGGAAATCACCTCAAGCGCCAGATCGCATTCTTTTTGCACCCGACGGACGATCTCGGGGCCGTTGCGAGCCTCGCGGATGGCACTCGTGGCGACCGCGCGCACGTGCGCATTGTGCCGAACACACAGCGCCTTGTAGCGCCGCATTGTCGCAATCAATCGGTTCGCGACCTCACGGCGCAATACCCTGGTTTTGAACACACCTTCACCGGGGCGGACCGCGTCCCGCTCCTCGTGCAGACTTTGCAACGAGCCGTCGGCCAATCGACGCACAATCTTCAACCGAACCGCATTGGTTCCAACATCGATTGCGCCGAGGACGCCGGAGTCGGCGGATTTTTTTGTCCTCAGGGACATTTCAGGCGATCGTCCTCATTCGCACAATCGTCAATGTCGTCTGGAACCGTATCACCATCAGCATCAGGAATGAGACCCGTGGTCAGGACAAGGGTGTGTTCAACCACCTGATCTTTGACAAGCGTAACACGTGCCGTCCCCCAGAAAACGTTCGAGTCGACGTTGCCCTTGACGAGCACCCGACGGGGACCCGGCGGCTCGGCATCGCCAAGTTCCACGTAAACCGATCCAAGTGCGTTGCCCTTCAGGGGAAAATTTCCGATGGCGGGGATGCGCGAATCAGTCAAATTGATGCGCCCGCCGGGGCCAAACCACTCGATGTTGGCGAAGAACGGTCGGTCGATGGTTTTGATCTCTAGTTTCAACAACACCGCCGTGGTGGGCTCGGCGCCGCAGCCTGACAAAGCCAACACGGCAGCCACCACCCTTGCGGGAGGACCCAACCATCGTGCCCATCGTGTGTATTGCGCAACCATCCCGAGTTCCGCGCGTAGTTTTCGGGCTGCGGGCGTTTATTGCAAGCCCAATCCACACGTTAAACGTTGGCGTAGATCACGCGCAATTTGGCGAGCAGTTCGACCTGGGAGTGAACGCCCAATTTTCGAAAGACGGATTTGAAGTGGTTTCGCACGGTGTGGGGGCTGATGCCCAACAAATCGGCGATGTGGCTGACCCGGTGGCCCTTGGCAAGCAGGCGAGCAATTTGTTCCTCGCGGTCGGACAAGGTGGCCTCACGCTCGACCTGGTCGTCCGCTCCGAATCCCATCGGCCCAAGTAGCTCACGGGCGCGCGCCAAATTGGCCGCCATCACCAAAAGCTGCTGCCGAGTTTCATCTACATACCGGCGAGCCCGCACGAGCCGAACGTTTTCAGCGGCGGCAGCGACGAGTTCGGTAGGTGCAACAGGCTTGAGCAGATAATCGAGCGAGCCTGGTCGCCGACCGTGAGAGGCAATCCACGGATACACTTGATCCAGCAAGAGAAGTGTCGGTACGCGCGCGCGATAGCGACCCTTGTCGAAGGCATCGTCAAGCGCCCACATCTGGGATTCGGCGTCCCAGACCACGAGATCCAGATCGTCCGAAGCGTCTCGCAAACGCACCATTGCCTGTTCAACCGTAGGCACGCGCTCGCACGTGTTGCCTGCCGCGACAAGCGCTCGCACATGGCTCTCACAGCCCCGGCCGGTGCCGATGAACAGGACCTTGCTGCTATTCTCGTCGGGCGTCATGAATTAGAACCAAACCACCGTCACCTGAGGACGCTGCAGTTGATATCCCGAGCTACTTACTTTCAATAACTCCCCTGAGTCATTTGATGCTCGACACGGCAAAAATGTCGCCACAAGCGCCACGGGGTCGCCTGGCCCCAAGTCCAACCGGGCGAATGCATCTCGGCAATGCGCGCACCTTTCTGGTGGCGTGGCTGGCGGTTCGTGGCGAGGGGGGTCGGTTGATCATGCGCATTGAGGATCTGGATGGCCCTCGCGTGATCCCGGGTGCCGAGTCCGCCATGCTGGGCGATCTATGGTGGTTGGGCCTCGACTGGGATGAAGGCCCTGACAGCACGGGATCGCAGGCGTTGTATCGACAGTCGGAACGCACCGGGTTGTATGAGGACGCCCTGGCAAAACTGCGGCAGGAAAATCGAGCCTTTCCCTGCGCGTGTTCACGTGCCGAGCTCGAAAGCGCGGCGAGTGCGCCCCATGACGAAGGCGATGGCCCGGTCTACCCGGGAACCTGTCGCGATCTTTCCGAAGACGAGGTCGTGGCAAGGGCGCATGCCCGCGGTCGAAAGGTGGCTTGGCGTTTCCGGGCCGAGGCCCATCCCATTTCATTTTCGGACCGTATCTTTGGCGCCCAACAACGGAACGTGGATGATTTTGTGTTGATGCGAGCCGATGGCGTACCGTCGTATCAACTTGCGGTGACGGTCGACGATCTGGCGATGGGGATCACGCAAGTGGTTCGTGGTGCGGATCTGCTGGGCTCGACCGCGCGGCAGCTTGCACTGATGGCCGTGTTCAAGGGCCAGGCACCGACGTATGCACACGTACCGCTCGTGCTTTCCCCGGAGGGAACCCGGCTTGCCAAACGCAACCGACCCGTTGCGCTCGAAGACCTGAGAAACCAGGGCATAACAGCCAACACCGTGCGTTCGCAACTTGCCCGATCGCTTGGCATCGCGTGTGACGAATACGCCAAACCTCCAGATCTCGTCGCGCAGTTTTCATTTGACAAGATAAACATTCGGGCCTGGACGCCATGAACGATCCCCTGGTTCCCTATCGCGCGAAACGAAACTTCGACGCCACGCCCGAGCCGCCAGGAAACGGCCTTGCAGCACCCAGGGGTGCACCGCATCCGACCTTCATGGTGCACAAACACGACGCGCGGCGTTTGCACTACGATTTGCGGCTGGAGATCGATGGCGTGCTTGCGAGCTGGGCGATCCCGCAGGGACCGACCACCGATCCGACACAGCGGCGCCTCGCGGTGGAAACCGAAGATCATCCGCTCGAATATGGGCAATTTGAGGGCCGCATTCCCGACGGCCAGTATGGCGCGGGCGACGCCCTTATTTGGGACCGTGGCTTTTACGACACGTTGCCGCCCGGACAGTGGACCTTCATGCGCAAGAAGGGACACCTCGATCTGATGTTTCTTGGCGAAAAACTGCAGGGCCGCTGGCATCTCGTGCGCACGGGCAAGCGGGGCAAGGGTCCCGAAGGTCCCGGTGCAGAGTGGCTCTTTTTCAAGGCGGCGGACGCGGACGCCAACCCGGGTCTTGATCTTGTCAGCATGCGCCCCGAATCGGTCGTCAGTGGGCGTCGCGTGACCCGCGGACCCATCCTTGCGAGCGTCAAGGCCCGGCGGATTGCCCCCATCGACCTGATGATAGCGCTTTGGCCTCCGTGTGAGCCCGAGATCTGGACGGACGCCGGGCCGCCCAGACCCGAAACCCACGTTTTGCAGCGAATGCCTCTCGGTACCCGTGCGATTGCCTCGGTCAGTGCCAGGCGGGTTGCGATTCAGTCCGAAGCCGGCCGAGATCTCGCCGCGAGCCATCCATTGATATCCGAAAGTCTCGCCGCAATCGACGCACACGAGGCGGTATTCGATGGCGTCGTGACCGACGAAAGCCACTACTGCGCAACCGATCTGCTGTGGCTCGACAACCGCGATCTGCGTCGGCTCCCTCTCGAAGAACGGCTCGAGTTGCTTGCGGCGTGCGTTTCCACCGCCGGTCAGCGGTTGACGCTGCCATCCGTTGTTGGGGTGGATTCAGAGCCCGAACACCCGTTCTGGGCGCGACGGCGTGGCAGCACGGTCTGCGCCCGAGGATCGTGGATGTGCGTTACTCCGCACCGAGTTTCGCCAGGGCATCCTTGATGTCCTTGCGGATGCAGTCGTTGCCAAGTCCAAAGAATTTTCCGAGCGCGCCGCCTCCATTGCGCCGGGCTTTCTTGAGCGGTTCGATCGCCGCGTCTTCGCCGGTTTCACCGAGGGCAACGACCGCTTCGCGCTTTTCTTCGCAGGTCTTGCCCTGTTCGAGATCGAGGGTGTAACTGGCCACCTGATCCACATCGCGCAAACAGCCAAGCGCATCACAGGCCGTGCGTGCCCGGCGGCGAATCGAAGGCCGCCGATCCTTGCTTGCCAGATCGGACAGGGTATTGCGCGCGGGTTTGCCAATGTGATCGATCAAGAATGCAAGGGCTTTGTCGGCCCGGGTGCGATCCTGCAAGAGGGCGCGCAGGTTCATCATCAAGGCCGCGTCGCCGCGCAAACCCGGATCAAATTCGAGCGCCTTTGTGTAGTGCTGCAACCCCTCGTCCGGACGGTTCTCGACAAATGCGATCGTGCCCAGGTGAAAATGAATGCGAGCCGAATCTGGATGTTTCGAGAGTTGCTGCATCAGCAA
>JAWXBF010000192.1:0-4414 GCA_034439895.1 Deltaproteobacteria bacterium
AAAAAAACTCAGTAATAACCGAGTGTTAACCATTGTTCGAGGCATGTCGCCTCGCGACAAAAAACTACATCGGATTACATTCCGATGACAATTGGCGCCCTATGATGCGGCCATGGATTCCTCGTCCGTACTCATTGCGCTCTATCTCGCCATGCTCCTTTGCCTGGCTGTGTTTGGCTTCCACCGGTCCCACCTGGTGTACCTGTATTTCAAGCACCGCAAGAACGCGCCGAAGATCGAGCGTCGCTTCGAGGACCTGCCGACGGTGACCGTGCAGCTACCGCTCTTCAACGAGATGTACGTTGCCGAGCGCCTGCTCGAGGCCACCGCGCTGATTCGCTATCCCCGGGATCGCTTTCAGATTCAGGTTCTCGACGATTCGACGGATGAGACGCGTGAGATCTGCGAGCGCAAGGTGGTCGAGTTGCGGCGCCGCTTTCCGGACCTCGACATCGAGCATATCCACCGCGTCGATCGCCACGGTTTCAAGGCAGGTGCTCTCGATCACGGACTGCGCACCGCCAAGGGCGAACTCGTTCTTATCTACGATGCCGACTTCGTTCCGCAGCCCGATGTGCTCGACGAGGCCATTCACTACTTCGTGGATCCGCAGGTTGCCGTGGTGCAATGCCGCTGGGAGCACCTGAACCGCGACTTCTCGCTTTTGACCGAGGTTCAGGGCTTGATGCTCGACGGCCACTTCGTGATGGAACACGCTGGTCGTGCGCGCTCGGGTCGTTTCTTCAACTTCAATGGTACCGCGGGCATCTGGCGCCGTGGTGCGATTGCCGATGCCGGCGGCTGGCAACACGACACGCTGACCGAAGACATGGATTTGTCCTACCGCGCGCAGCTTCGCGGCTGGAAGTTCGTGTACTTGCCCACGATTTCGACTCCCGCCGAATTGCCGGTCGAGATGTCGGCCTTCAAGTCGCAGCAATTTCGCTGGGCCAAAGGCTCGCTGCAGGTTGCCCGGAAACTGTTGCCCACCATCTTGCGTGCAAACGTATCGCGTGGACAAAAGGTCGAGGCGTTTTTCCATCTCATGAACAACATGGCGTACCCGCTTTTGGTGCTGCTGTCGCTGTTGCTCTTGCCGAATCTGGCATTGCGAACGACGCATGGTGTGCGTGAGGTCTTGATGATCGATCTGCCACTTTTCTTCGGCACGACGCTTTCGATCTCCTCGTTCTATATTCTGTCGCAGCGAGAGATAGCCCGCATGGAAGGGACCTCACCGGCTGCGCGCACCTGGTCGGCACTCATCCGTTTGCCCGCCGTTCTGTCGATCGGCATCGGCCTCTCCATCAATCAGACGCGTGCCGTTTTCGAGGCGATGGCCGGCAAGGAAACCGAATTCGTACGGACGCCCAAACACGGTGTTTGTGGTCGCCTCGAGTCGTGGACGCACACCAAATACCGCTCGGCTCGCTCGATCACGCCCTGGATTGAGACGGGGATGGCCGCCTATTTCCTGGTGACGGTCGCAGTGGCCGTGGATCACGGGCACTTCATTTCCCTGCCCTTCCTTGGCCTCTTCCTCTTTGGCTACGGCTACGTTGGTCTCACGTCGTTGTGGCAGGGCTCGTTCGGTCAAAGCGTTCGCCGCGTCCCGGTTGCGGTTCGCGAAGCACTGGCACGCTGGCAAAAAGAAGTTGCCTGACTAGGGCGCGGCTTTGACGGCCGGTGTCTTCTCCGGTGATGCACTGGGGGTCTCGTCGGTGGCAGGCTCGGGCACGAGCGCGAAGCGTTCGCCGCGCAGACGCTTCTGTTCCTGAACCATCCAGACGCCGCCCTTGAACTCCCAGCGCTGTTCGATGACCGAGCTGCTCACGATGGGTCGACTTTGTGAATACCACTCGAAGCGCACGATCACGGTTGCCTTGGTTGAGGGCTCGCCGACCTTGATGTTGACGACCTCGAAGTCGGCGATGATGAGATCCTTTTCCACCTGGTCGACGCGTTTCAAGAAGCTTTTGGCTTCATCCGGTGGCATCGAGGCTGCCGCATTTTCGTAACGCGCCCAGCGCACGTCTGCATTCCATTCCCGCACGTTTTGTCCCAGCAGTTCAACCCGCTGTTGCGCCGGTGTCACGCATCCCATGCCGCAGAGGAGCATCACGAGCTGTGTCATTCGCTTCATGGGTCGTTGCCTTTCCGTCCGAAAACCACGCGAACAATGCCAGCCAGATCGGCGCGTGTACCAACCTGGTTGAATCCCGATATGCCGAGCAAGGTTGCGACTCGGTCCGCCTGTCCCTCGCCAAGCTCAAGGACAAGACTGCCTCCGGTTTTAAGCCGTCGGGGCGCCTCGACAATCAACCGTCGCACAAGATCGAGCCCATCGGCGCCACCATCGAGTGCCTCGTGTGGCTCGGCCCGAACCTCGGGCGGCAGCCCCGCGATGTCGCCGGTTGGAATGTAGGGCAGGTTGGCGGCAATGAGATCGAAGGGCGCCGTTTCCGGCGGCAGGGCGCCGAGCAAATCGCCCACAAAAAACTCGACCGCCAACCGCAGTCGTTCCGCGTTGCCGCGCGCGATGGCGATTGCCGGTTGCGATTGATCGGTCGCGAGGACGGATGCGTGAGGGCGTTGCTTTTTGAGGGCCAACGCAATCGCGCCCGAGCCCGTTGCCACGTCCAAAATGCGTTCGTCCGTCGGAATGGATTCGGCCGGCCGATCGCGGCGCAGAGGAACAAGATGGTCGAGTGCCGCCTCGACCAGGGTCTCGGTGTCGGGTCGCGGAATCAACACCTCGGGGCTTACGTGTAGATCGAGTCCCCAAAACTCCTTGTGCCCGGTGATGGCGGCAACCGACAGGCCCGCTTGTCGGCGCTCGATGACCGCGCGAATGTTGGCCAGCTCTTCGCGCGAGAGCAGCCGATCCGCCGAGGTGTAAATCGCAACACGATTTATGCCAAGCGCGTGCGCTATCAACAGTTCGGCGTCGAGGCGCGCGGACGCAATTCCACGCTGCGAAAACCGTCCCGTGGTCCACTGCAGGACCTCAAGCAGGGTCCAGTCTTTTTTCTGCGAACTTTCGGATTCGGCCACGGGTCTACTTGCGGATGCGCAGGCGCTCTACCGGAACTCCGCCTTGCAGGTGCTGCTCGACGATCTCGGGGACGTCGGCCGGTGTAACGCCACCGTACCAGACCCCTTCGGGATATACGACCACCGTGACGCCGTGTTCACATTGATCGAGGCAACCCGCCTCATTGGCCCGCATCGTGCCGCGCAAACCCCGCTCGGCAACCAGGCGCTTGAATTCGGAGCGCACAAGTTCCGCGCCCTTGCTCGCGCAACACCCCTTGGGGTTGTCGCCCGAACGGCGGTTGGTACAGATAAAAATGTGTCGTTCGAGTTCCGGGTAAGCCACGGGTAAAAACTAGCAGGTTGGGGCCCGTCGGGCGCCGAACCCGGGGCTATCGCGCTAGACTTGTCCCCGCAATGGCATCGATTGCAGCACTCTTAATGCGGACTTTCCTACTGGCGCTGCTTGGCGCGGGGTCGGGATTGATCGTCAATACGCTGCGCCCTGACCGAGTTGACTGGACGGTTGCGATCGCGAACGCGACTTGCAACGCCACGCAACTGACCGTTCCAATCGAGACCGTGCCGATCAATCGTGCCGCAGCCCTGTGCGCCTCGTCGGGTGTCTTGATAGCGGATGCGCGCGATGCCGAGCGATTCGCGCAAGGGCATATCGCGGGAGCGGTTCACTTGCCCTGCTCGACGCCCGGGGCGTTGCTCGACGCGGTACCCCGGCTTTTGGCCAGCGTTGATCTGGTGCTGGTTTACGCCGATACGACCGATGCGGCTCGACCGGTTGCCGAAGGCTTGCGGAATCGCAATGCCATGGCTGGGTTGCGGGTGGCGGTGTTGGAAGGGGGCTTCGAGGCGTGGGCCCGTGCCGGTCAGGCCTGTCTATCCGGGCCGTGTCCCCGTTGTCAGGACACCGACTTGGGGACAAGCCATGCGCACTAGGATTTTTTCGTTCGTCTGGGTGTTGCGCCTCGTGCTCCGGTTGGGGCTTGCGGGGTTGTTCGTGGTGGCGGGCGTCTTGAAGCTCGACGATCCCTCGCGGTTTGCACTCGAAATTGCGAACTACCAGCTTTTCCCGGTGCTTGCACCCTTTGTTGCCATCGGAATGCCTGCGACGGAGATCGTGGTCGGGCTGGGTCTTGTGTTTTTGCCGAAGCTCTGGCGGCAGGCCGCTGCAACCCTGTTGGCCGCAATGATGGCGATCTTTCTTTTTGCGGTATCGAGCGCACTGGTACGCAATGTCAACATTGACTGTGGATGTTTCGGAGGAAGCGAAAGTCCGATTGGTCCGTGGACTGTGGTACGAAACGTGGTCTTGTTGGCCCTGGCGCTCTTGGTCGTGTGGCTAGAGCGTCCGCGCCGCACGGAT
>JAWXBF010000193.1:0-7133 GCA_034439895.1 Deltaproteobacteria bacterium
CAATTCCCTCTTCCACTGCTGCGCGCGTGGCGTTGAGGGCGTCCTCGACGCGTGCCTTCTTCTCTTTCATCTCGGTCTCGGTGGCAGCACCGACGTTGATGACGGCAACGCCGCCAACCAACTTCGCGAGACGCTCTTGCAGTTTTTCGCGATCGTAATCCGAGGTGGTTTCCTCGACCTGATTGCGGATCTGCTTGCAGCGAGCCTCGATGTCGGGCTTCTTACCAGCGCCGTCGACGATGGTCGTGTTGTCCTTGTCGATGACGATGCTCTTGGCACGACCAAGGTCTTTGAGCGTGACGCTCTCCAACTTGATGCCGAGATCTTCGGTAATCGACTGACCACCCGTGAGGATGGCGATGTCCTTCAGCATCTCCTTGCGGCGATCGCCAAAGCCCGGGGCCTTGACGGCAGCAACGTTCAACGTGCCACGCAGCTTGTTGACGACGAGCGTGGCCAAAGCCTCGCCCTCAACTTCTTCTGCGATGATGAGGAGTGGCTTGCCGGCGCGAGCAACCTGCTCGAGAACGGGCAAGAGGTCCTTCATGCTGGAAACGCGCTTCTCGTGGATCAGGATGTAAGGATCCTCAAGACGAACCTCCATGCGATCGGCATCCGTCACGAAGTAAGGCGACAGGTAGCCGCGGTCGAATTCCATACCCTCGACGACGTCGAGCGTGGTTTCCATCGACTTGGCTTCTTCAATCGTGATGACGCCTTCTTTGCCGACCTTCTCCATTGCTTGTGCGATGAGCTTGCCAATGTACTCATCACCGTTGGCGCTGATCGTGCCAACCTGGGCGATGTCCTTGGCACCCTTGGTGGGCTTGGACAGCTTCTGCAACGACTCGACAATCCGAATCACCGCTTTGTCGATGCCGCGCTTCAGGTCCATCGGGTTGTGGCCAGCAGCAACCATCTTCGCGCCTTCGCGGAAAATGGCCTGTGCGAGCACGGTGGCGGTGGTGGTGCCGTCGCCTGCGATGTCCGAGGTCTTGGAAGCAACTTCCTTGACCATCTGAGCACCGAGGTTCTGGAACTTGTCTTCCAGCTCGATCTCTTTTGCGACGGTCACGCCGTCCTTGGTCACGGTGGGCGATCCCCACGATTTCTCGATGACGACGTTGCGTCCGCGTGGTCCGAGCGTCGCCTTGACGGTATCGGCCAAAATGTTGACGCCGGCGAGGATCTGCTCGCGGCCCTTGGTATCGAAAAGAATTTCTTTGGCAGCCATGATGTGTCTCCGTGTTACGAAATGGGAAATCTAAAAACGTTTATTTCTCGAGCACGCCGAGGATCTCGTCTTCTTTGACGATGAGGTGTTCCTGGCCGTCGATCTTGATCTCGTTGCCGCTGTACTTGCCAAAGAGGACACGATCGCCCTTCTTGACCTGTAGCGCTTGCAACACGCCCTTGTCGGTCACGCGCCCAGCACCCACCGCGATGACCTCGCCCTCGGCCGGCTTTTCCTTGGCGCTGTCCGGAATGATAATTCCGCCCTTGGTCTTCTCTTCTTCTTGAACGCGGCGAATCAGCACGCGGTCGTAGAGCGGCTTTACTTTCATGGGTCTTGTCCTCCGTTGGTGGCCCCCAAAGTGGGGCAAGGTTGGGATCCGAATTATTCCGGGTCGTGTTTTTTAGCAGTCAACGGTGTCGACTGCCAAGCCGTCACCGTAAGCACGACTCGTTGGGCGTCAACGGGTTAGCTGATCTTGTTGGCAATGTCCCCTCCTCTCTGCCAATTGTTTCCATGCCCATTTACGTCACGTAAACATATAATTTAACTGGTGTTTTCTTGAATTTGGCCGATGGATCAAAGAAGATATTAGAAACAGGTAAGAGGCGATCGACGGTTTAACCAGGAGGCATGTACCCATGGAGCTGAACCCATCCATCAACGCATTTTTCGAGGCCCATGTTGACCGAGCCTGCAATGAGGCAGCCCTCAGCCCCGCCCGGGATACCGAGAACTACCTCGTACAGCTTCTGACTGGATATATCCAAAGAAACATCGACGAGTCCCCACTTTGCCTTCGACTCTACGGCGCCCTCAACGCGCCCCCCGCGCAACGCCGGGAAAGCCTGCGTGACATCGGCGACACCTCCCTGTTCTTGACCGGCTTCTTCGCCGAGCGACTGGAAAATGGCGTGGTCGGCGTCGACTACTACATGTCGATGGGCGAGTCGGCCTACGGCATTCTGGCTGGCCAGGCGACCGGCGCGCGCCACACGGTCTATGCCGAGCTCGCTAGCAAGTTCGACGGATTCGTTCGCGTGCTTGCGTCCATCAATGCGCGCTGGAATCCGGAACGATCGCCGCGCGACGTGGTGAAGCTATACGAACGGTGGCAACGTACGGGCAGCCGGTGGGCACGGGCTCGGCTCGCAGCCCTCGGTGTGACGAGCGTCGGTGGAAAACCAGGCGGATTGCAATGACAGGTAGCGTACCACGCGGCATTTCGATATTGCAACGTCTGCAACGGGGAATCGAAACGCTCTACCGGCTCGACGGGTATCCGGACGTGGTCGATTTTGTTGTCGGAGAATCCGAACGCGACAACATACTCGCGGCAAGCGAGGAGCGGCGCCCACGTGAGCAGCTATTCGTAACACATTGCGACGGCGAGATTGGCCTGGGGCTTTTTCTTGCACCCGAGTTACTGAACAATTTGGCGAAACACGATCCCACAACGCAACTCGACAAGCGCAACTTCGCGGACTTTTGCCTTGCGATCGAGGGGGTCAGCCATTTCGTTTATGTTTCCCACTGCGCAGCCGAAGACCGATCCGTAAGCGCGCTTGAGCTTGAGCTACAAGCAGAGGTCGACAAGTTCGTAGTTTGCCTGCTTTCGTGCGAGGATCCCGAACGTGACGCCCGCCAGGTTCATACGCAAATTTTCGACAGCGTGCATTTTGACGAGCAACTTTCTCCCGATGAATACGAACGGTATCGAACCGCCAACCGTACGGCGAGTCGATTCACACGAACGCTCGAACGCCGATTCGTATCGACCTCGCGCAGAGGCGATCTGATGCACGAGCTGCGCCAGTTCTATCGGATGCCTCTGGCGGACAAGCTCGCCAAAGCGGCCTAGGCTACAGATACTTCACAGGTAGCGGCCGAAGTCGACCGTCTTGGGTTCAACCGCAAGACGGGTGTGGTCTTCGACGAGTTGCGTCCCCGACGGACGAAAGGGCAAGAAGACCAGCGAGGGTTCTTCCACCTGGGCCGTGAGGGTGTGCAAGCGCGAAAAAATATCGCGCTTGTTGTATGCCAGCTCGACGAGGACAACGGGAATGGTTTCGATCGCCTCCTGCGAGGGCATCGTGATGGGATGGTGTAACCCGCGGGGTGCGCCGGACCGGGTCGGGAAATCGAACTGCGCAATGGTGAGACGCGTCGCCATGATGAGCAAGGTCTTGGGCCTAACCTTGAACGCCGGGGCGTAATACGATATCGGGGTGTCGTCGGGTTTTCTCGCCACCGGACGTTTGCCTGTCAATCGTTGCAATCCGCCATGCGTCCGCATGTCTTTTTCCGGGGAGGCGTTCACGTTCATCTTCCAAAACGGCAAATAGGCCACCGAGCCCGTATCGCGTGTGACTGCCGTTTCGACCTTGCGCCGAACCAGCTGTCCCTGCACTGCTTCCCAGGCGGAATGGCAGTTCAGGCAGACCAGCGCAATGCTGATACCCTCACCCTCCATCGGCGAACTACAGTGCGGACAAAGCGTTGGCAGAAACGTCAACTCGGGTTTCGGAGCCGAATCGAGCGCCTGATTTCCAAACGAGAAATTGGCCGGCAACCGCGCGAGGGCCTCCCCCGTGATCCCATCTTTTAACAAGCCTCCCACCACGACCATTGGAAAATAGAGCAGGCTCATCGTCTCGCCGATGAAGTTATGATGTCGCGTACCACTACCGACGGATGGCACGAGCGCCTCAGACAAAAGCTCCGCAGGCTTGCGCGAGAACCGCAGAAACGTGGCGTTCGGAACGTCCGTTACGATTTTCAATCGTTGCGTTTGCGTCTTGAAACCAAGGTTCGGCGGCAATACCTGCGAGACCATCCCGAGCGGCGTGATCTGCAATTGCTTGTGCTGGAGCGTCCCGGCAGATTGAAAGAAAACGCTGCCCTTGAAGTGCAGATAAGGCGCGAAAATCACAGACTCGCCCGGCACTTGCGGCACGAACATGGTTCGCAAATACTGGCCCGACACCATGAAGTTGCGTACCTTGCAAAAGGGGCAAACCAGCAGCCTTTCCGCCTCCTCAAACTGGATGGGGGCGCCGCACTGGGGACAGTTGTGTTCGATGAAAAAGGACAAAGGCTCCTCCCCGCTATCACCGTAGCTCACTCCACCGTGGAGTTGATGAGTTCAGGCTTGTTGTCCTTGTCCAGCACAAAAATCCCGGGAAACCCGTCGGTCCCAAACCCCTTGCTCGGGTTGTTCTTCAACTTTGAATCGCGAAGAATCAACGATCCCGAACGGTTGTTGCTGACAAAAAAGATGGCGCCACCGCCCTCGTTGGCGTTGTTGTTTTCAATCAGGGTCCCGCAGAGCGACAACGTAAACTCGTTGCCGTCGTTGTAGATCGCGCCACCGGAACCACCGCCCGGCGAGCCCGATCGTGCGGGATTCGCGCCGTTTCCGATCGCGCTATTTCCCATGAACACACTGTTGATGACCGTGTAGGAAACACCAATGGAGGATAGCCCCGCACCGTTGCTGCAGATGTTTCCCTGGCGATTCTCCGCGCCTCCGAATGTGCTGTTGACAACGTACAACGGTTGGTTGTTGTGCTGCTGGAACGCACGAACTGCACCGCCGCCAACATCGGGGCCGGTATCGTCACACACGTTGTGCAAGAAACGACTGTTGATGAGCTTCAATCGACCACCCGAGGCGAATATTGCGCCGCCGCCTTCAGGCTTTTGTCCCTTGGCATTGCCGTCGATGAAGGTCAGGTTCTGGATGGTCAAACGCGGGTGATCCTGGTTGTCGCACTTGGCAGTGGTCCACTTTTGCGCCTGGTCGCAAGTGTTCATGTACAAAATGCGCACCTTGCCCCCACCCGACAGCGTGACCTTGCCACCGCCATCGATCACGATTTCGGGACCGGTGTCGTTGAAAATTTTCGCCGTCGCAGACAGGGTAATCGTGACGGGATCGGCACCACAGTTGAATGTGATAACACCACCCCTCTGCACCGCGTCGACAAAGGCCGCACCGGTACAGCTTGCCGCCGAGCCATTGCCAACCACGTTCTTCGAATTCGAAACGTCAGCCGCACGCGCGTCAGACGGAATCGCGCATCCGCCCGAGGGATTGCCTGCAGGATCTTTGCCAGGGTTCGTTACCGGATCCGTGCCCGTGCCGGTGCCCGGTGAACCGCCGTTGTTCATCATCGCGGGCGAATCGCTCGATCCACCGCCGCAAGCCAAAAGTAACTGCCCACAGATCAACAGCATCGTCAGTCGCATGAACTAGTCCTCGTCGTTCAGTTTTAAGTTATCGATGAGGCGCGTCTTGCCGAAAAATGCAGCGCCCAAAATCATCGCAGGCCGCTCAATCTGTCCCATCGGCGCAAGTGAAACCACATCGCGAATCTCGAGGTAGTCGATGCCATCGGTGTGCAGCAGCAGGGCTCGCGTCGCAAGTTCTACAAGACGCTGCACGTCGGTGTCCCCCGCGGCAAACTGTTCGCGCGCAGCTTGCAACGCCCGGGGTAGTGCCAGGGCACGTTGCCGATCCTCGGGGGACAGGTAGCTGTTCCGCGACGACATGGCGAGGCCATCTGCTTCCCGAACGGTTTCGTGTGACAAGATCTGAACAGGCAAGTTGAGATCGGCCGCCGTGCGACGGATAACCAACAGTTGCTGGTAATCCTTCTCACCGAAAATCGCCATATCGGGCTCTACCATAGCGAACAGCTTGGCCACGACGGTGGCGACTCCCCTGAAATGCCCCGGACGCCGTGCGCCGCAAAGGCCCGTGGCAAGCGGGCCGGGCTCGATGAAGGTTTGAAAGCCGTCGGGATACATGGCGATGTCTGTCGGTGCGAAGACCACTGAAACACCAGCCGCACGGGCATGTGCCATATCACGTTCGAGATCGCGCGGATACTTCCCTAGATCTTCGTTCGGACCAAACTGCGTTGGATTTACGAACAGGGACATCACCACTGCGTCGGCGTGCTCGCCCGCCACGCGCAACAACGTTTCGTGACCCTTGTGCAAGAACCCCATCGTTGGGACAAGCGCAACGCGCTTGCGTTGTGCGTGCATGGCGCGTGACCAGGACCGCATCTCTTCCGGAGAAGCGATAACCTGCATTTCTCTTTTCTCACCCGTCTTCATTTGAACGACTCCTCCGACGACGGAAAGCGACCGTCGCGCACCTCGCTTGCGTATTGTGCAAGCGCCCCCATCGCATCGGTTCCGAGCGTGGCAAACCGACGCGCAAACTTTGGCTTCCAGTCTGGATCCAATCCCAACAAATCATTCAGCACCAGAATCTGACCATCGCAATCAGCCCCCGCGCCGATGCCAATCGTGGGAACCGAAACGCTGCGTGTGATCTCCGCACCGAGTGACGCCGGGATTCCCTCCAGCACGATTGAATACGCACCCGCCTCGGCAATAGCCTGCGCGCCTTCAAGGATGTGTTGCGCTGCGTCGGCTTGCCGACCTTGAACCTTGAACCCGCCAAGCCGATGAACGGATTGCGGCGTCATGCCAACGTGCCCCATCACGGGGATCCCGATCGAGACCAACCGTCGTACGGTTTCTGCCATCTCGACGCCACCTTCAAGTTTGACCGATTCGGCGCCACCTTCCTTGATGAGGCGACCGGCATTCGCGACGGCTTCGTCCTGTGAGGCCTGGTAGCTCAGGAAGGGCAGATCGGCACAAAGGTGGGCACGCGTGGTGCCTCGGCGCACCGCACGCGTGTGATACACGATGTCATCCACCGTCACGGGCAACGTGTTCGCATGCCCCTGTACCACCATACCAAGGGAGTCACCGACCAGAATCAGGTCGACACCCGAACGATCGCACAGGCGCGCAAACGCCACATCGTAGGCCGTGATGCATACGAGTTTTGCCTGGCCCTTGCGCGCGCGCAAGG
>JAWXBF010000194.1:0-10408 GCA_034439895.1 Deltaproteobacteria bacterium
GGGACCAGTTCGTCGTACAACGAAAACGCCCGTTCAAGCTCAGGATTCGTGAACTAGACGTCGCGCAGCGGGCCTGTCGAATCGCCGAGACGCGCAAGCGGTAAGAAACACGGCATTGCCTCGGGCATCGTCGCCACCACCGTCGCCACCTACCGTGGCGTTTTCCTACCCAAGTCCGCCCAGGATCCGCACCTGTTCGCGCAAGGGTTGGAGGGGCGCCAACGTGCTGTTCAGCTCAAACGTACTACTCGATCCCATGTGGGCACGGCACGTCCAACAATCGCTTGCGCCGCACTGAGATATTTTTCCAGCAACATCGGTGACACGGTCAGCACGTCGCCGATGTTGTCGGATCCGTGCCCGGTGTCGTCGGAGGGAAACTCATTCGTTGTGTCGAATTCGACACCGAGGAGATCCAGAATCGTATTGCGATACTCAATTCGGTTGAGACGTCTCACCGCGATCGGCCGTCAACGTCTTTCCTGCGGCACCGTCAAACGCGACGCCACCTTTGCTACTGCCGTCGCCGTGGCAGTCGTAGCAGTGGCGGACCAAAATCGGCAGGACCTTGTCGCCGAAGCCATTGGCTTTTTCGACGGTCGGTGCGGGGCCAATCGATGCGTGCCCCAAAAAGGCGTGCGCGAGACATGCGGCCACTGTGTGGAAGGAACCCATCGCAGATACGATGCCATCGCAGAGTGGACGGGGGGAAAATTTCGTGTAATTCCGTCGGTATCCTCAGATTGCCTGTGAACGCAATCACCCGCGTTCCTTGCGCTCAGGGACGGAGCACGCGCACGTCGGTAACGAAGTACGAGGTGTCGCCGAAACAAGAGGTCGGTACGCCCCTCTTTTCTTCGTATACGAGCGCGACCTTCTTTCCCTCCGCGCTGGAAATCCGTCTGGCAATCGCGTCATCGCGAACCGAGAACGAAAAAATTTGCGGTGCCGCGCCGGGCACCGGCGACATCGCCAGCTCGCCTTCCCAGGTCGGGCAGATCCATCCCTTGTGCGAGATCTTCTGAACGAACCCAATTCGGTCGCCCTTCGAGTAGCTGAAGGACAAAGTCACCACGGTCCACAGCGCCAGTACAGCCAGCACCCCGACGATGAACGCGAGGAGCACCACCTTGCCGCGGTTGCGGCGGAAGACACTGGGAACGGTCGGCCGCGCAGTGATGGTTTCCGTGGTCACGATGCCCACAACCTAGAACCAAAACCCGCCGTCCGCCAGATCCGTCTGGGGTTAAATGCAATGGGCTGGCGCCAGGCCTGTGCTGCGTTTAAAGGTAGGCGCCGACCGGAACGATTGCAACGTTGCGTGAATGATGCCAAAATGATGCAAAGGAATCTGTTCAGTGGGCCAACAATACGAAACGCTGGATCCTCGGGGCAACGGCGACTCTGTCGAAGCGCAGTTGTTGGGGTTTCATCGAATCGTGCTACGAATCGGATCCGTGTTGATGGTGTTGCTGGCGATGGGCGGTTGCCCCGAGCGTAAGGGTGCCGCAACGCCTACCACGTGTACGGAGGCTTATGCTCAGTGCATGCAATTGCCTTCAGGCCCGTTGGGGATTTGTAATCCAACGGATTGTTCGCCCGGACAAAAACCACCGTGTTTGAAATGCGTGGGGCAGCACTAACGTCTGGGAAGGTTCGTCGTTGGCAGAGCCACCCACCGAGCCCCTTTAATCGCCAATCCGAGGCCTCATATGCCACGCCACCGGCAGAAGCCGCCACGACTTTGTCAGGAGCGACCTTTGCGGATCCCGCGCACGCGCGCATTCAGGACAGCAAGCCATGTTCCGTGCACGTAACCGGTGTGAGCCGGAGGTAACACCTTATCGCCTTCGCAGCCCGCGTCGGCGCCCAAGCGCTGCAACCGGAGCTCGACGGCCAAGGAGCTTCCCAGCGAGGAACAGCCGGCGGCCGAGATCCCGCTTGCCTCTGCGTTTCCGGTGTAACCGTTTCTCCTACGCTTGGCACGGTGATTGCTTATTTATTCGCTCGGAGGACATTCATATGAACACCGAAAGCAAGACCACGGAAAAGACGATCGATACGCTCAACTCATTGCTGCGAGGTGAGATCTCGGCGGTCGAAACGTACGATCAGGCAATCAACAAGGTCGATAGTTCGGGCGGCGCGGCCGGACTGTTGCAACGTTGTCGCCAGTCACATGACATGCGAGCCTCCCGACTGCGCGAAGCGGTCGTGGCGCGTGGCGGTCACCCAGCGGAAGGATCCGGTGCGTGGGGGGCATTTGCCAAACTCATGGAGGGCGGCGCGACCGTGCTGGGTGTTGACTCAGCGGTCTCGCTTCTCGAAGAAGGCGAGGATCACGGGCTGAAGGAGTACCGAACCAGCCTCAAGACGCTGGACGCGGAGGGCCAGGCGCTGGTCGCCGAGGAGTTGCTGCCCGAACAAACCCATACCCACGAAGTGCTCCGTCTTTTGAAGCACGCATAAACGTTGTTGAAAAAATGCCCATTAATACCAGGAGAAAATCGATGAAAACGCTGAACCATTTGTTTCTTTCAATGTCCATGATCGGATCGCTGTTTGTGTTCGACCTTTCCCCCGCCCAGGCCACCGACCGCGATGATCAACAGAAAGAACGGATCTCCGATAAGGCCAAAGCGGACAAAGACAGAATTGACGACAAGGCCGAGCGCGCCAAGGACCGGGTGGACGATCGCGCTGATACCGCAAAGAAATCAGTCGATCGCAATGACAACGTGAAGAAGGAGCCTGAGGCGGGTGATGAGATCACCGATGCCTGGATCACGACCAAGATCAAATCACAGTTTCTCGGTGAGAAAGCTCTGAAGGGTTCCGACATCAGTGTGGACACCGAAAATCGCGGCATGGTCATCCTTTCGGGAAACATCCCGAACGAAGGCGCACGCAAGCGGGCGATGGAGCTTGCGCGCACCACCAAGGGTGTCCGCGAGGTTCAGGACAAGCTCAAAATGGTGGCGCACCGCTAACGAACTGATCCCATCCGTTCGAGCCACGCGCTCGAACGGGTTTTGGTGTGATACAGATGTTCAGCCAGTGCCCTATCACACCGCGGGCGGATCCATCTCGCGTTCGTGATGTCGGTGGCGCGCTATCGCCTTGATGAAGGCGGGAAGCGCCTTGGCCTCTTTTTCGTTCACCAGCACCCCGGGATCCGGTTTGCCCGAAGGCAGCATGCTGGGAATGCCGGCGTTTTCCACCAGCGCAGCGCCCGCGCCCAGCGCCAGGATCGGCTTGGCGTGACGATACTGATCCTTGAGGAACTCCAGGGCATGCCCGAGGTTCCCCAGCACCTTGACCGCGGCTTGACCCCCGGGAACAGCGACCGCATCAAAGAGCACCGACGGCATGGTCTCGAACGTGACCTCAACCGCCAGCTTGCGGCCTTCTTCAGTCTTGACTGCCCCCATGCGCGGCCCCACAAAACGCGGAACGGCCCCCTGCGCCGTCAGCCCCGCATGCAAAGCCTCGGCCGCGCTCCCGGCAACACCGTCAGCCACCAAAATGGCGATCCGGCGGGTGCGGATGCTGCCGTCGCCGGGGCGTGCGAAGAGCGAAAGCATGGGCGACACTTCAATTTCGGGTTTGATCACCCGCTTGAGTGCTTTGGGCAACGGCGCGGGCTCGTCCATGCCGAGATCGGCGGCCAACGCCGCACCTAGCTCGGCATCGACATTCGCTATCATGGCAACCGCACGCTCGCGGATGGCGGGCGTTTGCACCTTCGTGAGCTCGAAACGGAAACCCCGTCGGATATGCGCTTTTTCAACGGGAGTTTGGCTGTTGTAAAACAGCGTGGCCTGCGTGTAGTGGTCGGCGAATTTTTCCGGTTTGCCACGGACCTTGTCGTCCTCGATGGGCTCGCGAAATGAGGTGAAGCCCGCGCTGCCGGACTGGAACGGGCAGCCGCCCGCGAGTGAGTTCGGCTCATACGCCACCCGGCCGCGCGCAATCGCTTGCCGGTGCATGCCGTCGCGCTGGTTGTTGTGCACCTGCGCCACCGAGGCATTGATCGGGATCTCGTGAAAATTCGGCCCGCCGAGTCGGGAGATCTGGGTGTCGACATACGAATGAATGCGACCCGCGAGCAACGGATCGTTAGAGAAATCGATGCCGGGAACCACGTGCGCCGTGCAGAAAGCAACCTGCTCGGTCTCGGCGAAGAAGTTGTCGGGATTTCGGTTCAACACCATCTTGCCCACCGGAGTCAGCGGCACCAGTTCCTCGGGCACGAGCTTGGTCGCGTCGAGGACGTCGAAGCTGAAGCTTTCCGCCTGCTGCTCCGAAAATAGCTGGAACGACAGCTCCCACTCAGGGAATGCGCCCGCCTCGATGGCTTCCCACAGATCGCGCCGGTGAAAATCCGGATCGGCGCCCATGATCTTCACCGCCTCATCCCAATCGAGTGAATGGGTGCCCGCAATGGGGCGCCAATGGAACTTCACAAAGGTCGATGCCCCGCGCGCGTCGACCAGACGGAAGGTGTGCACGCCAAAGCCCTGCATCATCCGGTAACTGCGCGGCAAGGCGCGATCCGACATCGCCCACATCAACGTGTGCGTCGATTCCGGCATCAGTGATACGAAATCCCAGAATGTGTCGTGGGCGGAGGCGGCTTGCGGAATGCCGATGTGCGGCTCGGGCTTGGCGGCGTGAATCAAATCGGGAAACTTCATCGCATCCTGGATGAAGAACACCGGGATGTTGTTGCCCACCAGATCCCAGTTGCCCTCGTCGGTGTAAAACTTCACCGCAAAGCCGCGCACGTCGCGCGCCGTATCGGCCGAGCCGCGTTCGCCTAGCACGGTGGAGAACCGAACAAACACAGGTGTTCGTTTGCCCGCCTCGGCGAAGAGCGAAGCGCGCGTCACCCGACCCATCGGTTTGTAACACTCGAAGTAGCCGTGCGCCGCGGAGCCGCGGGCGTGAACAATACGCTCGGGGATGCGCTCATGATCGAAGTGGGTCAGCTTCTCGCGCAGGATGAAATCCTCGAGAAGAGCCGGACCACGCAGGCCTGCCTTGAGCGAATTCTGGTTGTCCGCGATCGGCACCCCTTGGTTGGTGGTCAACCTTTGATCCGAAGAATCGACGCGCGCGCGGTCGAGCGGAGCGTTACCGGGATTGAGCCCCAGGTTCGGTTTGCCCGAACCCGTTTTGCCAGACGACGCGGTCTCGCTAAGCGTACTACCAGTAACTGACGGCGACGATGGTGTTGCGGTCCTGCCCGGTTGCGGATCAAAGGCTGCCTTGCCGTGTTCGCCAGCTTTGTTGGCATTGAAAGGGATTGCCGCGACCAGCGCGTTGGTGCCCTCCATCTTGGCGACGAGGCCATCGCGGACGCGCGGACCCTTGCTGCGACCGGAAGGACCTCCGGCGTTGGAAATATTGGAGGGTTTGGGGGACGGTGGCTTGGCTTTCTTCACTCGGTGTAACCTCGGGCCAGTGCGGCTTGCAAAAAGGGGGCCGAGGGTTGTAGGTGGAGCCCCGCGGTTTAAAGCCCGAGCCCGTTGGCGGTGGTTCCAACTGGGTAACGCGCGGCGTTCCCGGTTTCGATCGGGAAACGCCGTTCTGTTCGTTAAGCGGATCTCGATGGGCGAGAGGAGTTTTTTCGCGGGGCCGGCGCCACCGTTAGCTCGCTTTCGTTGGCGTCAACAGAGTCGTCCGCCGTCGCGGTCACAGCGCCCTCTCCTTCCGCTTTTAGCTCATCGAGGCGTTCTTGCATTTGCCCCGCCAGGTCCACCAGCTCCTCGGCCGACAGCAGCTCTTCAGCTTGAACAAAGAGGGTCTCTTCTTCCTCTTCAACATGGTGCTCGATTTGTTCCTGAAGCACCGTCATCATGGCCTTCAATTGCTTTCCGTCGTCCCCCACAGCCAGAATGTCGGCGATGAGTCGTTTGGCGGACACATGTTCCACCGCTGACTCGGCAAGGAGATCCTCGGTCTCTTCCCCTTGCGCGGCCGGATAAAATATTTCCTCCTCGATCGTCGCGTGCAGGGTGAGCTTTTCGCAAACCGACATGGCTATCGCTGAGGCCTCCTCAAAGTCCCCGTCGTCCTCGGTTGCTGATTCGAATTCCTCAAATAGTTGTTCTACCTCCCTGTGTTGAGCTTCCAACAGGTCGATGGCGTTTTTTGGCTGAGCTGTCGTTGCGGCGGTTTTCTTTTTCATGAACCCACCCTCTGCAACCGCTGTTCCACAAATTTTTGATCTGCAAATCTCCGCTGCGCGCCTGCCGTCAGTTGCGATCGAATAAACGTTTCGCTGAACCTCGCGCGTCACGGCCCACGGGAGATGATCAGGGCGTCAGGCTCTCGGCCCTTTGGCCAGTGTCACTCGCGCGTAAACTGCCACCCCCGAGTGTTGCGATTCCGGAACGTCTATCCGGCGTGGCGGTTCTGTGAACGCTTTCGCGAGCCCACCGCCCGTCTTCTCGGGACCGGCATTCGGATTGCAGTGCAATCAATAACCAACAATCCATCAACAACTTTGGAGGTCTGCAAATGAAACTCGAAACTCTCCGTAATCTGAACAAGGACGATATTCTCGGCGCCCTGGGTCTGGGCACCCGCAGGTCGACCAGCGACAAATGGGTGAATGGCATGGCGTGGTTAGGTGCCGGGTTGGTGGTGGGCGCGGTGGTCGCACTGGCGTTCGCCCCCAAATCGGGCAGCGAGCTACGCAGTGACATGAGCTGGCGGTTGCGCTCCGCACGTGATCGCGCCTCGGAAACCGTTGACCGCGTCCGCGATCAGGTCGATCGCAAACTGCACGGCTCGGTTTGAAAGGAACGTGGGTAGAGAAGAGCGACATGAACGTTGCTCCCGCGGGGGAACTCCAATGTGGGGTTCCCCCCGCTCGTCCACTCGTGCTAGGACTTGGGCTCGTGACTTGGCGGCCGGAAATCGCGGACGAGGACCTCTCTTGAGACGCGAGGGCAATCATGAGATTCCGGCCGAGGTTCGGGAGTTTCTCAAAGGGAACATCGAGTCCTACGAGCAGTTAGAAATCCTGCTTCTGCTGCGCGGTCACTCCGACCAGCGGTGGACTCCAGAATCCGTTGGCGAGAAGCTGAAGTTGCCGAACCCAGCGGCCGCCGAGGCGCTCGATCAACTGGGCCGGCGTAACCTGCTCGACGTTGGGGTCGGTCTCTCTTTCAGATACGCCCCGGGGAATCCAAACGTCGCTGCCTTGGTGGAGGGGTTCGTTCAGGCGTACGATGCCAACCGGCTCGGCATCATGAACCTCATGAACACCAACGCGATCGATCGCGTGCGCACCGGGGCGATGCACCTCTTCGCTGATGCGTTCATCCTTGGGCGAAAGAGGGACAAAAATGGCTGAGCTTGTTTACTTCTTGTGCGCAGCGACCAGCATAGGCTGCGCCATCCTGCTGTTCCGCGGCTACCGCCGCAGTCAAACAAGGCTGCTGTTCTGGAGCAGCCTGTGTTTCATGGGCCTCGCACTCAACAACGCGCTCCTATTGGTCGATTTGGTAATCGTTCCTGAAGTGGATCTTAGTACGGCTCGGAGCGGCGTTGCGCTCGTCGCAATGATGGTTCTCCTCTTTGGCCTAGTATGGGAGTCTCGATGAGCATGGGCGTGATGAAACTCGTTATCTGGGGCGCCCTCGCGATGTCGTCCTGGGTAGCTGGCCTCTTTTTCCTTCGATTCTGGCGATCAAGCCGCGACCGGCTCTTCGTGTGTATGGCTGTCGCGTTCTGGCTGTTGGGGATCAACTGGCTCTCTTTGGCCCTGATGCACTGGATACCTGAGACGCGGCACCAAGCATATATTCTGCGCCTGTTGGCGTTCGTTCTCATCATCGCCGGAGTCGTCGACAAGAACCGCCGAGCCGTCGTTGCGCCTGCCCTACGTGGCAGACGTTGACCGAATTCGTTGCGTACTACAACGACGCCCGGCCGCATCAGGGTATCGCCTCACGGGCAGTTGGCCATGGTGCCACCCGAAAGGCATTGGAGATGCGCGCTGGTCAGCATGCTGAACATCGCCCCGCCGCACCATGAAGCCATGACCGCGCTGCACATTCCGGGGGTGGTGATGCCGAACCCGGCGCTGTTGCGGATCGTCACCGCCGACAATTGCAGGGCAGTCGACGAGTAAATCGCCGTCTTGTATTTGCCCCCCGTGCAGCCGCTGCCGCTACCCCCGTACTCGATCACCGTGTTCTTGAGCGAAGGCGATCCTTGTACCGATTCGAAGGTGATGCAGCCCCAATCACCCGCCAGCGGCGATGCGCTCGCGGAGGTGAAGGTGACGGGCGCCTCGGGAGTTCCCTCGGTGAGGAGGTTGGCGTTGAAAACTTCGATCGATCCCCCGGTGATCTTGATGCGCGATCCCGCGGCGATCTTTATCTCGGCCTTGTTGTCGATCTGAAAGCCGCTGCTGCGCAAGGGCACCGACTGCGCCTTCCAGGTGCCCGAGGTCTTGGCCGAGAAGGTGCTTTCGATCTGGATGAAGTCATCGGCATCTTCGAACGTGTTGGGCGTCCCGAGCGTGATGATCTCGTTGGTCGCGAGCAACAACGAGGGCTCCCCGTTCTTGCCATTGCGCGCGAAACGGTTGTTGGCGAAGGCGCGCACGCCCGCTTTGTCCTTCACGATGATCGCGTGCGCCAGGCTGTCGGTCACCGCGCTGTCGGTGATGCCGCGAATGCCGCCTTCGATGATCACCATTGCCGTGTTGTCAGATGCACCGTTGACCTTGCACAGGGCGCCGCCGTACTTGAACGTCACGTTCTTGAACTCGCTGTCCACCGCGCCACGCCCGAGGAAGACGCATTGCCAATCGCCCGGCAGCGGCGACGCCGCGATCGACGTGAAGGTGATGCCGGCCGCCGGGGTGCCCACCGCCACGATGGCGCTGGTACCACCCGAGGTGCCCACGTCGAAAAACGCGCCGGGTTTCATCAACACGGTGGTGCCAGGATTAATGGTCAGTGTGACACCGCTGGCGAGATCGGTCTGACCCGCGGTCACGCAGCCGGGGCCCACGGTCAAGCTGGCCATGATGCGGGCCGGCAGATCCATCACGATCGGGCACGTCGCCGCATCGCCGGACGCCGCCGCATCGCCGGACGCCCCCGCATCGGCGCTGCTCATCGCGGCGTCGGTACCGCCGTCGACAACGGAGGACTCCGCGGCGTCGTCACAGCCGCCCAGCGCCACAGCCGAGGCGAAGGCAACACAAGCAATTGCGAAGTGGAAATTATTCTTGGCGGGTGACGTATTCATGTGACCCCAGATTTTGCACGGTCCCGCCGCACATTCAAGTTCAACGTGATCGTCCCGGCGGGGCCGGCTCAGCCGATGGCCGCCAGCACCATGGCGGCGGTGGCGGAGTCGACCGGCAACGAATATTGCGTTCGTGAAAGCTGACCTGGTAGTCATAGCGTATGACACATCACCCGCACCGGCCCACCAGTCGAATGGGTCGCCTGATGGAGCGGATCTCAAGGGACGTGACCCATTGGACGGGCAGCTCTTGGGCGTTTGCGTTCGCGGCACTCATCATCGTGGTGTTTCTGATCCAAAGGGCACAAAACAAGGACGCGATGGCGATCCAGCTCAAATTGAATGAGATTGTCGCCGCGATCGAAGGGGCGTCCAATCGGCTTATCGACGTGGAAGCGCTGTCAGAAAACGAATTGAAAACGCTGAGCAAGCACTACCGTCAACTGGTTCAGATGGCCAAACAGGACATCGATCTCACCCGATCCCACAGCGTCGAAGAGGCAACGGCTCGCCACTTCCGAAAAGCAAAGCGCGATGTTTAAGCCGCGCCAATAGCTCATCCGGGCTTCTTGAGCGCGACATCGCCAGAACCAAGCAGAAGTGTTGAAACGTGTGACACGTTAGCTCGCCTACCCGTCCGTTACGGCAAATTCCCAACCCTTTTTCTTTTTTGTAACCGCTGCGCCTGCACCGGGGTCGCTAGCGTCTTGTCACCTGTTGGCGCATCTGTGGCGCGTGAACAAAGGAGTTTTCGATGACCAAAATCATTTCGGTGGCGGGACTGTACGTGGCGGCTGGTTTCGCGCGGAGAAGCTGGCGTGGGAGCGGGCACAGCAGTCACGGAGAGGCGCCTCGTCGCCAGATTCAATCCCATCTTGAGCGCCGGAAGGTTAACGTCCGGAAGAGACAGCACGCAGAGTGCGTTCTTTTTCACTGCGCGAACGATGAAAAGATAGTCGCGAAAACGCACCGTGCAGGCATGGGTTTCGGCACCGTTCGTAGAAAACACGTCCAGCAAGCGCCCGATTCGAGGACTGAGTTCGTGTAACAGATCGTCGGTGAACATCGCGGGCATGTCGCGCGCGGTGCAACGCCCAGCTTCGGTGACAAGGAAACTTCCCATCACGCCCGA
>JAWXBF010000195.1:0-47775 GCA_034439895.1 Deltaproteobacteria bacterium
AGCGGCTTGAACTTAACGCCCGCCGAGTCCGGTTGGTGTTGCGAAATATGAAAGTCTACCGATGGTCCACCCGCGGTCATGTTCCAGTCGTCGAACTGGCGCGGACCTTCGGTGCCCACCGCGCCGGACAACAAGATGCACGGTGCGGCGTGGCCGCCGAGTGAGCCGGGTTTAAAGCCACGTTCCGGAGCGGCATTGCTGACGACGTGGGTGGTATCCCATCCGTTTTGCAAAATGATTCCACCCAGGATGTTGACCTTGCCGCGGTGACGCTCAAGCGACTTCAACGGTGAATCCGCATCGGGATTGATCACCCAGTTCGATTCTCCTCCCGTTGGCAAAAATTTATTGGTATGCCCATTCGGAACGGCAATCACGATAAAGCGCTTTGGTGCAGCCTGAGCCCGTCCGAGTCCGGGCATCAGCGGGACCATGGCAGCGCCCAATCCGCTGTGGGCCAGGAACGAACGCCTCGAAAAATAGTCGCGGTTCATGGCTTCACCTCGACGGTTTCGGTCGCTTCAACGGTGCGGTACAGAAAAGATCGGGTCGTCACAATGGCCATCAATAATTCTCGAAGGTTGTATTTTCCGTCCGCGAACGTTTTGTATGCGGTTCCCATCGAGAACGAATCGGTATCGTCTTCATGACGGGAGAGCGCGAATCGGAACCACTGTCGGGTCAGACAGGCGCGTACCTCGTTGCTCTCTGAAAGCAGCTTGGCAAGCGCAACAGGTCCGGCGAAGTCGAGATCCGTATCGGGCATGGTGCCGGATGCGTCCACAGGCTTTCCGTGCTCGTCCTTGGTTTGGAACTGACCTATGGCATCGAAGTTGGCGAGACCAAAGCCATACGGGTTGATGTGCTGGTGGCAACCTCGGCAGGCCGGAGCGCTGGTCAAGTCCTGAAGCACCTCGCGTTCAGAACGGGGATCTGTCGGATCGAAGGCGGGCGGTTCGGGAATCACGGCCGGAGGTTCGAGCGACTGACAGAGAATCTTGTCGAGCACGAGCTTGCCGCGACGAAATGGATTCGCAACACTTGCATCCGCTGATGCCGCCATGAGGCCGGGCATGGTGAGAAGACCTGCGCGTTGTTCCGGATTCAGGTTGGTCTTCCGGAACTCGGCACCCGTAACGCCACTGATTCCGTAGATACCGGCCAGGCTTTGATTCAAGTAAGTCGAAGGCTCCGTCAGCAGCGCGCTGAGGTTGCCGTCGCCCTCAAGGAGAGTTTTCTGCGCGAAGATCTCGATCTCCCGTCGAAGCGCGACGCCCATCGCGGCGTCCCACTTTGGAAAGCGGTTCTTGTCCTTCGAGATCGTGTCGAGTTTCGCGAGGCCAAGCCACTGGCTGTGAAACGAATTGCTGGCGCTGACGGCACGGGTGCTCGCGAGCATTGTCTTGGCTTGCTCGAATATTTCCGCAGGTGTTGAAAGTTGCCCGGTCTTTGCGAGGGCAAGCAACGCGCGGTCCGGTCCCGAGCCCCAGAGGAAAAACGCGAGGCGAGAAGCCACCTGGTAGCTATTCAAACGTACGACATTGCCTTTGCGTTCCGGGACCTGCCATCCCTGCTCCCACCGATACTGGAAGTGGGGCGACTGCAGCATGGTCTCGATGAGGGCCAGGGCTGCGGCCGGCGCGAGCTGACCCAGTACCTTGCGTTCTTCGTCGTAGAAGGCGAGGTGTTGCGTGATCTCATCTGAAGTCAGGGGACGCCGATACAGGAGTTCGCCGAACGCGGGCAGGAAGGTACGGATACATCCCACATCGTCCGCCACCCTGGTCAGGTCGCACCCCACCAGCTTGTTGAGGTTTGGACGGACGGCGCTGGTTACCGATGCAGCCGCTTCACCCTGGCGCAGCACGTGCATCTCGCTGACTTCGCCGACCGAAAGAAAACCCGACAGATCCACGGTTTCACCGGGCAGGATTTTGCCGGGTGCAAGTCCCGCCGGAATCACGCCGTATTCGTCGGTAAAGATGAGCGCGATGGTGTTGTCATACTCTTGCCGAGTCATGAGGCGAAGCGGCATATCCGAAGCAGCGCCTGGATCGCCCTCCTTCAGCCACTCATTCGGATCCGTAGCCACGCTGCCAGGCGTTCCGGACGTGCCGCCAGTCCTGTCCGTTCCGGTTGCGCCGCCCTTTTCGGGAACGCCGTCGCCCGAAGGGTCGGCGATCGAGCCGGAACACGCGGCAAGGCCTGCGCTAAAAGCCGCACCGACGAGCCAGGCCGGTTTTGCAAGTTGACGTATCATCGTGAGCCTCCGATACCTGAAGTCACCCCATCGTTCCAGATCGGTTCATTTCCCTACAGAACGCCCGCCGCCGCTTGTAACGCAACGCGCGCCAATTCGTGATCGGCCCAGGATTCGATAAATCGTGACTCGGTTTCGGCCGTTGCGAGTTCGCGCAGGTTGACCAGCAATAGCGTGCTTTGGCCCTCGTCAAATCGTTGGCGCTCGGCTTTTTCCATCTGAATCGCTGCGGCAGTGGCCTGACGCCCCAGATCAGTACGTTGATGGGTCGCCTTCACGACGAGCTTTGCCTGCTGCATCTCCATGCGTACCACGTCCGTCGCCAGTTCGAGCTCGGCGGAGATCGAGGCCAGTTCTGCGAGGGATTGGTCAACCTCTCCGCGAGCTTTGCGTCGTTGCACGGGCAGCTTGAAGGTGAGTCCCGCACCCACTTCGGTTTCGTTGACGGATTCGGCGAAAAACGCGTAGGGGCGCGGATCACCCGAATCCTGGCTGGCCATTACCCGCAGATCCATCGTGGGTTTGAGGCGATTCTCCGAAACCTCAACCCGGGCTTGCAGTTGCTCGGCCGCGTAGCGCAAAGCCAATACGTCGGGTCGGATTTCGATGGCCCGGTCGAGATCGTAGGACAAATCACCATCCACGATCGATGCGGGCGGCCAGTTGGGAAGCGAACCGCCGGTGGGAAGATTGGGCCGACCATTCTCGCTTCGCCAAAATAGGCCCAACTCAAGCCCGGCCTGCTCGAATTGCTGCGTCGCCTCGACCAGACGTTCCTCGCGACTGATGATGAGACGCTGGTTGTCGACGCGTTCGATGGGCGCGATCTGTCCGCTCTCAATTTGGCGTTCGATACCGGCTTGTCTAACGCTCGCGATTTGCAACAGCCGTTCAGCGACGACGCGCTTCTGACCAAGCGCAACCCATTTCAGGTAGACGCTTGCTGCCTTGAGGCGTGATTGCAACCGAACCCATCGTTGTTCCTGTGACGTTCGTTCCACACCCAGTTTGGCATTCTTGAGTTCAAAGCGATTGTCGTCGATGGCGCGGTCGCGCAGCAGGGGGATCGATATGCCGATGCGTACTTCGCCGTTGGTGCTGGTGACGTTTTGGCCATTGTAAATTGGAAATCCCGATGCGTTCCGATAGCCGCCTTCGACCTTCAAACCCCAGAGGGTCGTGGGCTGTTCAACCCAGGTATCGATCGACGAAGACGGAAATTTTCCACGGACTAGATGCTGTGCTTTGCCATGGAGATTGAGGTCGAAGGCGCCTTCGCTTTGCAGCTGTTTTGCCCGCGCGGCTTCGGTTTTCTCGAATGCGGCACGGATCTTTGGAAAGTGTTGATCGACGGAGCGCAGAACCTCCTCGAGTTGTAGCGCGCCTGTGGCTTGTGCAATCACCTGGCTTGGAAGGAGGGTGAGTACCATCAAACCAATCGCCGTCCAGCCCGCGGAACATTTCATGGTTCTTCCTCGCTGTATGACGCTTTCTTCGTCTTGTCCTTTCCGCTGTTGTTTTTGTCGGGTCGCGCGATGGACTGGGGGAATCCATTGGATCGGCGCCACAATTCCCATCCGAGGCGAACTTCATCGAGGAGGATCCATCCCTGGGCACGAAGCCCCTGTCGCAACCGCTCGGCAGGAGGCCACGCGGGCTCGGTTGGATCCGGGGTGACCAGGACACGGAACTGTCCCACGCGCACCGTGCTCGAATCGACGACCGCGATGCGTCCGCCAAAGGTCCCCACCGCAACGGATGGCCACCCGACGAATTGTACGGCAGGCCAGCCCTCGAACCGAACCCGGACGGCGCGGCCCTCGGACATCAGTGGCAGATCGTTGCCATCGATCCACAACTCGATGGCTCGCGATTCAGTATCCGGTACCATCACGGCCAACTCGTCTCCAATAGCGACGATCCTGGCGCCGAGACCTCCGCTGACTGAAAGAATGGTGCCGTCCCTCGGAGCCGTGACGATGCGCGCATTCTGTCGCGCGAGTTCGATCTCCAGCTTGGCCAGATCTTCGTTGGCATAGGCGGAGTCGGCGCCCGCCTTGATCGCATCGGCGGCGGCCGATTGCGTTTTGGTGGTACTTTCCGCATCGACCTGATAGCGCTCGGCTTCTTCGGCCGCGAGGTTGGATTGTGCTTCGCTTAGCTCTGCGTGGCGCAGATTCAACGCGGCCCGGGCCTTCGACTCGGAAAGCTCAGCCAGTTCGAGTACACGCATTGAGGAAAGTCCCTGTTCCACCAGTCGACGCTCGCGGACGAGGTTGAGTTCGGTTGTTTTGAGCTCTGCCCTTTCTGCTTCGAGTTTCTGCGTGGCAGCCTTAACCTTTTGCTCGGCCATGAGCACCTTCAGCGCTGCCGCCTTCACCTTGAGCTGTCGCGAACGTTCGTAGGAACGTTCTTGGTCCCGGTAGACGCCCGTTTGTGACACCGTTGCCTCGAGCCGGTCGCGGGTGGCAGCCATGCGTTGATTGAGTCGCTCGACGTATCGAGGATCCACGTCGGATATCTCGACGATGGGATCGCCCGCACGAACGTGACTGCCCTCAACGACGTGCCAATTGACGATTCGTCCCTTGATCGGTGCGTCGATGCGTTGTTGCCGATCCACCGGCGCCCGCGCCATGACCTCGCCCGTACCGAAAACGGATTGCTGCCAGGGTGCAATCAACGACAGCACGACGGTCGCGAGCACTGCGAAACTTGTGACCCATCCCGCGTGTTTTACAAGTGATGGGATGCGGGTTCGAGTGAACGTCTCTTTGGCGAGTTGCATGGAGGTGACGATCACGACAGCACCTCCGGATGGTCTGCGTTCTCCGCACGGGTCAGAATCACGGTCGAGGTCGCCTGTGGCGAATCACCACGGTCCTGCATCAGGAACAGGCACGACCATCCGTATGACGAATCAGAGAGGATCGCAGTCAGGTGTTGACGCCATATCGGAGACAGGCCGGCCAGCGCAGGAGGACAAATCACGACGGCTGGCTTCTCGAGGATCGCGCGCGCGACCGCCACAGCGAATCGTTGTTCGGGCGTAAAGTGGTCGGAAACGTCCAGTGGATTGGCGCCCATCCGTCGGAGGGACGTAACGATTTTCCCGAGTCCAACCGTGCTGAGGGCCTTCGTGACGGTTACATCGTCGGCAACGGGCGTGCCGACGCGAAGTTGCTCGAAGATGGTTCGGTTGCGGAGCAAATGATCCGACAAGAAATGAACCTTTTTGAAGATCTCGTCGGGAGTCCACATTTCGATGGGCCTATCACCCAGTTGAAGTTTTCCGGACAGGATGGGATTGCGTCGATAAATTGCCGCGCAAAACGCATTCAGGGCGGCGGTACTACCAACGAGATGAGTCACCCCTATTTCAGGCGACGCAAACGAAACGGCCTCGGTCAAAGGTTTGCCATCGACGCCGAGGACGATATCTTGCGCGTTCAGATTTCCCGGCCCGCTGGTCGAAGGGAGCGGGGCGCCTGCCTCCTCCATCGGATTCAGTTCCTCGACCGAGGCCAGCTTGACGAGCGAGGCTTCAGCGTCGTACACCTTCGGCAATAGCTTTGCGATCTTGGACAACGAACCCACGGTGAGAGCGAGGACAAGCTCGGCCGCAACCAGTTGCCCGAGTGTGAGTTGCCCCGAAATAACGAGGCCACCTCCAATAATCAGCAACGACGCACTGGCGACAACCTCGAGTGCCCAGAATCCGACCATTTGTCGCAACAAGATTCGGAAGTGAGACTCGCGCTGGGTTAGCCAGCCGTTCGCACCTTTCAGAATGGTGTTCATTGCGTGCTCGCGACCCATCGCGCCCGCGAAAATGGAAGGTGCCTCCGAGATCTCTTCCATTCGTGACACCAACCGGTGTTTTTCGTTGGACTCGGCAATGGCGGTTGCCACCGCGCCGCGTCCGAGGACAAAGACGATGAACAGGGCTGTCACCGTGATGCCAAGACCGAATGCCAGCAGGAAAGGGTGGTACAACGCCAGCAGCGCGAGTCCAAGCGGAATTTGCAGAAGAGCCGCCGCACCGTCGAGCAGCCACGACCAGAGTGCCTTTTCGAGCGTGACCACGTCGTAAAAGCGGTTGGTGAGCACCCGCAGTTTGCCGGGTGAGGTAGATTTACCGACTTCGATGGCGAGGTTGTTCGCAAAACGCGTGGCGGTCTCGACGAAGATTCGCCGAGAAAGCATTTCCACCACGATGGTCTGTGCCGTTCTAAAAAACGCAGACAAGGCCAGTGCCAGCGCCAACAGTATCGCCACAACAATGAGGGGCTGTGTTACGCCTCCAAACGCGATCGTGTTGATCAGCACCTGGACCGCAATGGGTGTGGCGAGCGCCAGCAACCCAATCGCCACCGCGTAAATCACGATGATTTGTAGATCCTTTCGGATCCGGACAAGCAACTGTCCAACCCGTCGAAGGGGGCGGCCGGTTTCTGGGGCGTGGTATTCGGACATGGCTGATTCGGTTACCTACGAAAACTGATGCATGAAAAATATAGCATGAAAACTAAAACATGAAGTATAGTTCGTGTGAAATCTCCTTCAAGCCTCCAATGCCTGTAAAAAAGCTTGCCCCCGTTCCATCATGGACTTTTTTGAGCAACCACGCTCACGTCTTGCTTTGTCTTGCGCAGAACGCCGATGTACGGATTCGAGACGTGGCGAACAGGGTCGGCATCACAGAGCGGACCGTGCAAAGTATTATGGCCGATCTCACGAAAGAAGAAATTGTGGCGCCGACCCGGATCGGCAGGCGGAACCGGTACGAGGTGGACGGGTCTCTTCATCTGCGGCATCCCCTTGAGGCGCATCGAACCGTACGCGATCTGATGCGCCTTTTGCGAACAAAGTAGCCTGGGGTAAGAGCTACGGAGGACCGCATGCCCAGCCCACCAACGATCGACATTGGCGTCAACCTGACCAATAGAGCCTTTCGCGACGATCTCTCCGAAATGCTCAAGCGTGCTGAGGCGGCCGGTGTAATACAGATGGTCATCACGGGAACGTCCGTGGACGGAAGTCGTGCGGCGGCCGAACTCGCCACCCGTTTGCCGGGCCGGCTCTTCAGCACGGTTGGGATTCATCCCCACCACGCCCGGGATTGCGACGAAGCGGCGCTGGAAAGTCTGAAGGTTTTGAGTGGGCAATCACAGGTTGTTGCGATTGGCGAATGCGGCCTCGACTACAACCGAAACTATTGTGAACCCGCGCAGCAACGGCTGGCCTTCGAGTCACAGCTACAGCTTGCTGCGGAATTGGAGCTGCCGGTTTTCCTGCACGAGCGCGATGCACACGAGGACTTTCTAGCGATTCTGCTCAACCACCGCCGCCGTTTGCGTCGTGCCGTGGTTCATTGTTTTACGGGCAGTTCAGCGGCGGCAGATGCGTATCTGAAGGACGATCTTCACATCGGTATCACGGGCTGGATCTGCGATGAGAGGCGTGGTCTGCCACTTCGTGAGCTGGTACGTCGGATTCCTGGCAATCGCCTGATGCTCGAAACCGATGCGCCCTATCTTTTGCCGCGCAACCTTCCGAACCGGCCCAAAAGTGGTCGCAACGAACCGGCGTTTCTTGCGCAGGTGTTGGCCACGGTTGCCGAGTGTCGCGGCGAATCGACCGAGGCCCTGGCCCGTGACACGACTGAAACGGCCCGGGCTTTCTTTGGACTGCCCGTCGTTTAAACCGGACGAAGGAAATCGCGTTCGATTGTCGCGACGGATTCGGCATCAAGTTCAAGCTGCGATCCAAGTCGGGTAAGGAACGCGCGCTCTGCATTATCGAAATGTCGATCGACCGTCGTCATTCGGCATGCGGTTCGATACAGGCTCTGACGTTCCTTGGGGGACAGCCGATCGATGTCATTGCGATCCAGCTCGACCTTGTTCTCAAGGAACGACAGCGCGGCAGTGCGCGTCGGGTCACTTACCTCGGCCCCAACAATCAACCCTTCCAACAGACGTCGCTCGGCATCGGCCAACACGCCATCCGCCCATGCGGTGGCTGCCCAGAGGCGCACCACTGAAAGGAACAGATCTTCATCCCGCATGCAGGCAACGTATCATGTTGAGGTCGCGGTTGGCAGGCACGGTGTACCCGCGATGAACGCGGCACTCCGTGCAACCTCGGGAACTAGCCCTTCGTGGCGGCGAGGGCTTCGTCGATCGCCTTGCCGAGTTCAGCGGCGTCGGTGGAATTGCCAACGCGCTTGCCGTTGATGAAAATGGTCGGCGTGCCGCTGACGGCGAGCTCGGTACCGAGCGCCATGTCGGCGTCAACTGCGGCTTTGTAGGTTTCTTCCTTCATGGCCTTCTTGAAGGGCGCGAGTTGCAGACCGGCCTTGGCGGCGTGCTTTTCGAGGTCGGCGAGGGTCAGTGCCGACTGGTTTGCAAACAGCACGTCGTGGAACTCCCAGAACTTGCCCTGTGCGTGGGCGGCGAGCGATGCCTGCGCCGAGATGTGAGCCTGTTGGTGGAACGAGAGCGGGAACTGGCGGAATACGAAGCGCACCTTGTCGCCGTACTTCTTCTTGACCTCGGTGATGGCGTTGGCTGCGCGCGAGCAGAAAGGACACTGAAAGTCCGAGAACTCAACGACGGTGACCTTTGCGTCCTTCGGTCCATAGGAGGGGTTATTTCCCTCGGCCATCTTGGCGATCTTTTCGGGTGCCGGCGGCTTGTTTCGTTCCGCGATCTGCTTGACCGAAGCGAGGACCTGGTCGTATTGGCCTTCCATCTGCTTGCAGCGATCGACCGGGAACTTCTCGGTTTGCTCGCGCACCATCTTGCAGGTTTCCGGCTCGCTATCCACGTCTTTGCAAAGTCTGTCAGCGAGCGCCGTACAGACTTTGCGGGCGCCGGCGTACTTGGTTTTCGAGACGTCGATGCTGGCAAGACCCGCGGTGCATGCGGCGGGCGACATGAATTCTGCGGTGGACTTGGCGCCCTGGCAGCTTGGCGAGGTATCGCCTCCGACAATCTCACACAAAGCCGTTGCGTACTTTGTGCACGCGTCGCCGGCGCCAGCGCCAGTTCCGGTAGCAGCCGAGCCGACGGCGCCGCCTTGTTTCTTGCAGGCGGATATTCCGGTCGCCATAACGAGGGCCAAGGCGAGGGTCAGGTGAAGAGTTCGTTGCGTGACGTTCATGATGCTTCTCCGGTGGAAAATTTTCAGGGGCGCAGTCTGCGCGCCGCAACCTACCGGGTCAAGCACCCTCGCGAAACAGTTCCGCGCAATGTGAATGCTTCGATTACGCCTCTTTTACAAGTCGGAGCAGCAATTCGGGCTTGAAGTGAAGGTCGATGACCTCGGGTTTGAGTCCTACGCCTCGCAATACAAATCGGGTTTGCTCAATGAGAAACTGTTCTCCCTCAAGCGGAAGGGCGACGATCGGTGCGCCGTGCAGGCTCATGAAGGCACAGCCGGTGGCGAGGTGATGCCCCATCCATACCGTAAACTCTGGCACGGGGACGCCATCAACAAGGTCGCCCGCGGCCCGAGCTGATTCCCAGCAACGGCGAATTTTTGGGATCCAGGGCTCCGAGGCGGCCGCCAGCAAACCCGGTGCGAACCCGTCGCCCGCAAGAAGACTGCGCATGAACATAGACCGCATGTGGCGGCGTCGACCATCGGGATCGTCGGCCATGCCTCCAACCTGAAACATCATTACAAAAACCGCCGCGACGAGGGTGCCGGTCGAATCGGGGTACGCCTCAATGCGGCGCGCGTTCGCGTGGGATTCTTCGAGGCAAATCGACTGGGAAGCCTCAAAAAGCGCTTCTTTTGAGTCGAAATGGCGGTAAAGCAGCGCCTCGGAAACACCTGCCGCGGAGGCGATTTCGCGGGTGGTTACGCCGCTCAGGCCCTGGCGCGCAAACAATGGCATGGCAGCCTGGACGATTGCAGTTCGGCGCTCTGCCGCATCCATGCGATGGCTTACTTCACTCATTGCTGCTTTGGAAACTATGGAGTAAGCAAATGCTCAGTCAAGGCAAATCCGGGCGGGATTCAAGGGTTTGGTCGGAATCTTCGAGAGAAATTGAATTGCGGGTAGACTGCCTGCCCATGAAAAAAGAAACCGTCATCGCCATCTTGTCGGCCGAGGGGATCAAGGCCCAGAGCGGCGCCTATGCACTGCCCGAAGATCGCGAAGCCCAGGTCATTGTCCGCGCGGGCGAAACGCTCACGGTTTCACGCATCGTGCGGGTGGAAGTGGCCGACGACTATATGGTTTTCGAGAACCACCGGGCCGAGCGATTCTTCTTCGATTTCGATTCAATAGCGGGTGTGCGCATGAACCGGGCCCATGTGGAGAGGTCTGCGGGATTTGGCCGCTGAGCAAAGCCCAAGTTTCATGAATCCGGCTCGGCATTTTCGACTTGGACCGCTGTCGTTCCTGTTCGCCGACGGGCAGCTCCTGTATCTGCGGATTGGCGACGTCGAGGTCCTCCGGCGCATCTATTTTGCGGTGCGCGACGAGCGCTGGGTGACCGTACCCAGTGCGGTGTTTGACGAGGAGATCGAAGTCTCGGAGGACGCAATCCAGCTTCGTTGTCTCGGCGTGCATGAAAGCGCAGAGATCTGTTTTCAGTGGCGCGCCGAAATCTCGGTCGCTCGCACACCCGACGGCGTGAACGTGAAGTTCTCGGCATCTGGACAGCCCGAAACCGATTTCCTCTCGAACCGAATCGGCCTGTGCGTGTTGCATCCCATCGAAGGTTACCGGGGACGCCGTGCGACGGTGGTCGCGGTGGATGGCGGTCGGTCCGAGGCTGTTTTCCCCGATGACATTGCGCCCCATGCCCCTTTCTCCAATGTGCGCGAGCTGCACTACCGCATCGGTCCGGATGAAGCCTACGCGGTCGCTTTGAAGTTTTCAGGTGATACGTTTGAGGCCGAAGATCAACGGCAATGGGGCGACGATTCGCTCAAGACCTACAGTCGGCCGCAATCTCTGCCCAAGCCGTTTGAGATCCTGACCGGAACAACCGTTGCGCAGATGGTTGAGTTTGATGTGAAGATTCCACCGGCGCAGACACCCGTGGCCTTCACCGATTCGTTTTCCGTTTCGGTCGCGGTCGATGCCAACCGAACCTTTCGTTTGCCTGCGATTGGGTTCAGTTTGCCCTTCGGATCGCGTTCGCACACGGGCCGAGAAAGACAACGCCTTGAGCAGCTCAAACCCTCGTTTTTTCGTCTGGATTTGGTACCCGTGCGCGGCTCGAGCTCGGACGAAATGGCCGCCGCCGTCGAGGAGTCGCGGCGTTTCAACGTCCCGCTTGAACTTGCCGTCTGGTTGTCGCGAGCACCGCAGCGCGAGATGGTCCGTCTAATTGAAGTGCTGGATACCTACACGCCGCGCATGGTCGGTGCTGTGTTATTGCCCTTGCTCGACCAGGTGTTGTCCTCCGACGTACGACGGGCAGCGCGACAGGTGCTGAAGCATTCGATTCCAGAAATTCCGATTGGTGTTGCGCCCCATCCGTATTTCGCAGAGGCGAATCGACACCGCGACCTGGCTGAAAAGGCAGGATTTCTGTGCGTGCCGACGGCCCCGTCGTCGCATTTGTACGACGATAGGACACTGGTCGAAAACTTGCCGGTCCCGATTGCGCTTGCACGGACCGTGAGGGCCCATTCGCCTTCCATGCCGCTCGTGTTGGGCCGCGTCGACTTGCGACCTCAGCCGCAACCGGGTGCGAGCCTTCGAGGCCCCGAAGGCCGGATCGCAAGTCATGTTGACGCACGACAGGCGAGCATAAGCCTTGCGTCATGGACCGCGGTACACATCGGCATGGTTGCGCGCGCGGGGTTTGACCGGGTCACTTACTTCGAGACCACCGGGCCGCTCGGCCTCATGCCATCGGAGCAGGGCCCCGCTTTGCCGGAAGGTTTTGGCTCGCCCCACGCTTGCGTCTTTCCGGTTTTCCACACCTTCGCAGACGTGGCCGAGCTTTCGTCGCCAGTGGTCCTCGAAAGCACCAGTTCGCTTCCGCTTGAGGTCGGGGCGCTCGTCTTGCGCTCGCAAAACAGAATTCGGATCTTGCTCGCGAATTTCGGGGATTCCGAGCGCCAGGTTCATTTTCAAGGAATTCCAACGCAGGGCAACGTGTTTCGCATGTCGCCGCGCAACCTCGCGCAAGCCGTCGGTGAGCCAGAACGTTTTCGAGGGCGGACACCCGTGGTTCACTCGGGTGGCCCCATTGTGATGGCTCCCCATGAACTCGTCCGCTTTGACATTCTCGGCGCCTGACTTCTCCCGGAGCTACCCGCCGTGGCGCGCGACAGCGGTTCTGTGATATTACACGCGCTCCTTTCACCCCGAGGTCCAAGCGATGCGCATTGTTCGATTCGAAGAGAATAAGAGTCCCGGAAACGCCCGCATGGGTGTGCTGTCCGCAGATGGTAAATCGGTGATGGCTGCCAACGGTGGTCCTTCCGCTCAAGATCTCGCCTGGTACGACGAAACCAGCGCCGCCTTTGCGTTGCTGCGGGATCCGAAAGGTGGATCGATGCCGATCGACGCCGTCCGCCTTCTGGCCAGCGTCGCCCGTCCCGGCAAGATCATGTGCATCGGTTTGAACTACCGAGATCACGCCATCGAATCGAAGATGGAGATCCCCAAGAGCCCGGTGATGTTTGCCAAGTTTGGCACGTCGATTTGTGGGCCCGGTGACGCCGTCGTCATCCCGCTCGGTTGTGAGAAACCCGACTACGAGGCCGAGATGGCCGTCATCATCGGACGCCGCGCCAAACACGTCAGCAAGGAAAACGCGATGTCCCACGTGCTCGGCTACGCCTGTTTCAACGACGTGAGCGCGCGCGATTTTCAGTTTGCGGACGGCCAGTGGTCGCGGGGCAAGGCGCCCGATACCTTTGCGCCGATTGGTCCCTACATCGTGACCCGCGACGAGGTGCCGAATCCCGAGAACCTTCGAATCGCCCTGCGCCTCAACGGTCGCACCGTGCAGGACTCGAATACCAGCCAGTTGATCTTCGGCGTGGCCGAGCTCGTTGCATTCCTGTCGCGCAGCATGACGCTTGAGCCGGGCGATGTGATCCCAACCGGAACGCCACCCGGCGTTGGGTTTGCGCACACACCGCCACTTTGGATCAAGCCCGGCGACAAGATGGAAGTGGAGATCGAGGGTCTCGGTATTCTCGAGAACCCCGTCTCTGCATCGTAGTACGTTTCGCTAACGGATGCTCATCGACCAGCTTGCAATCGTCTTGTTCCCGTCAAACGAAGGAAACTTGAACGAGCGCATGCGGTCGAGGACGCACACGGGGAATGGCCCCGATTTCTGGCCGTTGACCTTGACCGCCGACACCTTGCCCGAGCCCTGAACGACAAAGTCGATGTCAATCTGCGCCAGGCCCGGTGTGCTTGAGCGCGCTTGCATGACACACGGGATTAACCCACGGTAGTTGCGGGTCATCACGTCCTGAATTACGTCCTCGCCAAGTACGGCATCGCCGCCGCCTTTGCTCACGTCGCCGAGTACCTGCGTGTCGTCGAACTCGTCGTTGGATTTGCTGCCGCCTGCGGTGCGAGGGCGGGAGCGGGATGGTTTTCGGGGCTGGTTGAAAGCCAGCTTGACGCCTTTCAAGAACTGATCGATGTCGGCTTCGCCCACGCGCTCGGCCAGTTCACTTTCCTTGGCGGTTTCACGTCCGAAGAAATACAAACCGCCGCCGACGGCAAGGACGGCGATCACGCTTACAATGACCAGGGTTGAAAATCGGCCTTTTTTCTTTTCGGACTTCTCGAGTGACGCATCGGCATGGGCCCGTCGTTGCACCTCCAGCTTGCGGACCGCATCGCGGGCGAAGTCGCCCAACATGGGATGTTTACCGAGGCGCCAACGTTCACCCGAATCGGTGTCGACAAGAACATCTTCATTGCCAAACGCACCACGGACGATCTCGGCTTTCAGGACCGCAAGGGAGAAGGGGCCGAAGTCGAGTTTGCCTTTTTGGATGAGCCAGCGATCGCTGTCCGAATCCACGCCTGCCGCCGCCGCGACGTTAAATGCCTGACCGGTAACTCGAGGCATGCCAAGCCCGGAAGGAGCTCCCGTTCCGACCAAGTTGCTGGACTGCCCCGGACCCGGAAAGGAGATGGCCGTTCCTGGCGGGCCGCCTGGCCCGATCCCGGTCGCGGCCTCCAGTTTGAGTGCCCCGGCAATTTCGTTGACGAGGGTCTGGGGCGTGCCCTGTCGACCCAGCGGGTTTTTGCCGCGCGATTTGCTGAGGACCGCATCGACCATCGGCGAAAGATCGGCGACGCGTTGGCTCGGCGGCCGCAAGGGCGCGACCGGAGGCGCGGCTGTCAGCATCTCGTAAAGCAGACCGCCCAGTGAAAACACGTCGGCCTGGGCTGAAGGTGCGCCGCCCTGTGTAATTTCGGGAGCCGAATACAGATTGTCCATGTTTCCGAGCCGAACCAGGCCCGGCAGCCCACGCGCGACGCCCCAGAACAGGATGCTCACGCGACCGTCGCGACCCACCACCACCGTTTCGGGGCTAAGTGCGCCGTGTGCCATGGTTTTGTAGGCCTCGACCAGGGTGGTTGCAATCTGGCCGAGCAAGGTGTGCGCCACGCGGCCACCCACGGGTTCGTTTTGTGAACGCTTGGCGGCAATCAGCTGTCGAAGGCAATGGCCTCCGCCGGTTTCGCTGACGAGGAACAGGTGTTCGTTGTGTTTGCCGAAGGCGATGATCTTGGCCATACCGTTGACGGGTGCTCGCTGTGCGCGCGCGAGATCGGCTTGCAAAGCCGCCTGCGTGTTTGCGTCGGGCGTCGCGAGCAATACGAGAACGTCCTCGTCATTGGAGCGATCTTTGGCCCGAAAGATACCGAGGCCTGCCTCCGCAGCCTGGGCGTCGCCCAGAACAAATCGATCAGCAAGGACAGTGCCCGGTGGAGGCGTGGAAGTGGGGCCGGCAGAAACGGAGGACATGGGGATTGCTATTGTATCGGAAAAACTTAGACTTTTTTCATGCTCGTTCGAGTGGCTCCGGGGCAAGTTCGATTTGTGCTCCCCGGGCTCGCGCCAACGTCCCGGGGGCTGGCGCTGGGGTCGGACATCTTGTTCCGCTTCGCGACCCTCGATCGCGTGGTTTCGTTCCTTCGCATTTTGACCGCCGAGGCCAATCTCGACGATGCGGCCGCCTCCGTGCAGATTCTGTTGGCTCGCCACGGACAGGGCGCCCGTGAGGTGCTGGTGCGCCTCTCGCAGGTTACCCAGCATGCCATCGATGTCCCGGTCCGCGCCGCCCGGGCCGCGCAGGGCCAAGGGTTCACGGGATCCGGTCGCCATTTCGTGGCGCTTCGGGATACGCGATCCCCGCTGGGATATGACGTGGACCACCCGGGCTCCGGGGTTGCCGATCTGACGGTTCACGCGCATCAGGGCGAGCTCGCATTCAAAATTGACGGCGAATTGAGCTTGCGAGATCTCGTGATGCGACTTGAACTGGTACGCGAACCGCACGGTCCGGAGGGTCTCGCCCCGCGTGCCTTGCCACCCCTTTGTTACCTCACGGTTCGACAGGGACTTGGAGAGACGATGGTATCGTATTTCCATCGCACCGGTGTGATCGCGTTTGCATCGCTTTGTGAACCGGAAAGCAGCACGGGAGAAGTCGCCCGATTCCATTTCTTTCGCCTTCAAGATCCGCCGGCCCGTTTGGTTCGGCTTTTGCGTACCACACCCGGCGTGTCGATGTTCCTGCCGGCGGCTTCGGGTGTTGCGGTTGCGGCGGGCTATCGCCATCCCTTACACCTGGATGCGTGCGGCAGCTTGTTTGGTGGCGATCGCCTGTTGTTACTTCAGCCTTCACCCCTGGCTCCGCGCTTGCTTGAACCAGCGCCGCGTGCGATTGCGGTCGAGCGGCTGATCTCGGTAGCGCGTCCTGCCGAAGCGCCGTCAATGCCGGAAGCGATTCGTTCCACCGCGCTCGACATGTCGGTTGGGCTCAGCCTGGTTCGTGGCGCGATCGGCAAGGAGCATCCGATGGCTGCGTTGATTCCCTGGGATCAGATCGCCTGGGCGCGGCGGGTGTTCTTCGCGTTGCCCGCGCCCTTGCTAGCGCACCACCGGGTGGTGGCGCTGGCTTCGGGTTTACTGGTGATTTCCTCGGACGGATTGACGGCCTTGCCCTTTGGTACTCTTTTCAAGTCGGCCGCGCGGGGTGTATTCATTCCCCTTGGCTGTGCGCTCCGTCCAAGCGTTTCGGAAGGGTTGCTGGAAGAACGATTGGGAACCGGGGGCGGGCGGGTCGTGTTGTTCACCGAAGCGGGCCCGCCGGTGGGCATCGAAGCGAATCGTCTTTCGCCCCTCGAGGCAAGCCTGTTGTCGCGGCTTGAACTTTCCGCCGCAGAGGAGCGGGAGCGTACGGACGAGCCCATGACCGCCGATCTGGAACGGGAGCTCCGCTATCGCGATCGAAACTTGATGCCGCTTTGGGGCGCAGGCTAGGGCGCATGTCGGCCGGCCGGTTGCTCGAAGCGTTTCTTTCGCCGCTTGTGCGGGGTGGGATCGTTTCGGTTTTCCGGCCGCTCGATCGTCGCGCCATGGAGCGGCTTCTCGGTGCTACGTTTGTCAGTGCCATCGTCGGCGATCTCACGTCGCCATCTGGTCCAGAGGATGGGGCCGCCATGGTCCCTGCGCCCCGGTTGCCGCGCGTCGGCCGCGATGCGGAGTTGTCCTTGCAAGTGGCCCGGCATTCTGTGCTACAGAACTTGCCGGTGGCCACGTCGCACCCGTCGCTCGATTCCGATTCCTGGCGGCTCGCGATCGTTTTGCACAACCTCGTCGCGCTATCCGCCGATTCAGATACTGTCCTGGAAGAAGGCAGTCGGGCGATGCGCAGGCGGTCGTCCTTGATTGCGCTCACCACCAAAATGGCCACCTTGCACGCCCCCGAATCGGTGGCCTCTGCATTGGATCGGTATTCTTTGCAGCGCGGTCTCGAGCGTTTGCGCCGCGCCGAACATCAGGTGACGTTTTGGGCCGGTCAACGCACTTACGTTGGTCGACCCGTTCCGGCGCACATGCGTCACTTTTCAAAACTGCGGCGGGTTCGCATCGCCTCGACAACCCGGGATTTCAATGCGCTTGAACCCGCACCCGGCACGCGCCCGATCCTCGATGCACTCGAGGTGTCCTCGCCACTGGGTGCCGTTTTGGCTCTCGGCGGTGGTGGGTACGCGATCGCCTGGCCACGCATGCTCTCGGTGATTCGCTTCGCGCCGCTTGCGCGACTGTTGGCCGGACGCATTCTTGAACGTGGCCTCGCTTCGATGGGCGAGGTGCTAGCCACCACGCTTGTCGAGTATTCGCGGCAAGCAATCTCGCGCTCCGAAGAATTGCGGGCTGCGACCAAGTTTCTGGCCCACTGTTTGTGGCTTTCTCAGCTGATGCGGGGGCCGACGCAGTCGCCCGGGCCGGTGCTCTCGGCGCTTTTGCATACCGCGTTTTCGCATGCTCCTTCGCTCGTCACACCACCTGATCTAGAGCAGCACCGCAGCCACCGGTTCGTTGAAACTGGTTTCGCCAGCATGATGGATGTCCTAGGCCGCCTCGAAACCGTGGGCCAGCTGTACGAGGCGCGCCATCCGGGCGTGATGCTGCAGGTAGTACAGCGCGTATCTCCTCGAAATCCAGAGCCGTTCCACGTACGATAACCCGTCCATGGCGTTGTCCGAAACAAAGTCCGGCACAGGTGTGCCTCCCGCATCCAACCCCGCCGCCGGAGAAGCCATGCGGGTTGGCGTTGGGGTCGGGGGCAAATTGCGCGAAGTCGCGCGCGTGCTCGATGCACGCTTTGTCGGTCGCTCGGAAATCGTCAGGCTGTTACTCATCACCCTCGTGGCAGGCGAGCACATGCTCATCGTCGGGCCGCCGGGCACCGCCAAGTCGGCACTTTTGCGACACCTTGCGCGCCTTCTTGATGCCCGGTACTTCGAATACCTGCTGACGCGCTTTTCCGAGCCAAGTGAGATCTTTGGTCCCGTCGACATCAAGGCGTTTCGCGAGGGCACCTACTTGCGCCGGACCGAGGCGATGTTGCCCGAGGCCGAGATCGTTTTTCTCGACGAGATCTTCAAGGCCAACTCGGCGATTCTGAATTCGCTGCTTTCCATCCTCAACGAACGCCGTTTCTTCGTCGGCAACGAGCGCCGACGGGTGCCTCTCTGTTCCTTGTTTGGTGCGACGAATGAAGTCCCCAACGACGAAGCGCTCGCGGCGCTTTACGATCGTTTCCTTGTCCGCGCTCCGGCCGACAACCTGGACAGCTTCCATTTTCAAAGCCTCATCGAGCGCGGCATTCGCAATGAAATCGCCGAAAGCAGCGGCGCCGACGATCGCACAAAGCCCATCCTCGGCATCGACGAAATCCGCGCGCTGCAGGCGACACTTGAAGAGCGCATGAACTTTCCTGGTGAGTTCCTGGTGCGTTACAAGGCACTTGTGGCGCAGATCCGCGCCGAGGGTGTGAGCCTTTCCGATCGCCGCGTGGTCAAACTCTTGAAGTTGTTTGTCGCGAGTGCCGTCATCGACGGGCGGACGCAGGTTGACGAAAGCGATTTTTTTGTACTGAAACACATCTGGAACAACGCCGATCAGGTGCCGCTCCTGCAAGAAATCGTCGGACCCGTGCTTGAGCGCCACTACCGCGATCACCCCGAGGCGCAGCGTCCCGATCGGGTTGCCGTGGATCTGGACACGATGCTCAACGAGCTCGGTACCATTCGCAACCTGCTCCTTGGCGGCGAACCGCTTTCCGACATCATGTTGTTCTCACAATTGCGCAATTTGCAGGATATTCGGGCGGGTTTACAGGCGATCGGTACCGAGTCGGCCCGTCGCATGGTAGGGGAGGTCGACAAGTTGCTCGAAGGTGTCTTCGAGAGTTCGCGCTGGAACGGATGATCCCACCCAAAAGAAAACAGGCCTACTCGGTGTTCGAGGGCGCAGTCGAATCGGGCGGTGATCCGGCCGAAGCGCACTTCCTGACCGATCTCTTTCGCCTCAACCCCGAGCAAGAACGGTCGTTGACCCACTGTTTTCATCCCTACGCGGCGCGCCTGCATCCGTCGATCGCGTCGGGCGCCATCAAACGTTACGCCGGCGCACGCGGGCGAGTCTACGATCCCTTCTGCGGTAGTGGTACGGTTCTCGTCGAGGCCATGGCTGCGGGCGTCGCCGTTGCGGGCTCCGACGCGAGTCCCCTGGCGGTCGAGATCGCGAGGGTACGCACAACACCGATGGATGGTGCCCGTCGCAAACACCTCATCGAGATCGCCGATCAGATCGCCGACGATTCTGCGGAACGCGCCATGCGTCGCACGCGTCTTGAGGAAATGCCAGCGTGGGCCCGCCTTGAGCGACCCCGGTTTGAACCCCACGTCTTCCTGGAACTGCTGGGTCTGAGGGCTTGCATCGCCGCGGTCGAAAAGATTGATCCCGAGATGCGACGGGCACTGTGGATGTGTCTGTCCTCCAGCCTCGTCAAGTGGAGCAAAGAAGCCGGCCCGGGCATCAAGGTTGTAGCCGCAGCAACCAAGTGGATGTCCGACGACGGGGAGGACGCGTTTGTGCGCCGCATCGGTCGGGGTGTTCCATCACGGTTCTTTGCCCGACGCGTTCGGGAACTGTGTGACGCCTTGGCGGATCTGCAGCAGGTTGTGGGCAAGACCCGACCTCCGGAGACCGCCGTCGCGGACGCCCGCGAGTGCAAGGGCGTGCACGATGCGACGGTATCACTGATTGTGACGTCGCCACCTTACGCCGGGATCTACGACTATCTGCGCCTGCACGAAACGCGCTACCACTTCACGGGTCTCGATTCGTCCAAGTTCGCCGCCATGCAAATCGGTATGCCGGGTTCGCACTCGCGAACGTTTCGACGGGCCCGCTCGGCGTTCATGGCCGAGATTGCCCGGATGTTACGACCCAAGGCGTGGGCGTTGCTGGTGGTGGGCGACGGCGTGCTCGATAGCAAACCGGAAAATGCACGCGACGATACCGCCGATGCCGCCCACGAGGCGGGCCTGCAGCCGGTGGCATTCGCATCACAGGAACGTCGACCGAGGGATTCGCGATTGCGTGCGGTGTTCGAGAATACCCCGCGGCGCGAGCATCTGTTGTTGTTCCGCAAGCGGCCGTGAGTCTGGTGTGGATGTCGTCAATTACGTCCACACCTTCTACTCGGTGGATCGTGGACCAATCATGGACAAAAATGGCAATAAGAGTGGCGTTTGGAATCTTGGAAATGATCTTCTCCCCAAGGTACGCGACAACATCATGACGGTGGTAGCCGAGCGAATCGCCGGGCCGCTCAAGTCCGATCGTCTCCTTCAAAAGTGATAGCGAATCAGACGTTGGTTGATTCGCTATCGCTCGGTGCGTTCGGGCCAGAGCGGATGTCCGACACGAAGAGGGGCCTCTGTCTCTTTGGGCCATCGAAGAGGGAACGAAGGGGCGTTGTCCCGCTCGAAAAAATGCGGATTGAAAAATAGAACCATCGTTTGCCGGATCTCGTGGTCGTGGAACGTTTCCTCGTGGACCGCAACAACCAGGTGAATCCGTTCCTTGAAAACCGCCGCGCCTGGTGATGGGTGACCGCTCTCGAACAAGCCCTGGAGCAGCTTGTTTGTCTTTGGGTGAAAGATGGTGTTCGCGCTCTCGGCAAGGCTGCGATGGCCATAGAGGATGTGGCGTAGATCATCCCTGTCGACTGACTCATATGATATACCAATAGAGTCAGTGAGACTGAGGATCTGGCGTACCAAGTCCCCCCACGCAGACGGCGGCAGGGATCCCACTGCTGACGTTCGAATATTGCGACGGCGTTTGTGCTTTTTGGGGCTCAAAACATCGGCGACCGGCAAACAGCGCAGGGTTGTAATCCCCCTTATCTCGCTATTGGTCGCCGCGCCTGGTGATAGATCCGGACGATTTCCAGAACGTCAGAACTTCGCCTGTAGTAAATGCGCAAGGGCGGAAGCGGCCAGCTTCGGATCATCTCGCCGCTTGTAAGTTTCATCATTGGCCCCTCGAAGTCCCCGGCCGAGAGGCGCGCAACAAGCGATCGTATATCGTCGAGCAGCTGGAAAGCGGCAACCGGATTTCGCAGGGCGAGGTACTCCACCGCAGCGTCGAGGTCGATTTCAGCTTCTGCCGCGAAGACAACCCTCACCGACGAAGTTTTCCTTCGATGCGGGAGAAAACGGTCTCCGCGTCCGTGGACTTACCTTGCCGCAATGACTCCAACGCCTGAATCAACCCGGCGTTTTCCTCGGGGGTCAGCGACTGAAGTTCATCCACCGGCTGCAGCACATATCGCCCTTTCGGCAGCGCGCGCAGTTCGGTTGGCAGTTCCTCACCATTCCAGTTCAGCACGACGGGCATGGCCCAAGAATACCGCGTTCGCCATCAAGATGCCCGTGGCAATTTAGCCCGCGTTGCCGATCGACGATGGGCGGGCGAGGGCGGCAATCACTGCGGCGCGGAGTTCTGGATACGTGGGCGGGCTCTCAAGTGTTGCGGTTGCGCCAATCTCGATCGCGTGCTGCCGCGTGCTTGGATTGCGGGCAAACACCAAAATGGGCATTTGCGGTTGTTTTTGCCGCAGGGTCAGCAACAACTGTTCACCGTGCAACCAGTCGAGGTTTACAATGGCCAGATCGCAATCGGCTCGGTCGTTAATGTCCTCAAACGCGTCTTCGGCGTCCTCGACCTGACACGAAACCGTCGCTGCCAGGTGGCGGTGCAACATCTGGCGGATGCGGGGTTGACCTTGCCCGACCGCAAGCAAAATGTGAATGCCGAGGAAGTTGTTGGCAATGCGATCAATGAGCAGACCGTAGCGATCTTCCATTGTCGCAATCGCAATACCCATGCCCGGTGGCTCGCCGCCTTCGCCCCCATCGGCGGTGTAGCGAACCCAGGCCACCGTGCCGCGAATGGCGATGGTTTCCGCATCCGGCGTGTTGATCTTGAGATCAACGGGCGTGCCCGTGGGCAATGGCGTGTTGGACTCGATGAACAACCCACCGCGCGACAGGTTGACCGAGTACGAAATCAGGAACGCGCCTGCCGATCGGTACCCTATTTCGAGGGCCAGGTTGATGCGGAGGCTGGACCGGTTTTCCGGACCTTTTTTTTCAGAGGAGGTGCTCATTTAGACGGGAGGAGTCGTGCGAGGAGGCGATCCAACTCATCGAGCGAATGGTAGTAAATCTCAAGGTGACCCTGTCCCGGGCCCGATTCCGCCACCTTGACCTTGGTACCGAGACCTTTTTGCAGTCGGTCGGTAAGATCCCGGACCGCAGACGAAGCCTTCGGCGGAAGGCGTTCGGGTGCCGGGTCCTGTCCCGGTCGCGCCTTGCGAACCAGCGTCTCGACGGCTCTGACCGAGAGGTTGCGAGCCACGGCCTGACGGGCGAGCTGTTCGATGGCGATCGGCTGTTCGAGGCCAAGCAGTGCGCGCGCGTGCCCCATCGAAAGCCGGCCATCGGTCACGAGCGCTCGAACCTTTTCAGGCAGGCGAAGCAGCCGGAGCGCGTTGGCCACTGTGCTGCGATCCTTGCCCACACGGGTGGCCAGTTTTTCCTGGGTGTAGCTGAACTCGGCGATGAGGCGCTGAAACCCTTCGGCCTCTTCGATCGGATTGAGATCGGCGCGTTGCAGGTTTTCAACGAGCGCCATCTCGAATGCTCGATTGGTCTCGACGTTGACAATGACGGCAGGGACTTCGTGCAGACCCACTCGCTGTGCTGCCCGCCAACGGCGCTCGCCCGCAATGATCTCGTAGCCACCGGCTTTGCGTGGTCGCACGGCGATCGGCTGAATGATGCCCTGTTCACGAATCGAAGCTGCCAGCTCGTTGAGCGCCGTTTCCTCGAAGACCTGTCGAGGTTGCACATTCGAAGGGTGAATTTCCTCGATCGGAATCTTCGCAAGCCCATTGGCGGGCCGGGCGGTCGGAACGGGTTCGGTGACTTGTGCTACGATAGGCTTCGGTTCTGGCTCGGCCGCCGCAGGGATCAAGGCCGCAAGACCCCGGCCAAGCGCACGCCGTTTGCTGTTCACGAGCCTTGCTCCGTGCCGGGTTTCGCTGGCGCTGCGGCCGATGTGTGACGGTTGATGAATTCTTGCGCAGCCGCCAGATACGACTTGGCGCCTTTCGAGGCCACATCATAAAGCAGGATGGGCTTTCCAAACGAAGGCGCCTCCGAAAGGCGGACGTTGCGTGGGATTGTCGTGGCGTATACGGCACTCGCAAAGTGTTTGCGAACCTCGTCGGCGACCTGCTCGGTGAGGTTTTGCCGGGTGTCGACCATGCACAGCAAAACCCCTTCAATGGCGAGGCCAGGATTCAACGAGCGCGCCACCAGATCAATCGTCGCCTTCAAATGCGAAAGGCCTTCGAGCGCGTAGTATTCACACTGCAGCGGGACGAGAACCCCGTCCGCGGCGCACAGGGCATTCAGCGTCAAAAGGCCGAGCGAAGGGGGTGTGTCTATCAGGACGAAGTCGTAGTCCGGAGCGACCAGCCGGAGCGCGTTTTTCAGCCGCTGCGTGCGATCCTCGAATTTAACGAGTTCAATCTCGGCGCCGGTCAGGTTTTGGCTTGCGGCGATGAGCTCCAAAAACTGCAACTCGGTCTTGCGGGTGACTTCTTTTAAAGACTTGTCCCCGAGCAGGACGCTGTAGATCGTGTTGTCGTCGTCGGCGCTTTCGTTGCCGGGGGCAGGGGGGTGGCCAAGGCCGGACGACGCGTTGCCCTGCGGATCCATGTCGACCAACAGGACGCGTTTTTCAGCGGCTGCGAGCGATGCAGACAGGTTCACGGCCGTCGTGGTTTTGCCCACGCCGCCTTTTTGGTTGGCAACCGCGATGATCCGTCCCATGTCGTTTTTCCCCGGGACCGCCGGGGAGCCGTATTTCCTAACACCGATTTGCAGCCGAAGTAAGCCTTTGCCTGTCCGAGTGCCGCAGTCCGCGACAGCAGGAAACTTGACGAAAGCGCAGGATGGCATACTTTGTATTACATGTAGGCGAGATGCCTACTCATGTCAAAGACGGAGGTTGCCCCATGCGCTACGACAAAGGTTATGGAAGCTTTGCAGAATTTGAACGGGAAGAACTGATGCGTCTCGACGGTGCGACCGTGGATGAAATGATCGACGCAAGCTTCGGCGAGCCGCTCGATTTTTCAGCGCGTGAGGCCTCCTGGTATCGGGACGACAACGGTAAAAACGGTCCGATATTCGAGTGAATTTCACACTCGCAATGCGCGCTTGATCGTTTATGTTACGCGGGCCCGAAACGACGGGCTCACCCACATGACGACACAGAAGCGCGTATACAATTTCAGTGCTGGACCGGCGATGTTGCCGACCGAGGTTCTTGAGGCCTCGGCGCGTGCGTTGGTTGATTTTCAGGGCAAAGGCTTCGGCATTGCCGAATGCAGTCACCGCGGCAAAGAGTTCGACGGTGTGCTTGATGAGGCGATCGCCTCGTGTCGCGCGCTGTTGCAGATTCCAGACAACTACGAGGTGATGTTCCTGCAGGGCGGTGCCTCGCAGCTCTTCGCCACCATCCCTATGAACTTCCTCGGCGATGGCAAGGCCGACTACGTGGTCAGTGGTTTGTGGTCAAAGAAGGCCGCATCGCTTGGCAAGAACGTCGCCGCCGACAAGATGCGCGTCATCGGTTCTAGCGAAGCCACGGGCTTTGATCGCCCCGCATCGGGATGGACGGCTGCCGCAGACGCTGCCTACCTCCACGTTTGCTCGAACGAAACGGTACACGGTCACCGTTTGCAAGAGTGGCCGACCCACTCAAATCTGATCGTGGACGCCTCTTCCGAGATGATGTCTCGACCGCATCCGATCGGCCGGACAGCGCTGGTTTATGCAGGCGCGCAGAAGAACCTCGGTCCTTCGGGCGTGGTGCTCGCAATTGTGCGCAAGGATCTGCTTGAGCGTTGCCCCGCATCGCTGCCGGATATTTTCAACTTCAAGACGGTCGCAGAAGCCAAGAGCTGCCTCAATACGCCGCCGACCTTTGGCATTTATGTCTTGCTCGAGTCCTTCCGCTGGATGGAACGCCAGGGTGGCCTTGCCGTCCTTGAAAAGCGCAACGCGGAAAAGGCTGCGGCCATCTACAACGCGATTGATGGTTCGGGTGGGTTCTACAAGGGCACCGTTGCCGACACGGCTGCCCGCAGCCACATGAACGTGACGTTCTTGCTTCCCAACGAGGACGTAACGAACAAGTTCCTCAAGGAAGCCGCTGCACGCGATCTCGTTTCACTCAAGGGCTATCGCTCGGTCGGTGGCGTTCGCGCCTCGATCTACAACGCGATGCCAGTCGAAGGCTGCTCGGCCCTTGCCGAGTTCATGCGCGACTTTTGCAAACAAAACGGATAGATCGCTTTTCCCAACACGAGGACCCAGCAATGTCTGAACAAATTCGTATCTTGATCGCCGACGAAATGTCCACCGAAGCCGAGCGCATTTTGCGCGAGGGCGGTCTCACCGTGGATGTCATCACGGGTAAAACCGGCGATGAATTAAAGCAGATCATCGGGAACTACCACGGACTCGCGGTTCGTTCGGCCTCGAAGGTCACCGCCGATGTTTTCGCGAAAGCAACCAACCTCAAGATCGTGGGTCGAGCAGGCGTCGGCGTCGACAACATCGACGTGAAAGCTGCGACCGCAGCCAAGGTGAGCGTCATCAACACGCCGGCCGGCAATGGCACGGCGGCTGGTGAACTCGCGATCGCTTATATGTTTGCTCTGGCCCGCAAGCTGCCCCAGTCAACCGCCAGCATGAAAGCCGGCAAGTGGGACAAGAAGAGCTTCAGTGGCGTCGAGATCACCGGCAAGACCCTGGGCGTGGTCGGCTTCGGCAACATCGGCAAGCTGGTAGCGGATCGCGGCGTCGGCCTTCGCATGAAGGTCCTCGCTTTTGATCCCATGTTGCCCGCAGGCGCTGTCCCTCCGACCGGTGTCGAGTTGGTCACGTTCGAGGACCTCGTGAAGCGCTCCGATTTCGTCACGTTGCACATTCCACTGGTGGATTCGACGCGCAACCTTTTCAGTCGCGAAACCCTGCTCAAGATGAAGAAGAGCGCCTATCTCATCAACTGTGCGCGCGGCGGCATCGTGGACGAGTCCGCCCTATACGAGGTCATGAAGTCGGGCCATCTGGCGGGCGCCGCTCTTGACGTTTTCGGCGAAGAGCCCTGTGGCCCCTTGCCGCTGTTCGAGCTCGACAATGTGCTTGCATCGCCGCACACCGGTGCCTCGACCAAGGAGGCGCAGGTCAAGGTTGCGATCGAACTGGCCGAAGTGTTCGTCGACTACTTCAAGAACGGCAAATTGCGCAACGCCGTCAACAAGGTCGACTAAGTAACCCTAGGGTTGCCGGGCATTTCTTCCCCAATGTTCAACGTTGACTCCATTCGTCTGCCGGCAGGCATCCGCGATTTCGCGCCTGGTGCTGCGTCGGCGCGCCGATACCTGGCCGAGACGCTGATTCGCGTTTACGAGCAATGGGGATTTGCTCAGGTCATCACCCCGGTCTTCGAATACGAAGACGTATTGGCCCGTGGGCTTGGTGATACGGCGCGGGCCGAGACGGTGCGCTTTGTCGAACCAAGCTCGGGGCAGGTTTTGGCGCTGCGTCCGGATATCACGCCGCAGATCGCGCGTCTGTGCGCGACCCGGTATTCCGATGAGCGTGGCCCAATTCGCCTGTGCTACGAAGGTCCTGTGTTTCGTTTCGATCGGCAAGAGGGCACCCAAAAAGAAGTCATTCAAGCCGGCGCCGAACTTTGCGGCCTTTCGGGAACAGCGGGCGATGTCGAAATGATCGCGCTCGCGGTCTCGGCCCTTGAAGCGATCGGATTGCCGGGGCCGACCGTGGATCTCGCGCATCTCGGGCTTGCACGCGAACTGCTCAAGGAGCTGGCCTTGCCCGACCGCCTGCTCGAGCGTTTTCGCGAACGGGTTGCGCGTCGCGATCGAGCGGAAGTTGCCGTCTTGCTTGAACAGGCCAAGGGCGCAAAAGATGTGCGTGAGTTTGCGGCGTTGTTGCCGACACTGTCCGGTGATACGAATGTGATAGCCACCGCGCTTGCAAAAGCTCCCACCACGCGGATGCGCGATTCGCTTTCGCAACTGCAAGACGTTGTCGATGGACTGAAGGCACGCGGTGTGAAGGCAGCGCTGCACGTCGATTTGAACGAGATTCGGGGCTTTGAATATTACACCGGGCTTCGTTTCTCAGCCTTTGTCGAAGGCTCCGCCCAGCCGATCCTGGCAGGCGGGCGCTACGACGAACTGATCGGTGGTTACGGTTACCCGCGTCCGGCGGTTGGTTTCGCAGTCGATGTCGAGTCCGCGGCGCTTGCGCTTGAAAACCGTGGAAAAACCCCGTGGCGGGAGCGTGCGTCGGTTGGGACATTGGTGGTGGGTCGTGCCGACGAGTCCGCCCGCGAGGCCGAGCGATTGCGCGCCAGGGGCGCTCGGGTTGCGGTTTTTCCGGATGAACTGTCACACGCTGCAGCGCGAGCCTACGCCGAACGGTGGGGCTTCACCGAGGTTGTGTTCGCGGGCATGCATCACCGCGAAAAGAAGACTTCAAAAAAAGGTTCCCGCAAACGCGGTTGATTCGATGAAAACAAATCCTAATACGCAAGGTACGTCATGCCGGTTGTAGTCGTGGTTGGAGCCCAGTGGGGCGACGAAGGCAAGGGCAAGGTTGTCGATCTGCTAACCGAAAAAGCCGACGTTGTTGCACGTTGGGCTGGCGGCGCAAATGCGGGTCATACGATTGTTGTCGGCGACAAAAAGTATGTGACGCACCTCTTACCCTCGGGTGTTCTGCATCCGGGTACCACCTGCGTGCTCGGTGAAGGCATGGTCGTTGACCCGCGCGTACTCATCGAGGAGATCGCTGCGTTCCGTCAACACGGATTGCTTGCGAATCCCGAAAAACTTATCATTTCGCGGCAGGCGCACATCACGATGCCGTATCACCGCGAACTTGACGGCGTTCGTGAAAAGGGTCCGTCGGCTGTCGGTTCAACCAAGCGCGGTATCGGACCCACCTACGAGAGCAAGGCGGCTCGCACCGGTTTGCGAGTCGACGATCTGTTGCATCCCGAGCGATTTGTACGACGAATGGAGCAGAGCATCCAGCATCTGCTGCCCGAGTTGCAGCGGGGTGGGGTGCCAAACCCCGATCGCGATGCGATCGCGAAGGAATACCTTGCGCTCGGCGAGCAACTGCGTCCTTACGTCGGCGACGCCTCGTTCTATCTTGATGGGCAGATCCGGGCTGGCAAAAACGTGCTGCTCGAAGGCGCACAGGGCGTGTTGCTCGATATCGATCACGGCACCTATCCTTACGTGACCTCGTCGTCGACGACCGCCGGCGGCGCGTGTGCAGGCCTTGGCATTGGTCCGACGCGAATCAACCGGGTTATCGGCATTGTGAAGGCGTACGCAACCCGCGTGGGCCTTGGGCCGTTCCCGACCGAACTTGAAGGTCCGGTCGGCGAGGCTTTGCGCGCTCAGGGCGCCGAGTTCGGTTCGACGACCGGTCGACCGCGTCGTTGCGGCTGGCTCGACATTCCGGCGTTGCGGATTGCCTGTCGCCTGTCGGGCGTTCAGACGCTGGCCGTCACCAAGCTGGATGTCCTTTCGGGAATGCCCGAGATTCAGATGTGCGTTGGGCATCGACTCGACGGCAAGGTCCTCGAGGAAATGCCGGTCGATCCCGACGATTTGGCCCGGGTTGAGCCGGTGTTTGAGGCCTGGACCGGCTGGCCTGCCGCCCGCCTCGGACCAACCTACGAAGCGCTTCCCGATGCTGCCAAGCGTTACCTTGCCCGCATCTCTCAGCTGGTGGGCTTGCCTATTTGCCTGGTTTCGTTTGGACCGGGTCGTGACGAGACCATCATTACGGAACGTCCGTTTGCGTAAGATCTTTCCTGGACCCCGTGCGTTCAACTCAAATAGTTACCAATGCTTGCCTTACTCGCCGCAGATAGTTATTGTGGCCCGGCATGTGCCACTTTCGCCGCAATTCGCGGCAGAACCTGACTGAGGGCTAAATGAAGATCGTTTGCGAGGCCTGTTCGGCCAAGTACTCGATATCGGACGACAAAGTCCGGGGCAAAGTTTTCAAAATTCGTTGCAAGAAGTGCAGCCACGTTATTGTGGTGCGCGGTGATGCCAACGATGCTCCGGCCGCCGAATCGAGTGTTTCTGAGGTTAGTGCTCCTGTGGCTGCTCCGGCAGCGGATGGCCAATGGTATGTGGTCATCGACGGGGAACAAGTTGGTCCTCTGACGGCAGCCGATGTTGCCGACAGGGTCGCATCTGGCCAGGTCACGGGTGAGAACTTCGCGTGGATGGAGGGCATGGCCGATTGGTCGCAGATCGCCAGCATTCCGGACCTTGCAGGGGCGCTGAACAAACGGCGATCGGTCGTTCCATCGGCGCCGCCAGCGGACGACTTCGACAGTCCATTCGCACCACAGCCGACGGCAATCATGCCGCCCGGCCAGGTCGAGGACATGTTCCGTGCCGCCGACAGCGTTGCTGCCTCGGCCAAGGCTGCACCTGCCGCCGCGAAGGCGGCGTCGGTGGCATCCGCAACCAGGGCACCCGCTGCCAAAGCTGCGTCGGCTGGGCACGATTTGTTTGCGCCGCAAGCCGCGGCGGAACCAGAAGATCAGTTCAGCGCCGCTCCGACCGCGGTTGCCGGTTCCGGTATGGGACTCGGTGGTTTTGGCATGGGCGCTCCACTCGGCGGTGGCGGTGGCATGTTTGGGAACGTCGCGGCGGAAGCACCGGCAGCGTCGGCAGGCGGCGCCGCGATGACGGGTCAGCGCTCCGAGAACTCGGTACTCTTCTCGCTATCCAACCTCGAAGCACTCGCTGCTCCGAAGTCGATGGCCGTACCTTCTTTCGGCGGCGGTGGTCCGGCTTCAGCCGGTGCACCTCCGGCCGACGGTTCTGGCTTGATAGACATCCGTGCGATGGCCAGCATGACACTTGGGAAGCCAAGGTCGGCACCGAATTTCAGTAACTTTGGTGATCTCGGCGGTGGATCATCGGGCGGTCTTGGCGACTTGCCTTCCTTCTCGTCGGCGCCGATGTCACCGGTCAATGCACCGTTGCTCCCCGGCTCGTCAGGAAACTCTGGTGGGATGCCAAAATGGGTGATTGCCGTCGTTGGCGTGGGCGTGCTCGTGATTGGCGCACTGGCTTTCACCATCATCAAACTGCTCAACAACGCGCCGCCGGCTCTGGCTCCAGTCGCTGAAGCTCCGGTCCGGGAATCCCCGACAACGGCTCCCGCGGAAACCCCGGCACCTCGGGCGGCGGCTCCGGATCCAACGCCGCCTCCGGTCGCGGTCGCGGAAGCACCGCCGCCAGCCGAGGCTCGTCCCGCTGACGAGCCCAAGGCGGCAAAGCCGAGCGGAGGATCGAAGCACGGTTCGTCCAGCTCGAAGAAGCCGGCTGCGTCCAAAGCAGTCGCGGCCGCTGCACCCGCTGCGCGTGAGCCTGAACGGGCTCCCGAGCCTGCTGCCAAACCATCGCCGGCACCCAAGAAGGGCAATGACTCTCTCGACGATTTGCTTTCGGGCGCACTTGGCGGCAGCAAGCCGTCGGCACCGAGCGGTGGATCCCGCGAACCTGCAGCCGCAGCGCCTGCGGGCAAAAAAGCAGGTCCGCTCAGCAAGTCGGACATCGTCAAGGTCATGAGCGGGGTGATGCCCAAGGCCAAGGCTTGTTACGAACAGTACAAGGTTCCGGGTATGGCCAACGTCAACGTCAAGGTTGAGGGGTCTGGCAAGGTTTCGATGGCCACGGTTTCAGGCAAGTTTGCCGGGACACCAAGCGGCATTTGTGTCGAAAGGGCCATCAAGTCCGCCAAATTCCCCGCATCGGACGACGGGATGACCTTCCCGTATCCGGTGCCCCTGCGCTAGTTGCGTCGGCTGCGGCGCCAACCCAGCGCCGCAAGAGCCAACCCTGCCGCGCCGATCGCGCCACCCACGAGCCACAACCACGGGTGGCTCGTTTGCTTTTGTGCGTCGTTTGCCCTGGCTGCGTCCGGTCCCAGGATAAAGGTTGCCAGGGCAACTTGGGTGCGGTTGGCGCCAACCGGTAGCTTGAACACGCGATCGAGACCGACCTTCCCGTCGGGTGATGTGCTTTGTTCCAGCTTCCATCCGGGTCCCAGCACCAACCCGATCTCGGTTTCACCCATCGAGACGAGGTCGTTCCGAGGGCCGAGCGCGACGCGTGTCTGATCATGGGCAACCGCGTATTCGCGCCGCAGATCGACGACCAGCGGCCGAGTGCCTGTGCTGCGGTCGTCATCCAGATCGATCACGGCTTTCCACGGGTCTACCCGATCGGTCTTGCCCTCGAAGATCGCCAGGTCGTCGCCTCGACTCGCCCAGTAGTCCTCGCCTGCGCGCAGCTCTTCGTCGGAGATCGTCGCGTCCCGATTGGCATCGAGGCGTTTGCGTTCAACCACCGCCGGCAGCTCACCAAACAGAAGCGCCACGGAAACCTCAAGTTGCCTGTCGGTGACGGCGACGGTCAGATAGCGATTGATTTTGTTCGCGGTCAGTTCGGGGTGCGCCCGTGCCACCTGCGGATCGCTGCAAAGCGCGCCGAATCCGACGATCCCGACGCGCGCCCAGGTTTGGAGCTTGACCACCGAGGGCGTCATCTCTACGCTTGGTACTCCATGGCCGAAAGCATCAACGCGCATATTGCCGGAACCGTCTGGAAGATCGAGGTCAAGGTTGGCGATTCCGTTGAACCAGGACAGACCGTTGTGATTCTTGAGTCCATGAAAATGGAGATGCCAGTCGAGTCGGAGATCGAAGGCACGGTCACCGCCATTCGAGTGGCCGAGGCGCAAGCGGTCGCAGAGGGTCAGCCCCTCGTCGATGTGGGACCGAAAGCGCCCTAGCGCGGCAACTCCTTGCGGTGCTCGGCCTGGGGGATATCGGATTCTTCCGCCCGCGGCAGATCGCCTTTTGTGGTTTTTCCGTCGCTGCGCTTCTTATCCTTGTCATCGCGCTCGCGGCCACTTTTGCCATCGTCCTTGCCGTCGCCATCGCGCGGTGGATCACGGCGGGTTGGGGACGGGGAGCCGAGTTCCTCGCGCAGTTTGCGGTCCAGCTTGTCGAGCAAGAGCCGCTCGACGTGATGCGGCACGTCGGGAATGTTGATGACCAGGATGGTTGTCAGTCGATCTTTTTCATCCCGCTTCGACAGGATCTCGAAGGCACCGCGGGCCTTGGTTTGGCCATCGACGTACCCAAACAACACGTAGGACGCCTCGGCGTCGCGCTCGAGGATCTGGAAGCCACGATCGATGCGCAAAAACCGGATCGCCGTGCTCCACACCTCGCCTGGGCTATACGCGGTTTCCGCCGTCGTGCGGGCGTAAGCGGGCGTCGAAACTGAGTTTAGAGCGATCGAAGAAAGAAAAGTAAAAACAAAAACTTGCGACATTTTCTTCGTGCTTTTCATTTACTTTATCCCGTGGGTTCGGCGACCTGGCTTGAGGCCGAAACGACTTCTCGAAACGATGACTTCCGACCGCCCGTAAATCGAAACGCAATGAGCCCAACGCCCACGTACCAAACGGTCTGGGCCGCGTGCAAAACGATCGCGTAGGCAAGCCCCGCCGAGTGCCCGACCTGGTCGCCCAGGAATCCGACTGCCACCGCCACAACGCCCAGATGGAACTGACCCACCAGACCCGGTGAGTTCGGCAAAGAGATGACCACCCCGGTAAATGCCATCGCGGCGAAGGCAGCGACGGGCGTCAGGGGAAAGCCCATCGATCGGGCCAGCAACCACATCCCCAGCCCGTTGCTTCCCCAGTAAACAATGGACTGAGCCAGAAACGGCAGCAGGTTGCGGGGCTGTCGCAGGCTCTGGAAGCCACGGATCAAGGCCAGCAGTCGGTCTCCAATTCGAGCCGCGAACTGCGGTGCAATCCGATTGAGTCCCGAGAAGGTGAGAAAGAGTCCGACCGCTCGTTCTTGCAGCAGCAAGGCCACGACCAGAAATCCTGTCGCACCGGCAAATAGCCCCAGAGAAAGCCAGGCGAAACCTCGCAGCGGGGCGCCGCCCAGTACACCGACCGGCTTTCCGAACGCGTCCGGCGCCAGGACATAGGTCAGCACCAGGATGCTTGAAACCAGGAGTCCATCGACGATGCGCTCGACGGCGACCGTCCCGAGCACTTCGCTCATGCGGGTCTGCCGTTGCCGAATCACAAAGTAGGGTCGCACGAACTCGCCGAGCCGAAAGGGGAGCGCGAGAATCGCCATGAACCCGACCGATGAAATCGCCAGCAGACGACCCTGGGACAGCTCGACGCCGATGGCACGCAACAGGTATCGCCAACGCACTGCCCGGAAAAAATGGGTGACAGCCAGGGTCAAACCGTACAAGGCGAGGGCCGACGGCGAAAGCTTGCCGAACGCGGTCTTCAGAGCCGGGCCATCCAGACCTCTCGCCACCAGGGCAGTGCACAATACTCCGACGGCCAGGGACGCAAAAATCTTCAAATAGGACTTCATTTGGCGCGCCGCGGATGTTTGCTCAGGGCAACTCGCCGGCGAGAATACGGCGTGGGTTGTCGGACAGCAATCGCGTGACCGTCGATTCGCCCATCCGCTTGCGCAGCCATTCAATGCCACCCGCCACCGCCCTGGCGTCCGACGGCGCATGCAAATCGGTGGCGACGGCGTGAACCAGACCCTCTTCGACCAGCCGGCGTGCGGTTTTTTTTTGTGGTCGGCCAAACGCACCTTCAAGGGCGGCCAGATCCACCAGCAGTGCCGCCCTCTGACCCAGTTTCTCGGCGCGCGTTAAATCTTCCTGGACCGCCCGATAGCGTTCCGGGTGTGCCATGACCGGCAACAACCCAGACAACCGCATTCTGAATAACTGATCGTCCAGGTTGGCTGGCATTTGTCCCACGGGAACCTCGAAGAGAAAGGCCTTGCCGCCCGGGTAGGTGGGCTGGGTTCCGGTCAAGGCTCGACCCGCGAAGATCTCATCCCAGTAGTTCTCGGCCGCGATGCCAATCTCGGGTGGGTTGGGTCGAGACGCCAAGGCTGTTCGGACCTCCGACAGTGCGGCTTCGATCTGCTCTGCAGAAGGCAGGTACATGCCGGCACGTTGATGGGGCGTGGCGCAAAGGGTGGTGAACCCCATCGCCGTGATCGCATCCACCATTTCCAATCCCGTTTTTAGATCCGGTGCACCATCGTCAATACCGGGCAGGTAGTGGGCATGAAGGTCAACGTATCCCGGCGTCACGAATCAAGCCTAGCGGAAAAAATACCCGCGCGAGCCCGGCGAATTTGGACAGCCGCACATCACCGCCATTCCACGCGCGAAACAACTTTCACACCTCTACGAATTCATGTGGGATGGCACACACTTTGCTTTAGGATGGGTAACCCGTCGGAGGAAAGAAGGACCATGAGCAATTTCGCCCTGCCCAAGTTCAGTACCGCTGAGCAACAAAAAAAGAAGTGGATTCTGTGGGGGATCATTGGTGGCGTTGGTTTGGTGATTGTCCCGCTATTGATTCTCACCGTCGTCGCGGTGAATCGAAACGCACAGGCCACCGAGGTTGTCCGCCGTCAAATTGAAGAGCGTGCTCGCGCCGAAACGGTGCGTGCCGAGGAAGCGGCCGAGCAAGAAAAGGCTGAAAAGACCGCAAAAGCGCTCGCTGCTGCCAATCCTGAAGCGCTGCCTCCGCGCGCCGAAGATCCTGTGAAGGCTGTCGCCAGCAAATCAAAATCAAGCAAGTCTCACTCGAGTGGTCGCCATTCAAAGTCACGCGGAAAGTCGGTTGCCAAGGGCAGCGCCCCGACCGCAAAAGCCGAACCGGCGAAGCGGCGCAACGACGATATCGACAACTTGTTGAAGGGTTTCCGGTAACAATCAACCGGGGCCCGAGGTCATCACCTGGGGGGGTGACTCTCCAGAGCACTTCGATCCCGTTTGATGCTGACCTTTCGATGTGTTACACAGCTAGAGTTATTTTCTCCATCTGAACCACCACCTAGGGAGACTCGCCACGATGGCCGAGGAGAAGCGTACCGAAAATTCCACCTTGTTCTCGCTCCGGGAACTTCAAAAGATCGAAGACGATCGCGTGGAACAACAGAAGCAGGCCGAGGTCGATCGGGCTTCGATGGAACGCCGTGCGCGTGAAGATGAACAGCGCCGGGCGCTTGAGGCAGAGGCCCGCGCCCGACAGGAGATCGAGGACCGCGAGCGCGCCACCGAGATGGAAAAGATGCGCCTCTCCCGCGAAGGTAAAATCCGCGTGGAAGAAAGCGAGCGGCGAGCCCGCGTTGAAGCCGAGGCCCGGCTTCGCGAGCAGCAGATAGCGATGGAGATCAAGGCCCGACAAGACGGCAAAAAGACCTGGCCCTGGGTGCTCGGTGCGGTCGTGTTGGTTGCCGCCATTGGTGGTGGCGTGTTGATGAAGGTTCAAGCAGACGGCGAACGCAAAGAGCAGGCGTTGTACGAAAAATTGGTCACGCAGGAAAAAGAGGCCGAGCGCCGTTTCAACGAGACCGAAGCAAAAGCGGCCTCCCAGCAGCGAGATCTTGAGAAGCAACTGGCTTCCGCTGCGAGCGACGTGGACAAGGCCGCCGCTCAGGCGCGCTTGGCCACCTTGCGTGAGCAGCGAGAAAAAGAAGCGGATCAAAACCGCCGCCGTCGCGAAGCCAACGAGAAGCAGGCGAAATCGCTCAACGTAAAGAATAAAAAGTTCTTCGGCGACGATCCGCTCGGCGGCCTGTAGTCGTCTGCAAAAAAATCGGGTGGTCGGTGCGGTTCCAGCGTCGTCGTTGTGGTACAAAACCACGCGATGGACGACGAACTATACCGACTTCACCACGCGCGATTGCTTGAGATTTTCCGCCGCTTCTCGTACGAGGAGCGCGAGGTCACGCTGGCCTCTGGTGCCAAGAGCAACTTCTACTTCGACAGCAAGCAGAGCGTACTGAGCGCAGAGGGCCATTTCCTTGTCGGTTGGCTGTTTGGGAGGTTGTTGGCCGATAAAGCCCCGGAGGTTCAGGCGGTGGGTGGTTTGACGATGGGTGCGGATCCGCTGGCCTCGGCGACGTCGACCTTGAGCTATCTGTCGGGTCGCAACCTGCGTGCGTTCTACGTTCGCAAGGAAGCCAAGGGTCATGGAACGGGTCAGTGGATAGAGGGCGGCAAACAAGTTCCGGCGGGCATGAAGGTGGCCATCGTCGAAGACGTGGTCACGACGGGTGGTTCGGCCCTGAAGGCGATTGAACGCGCCCGGTTGCACGGTCTGGATGTCCGAATCATCCTCGGCCTGGTGGATCGCGAAGAGGGTGGGCGCGAGGTATTGGAAAAAGAGGCGCCGCTTGTGACACTCTTCAAGAAGAGCGATTTTCGGTGAAGCGAATTGTGCTGTTGGCGTTGCTAGGTGCGGGGGCCTGTCGGTCCGCGCAACGGGATTTTGTCGATTTTTCGGAGACGCCACGCACCTTTGTTTCGGCTGATTACGGCTCGATTTTTGATCGGTGGACGCGCTCGACGCGGGTGGTTTCAGCGGAGGGAACGCTCATCGAGGTATGGGCCACGATGAAGTCCCTCGAGTTCCGTGAGGCCTACATCGAGCGTTACGCGGAGATTTATGACCTCAACCGTATCCAACGCGAAGAACTGCGACGAAGCCAGCTTCAGTCCGCACACTCGGGCTACGAGTTGCACCTGTCGGTTCAGATGACCGATCGACGCTGGAACGATCTGGAACGCGATAACTCGCCCTGGCGGGTTACCTTGAAGGACGGATCGGGTGATACGCTTGAGGCCACCGACATCGAAGCGCCAAAGCTGCCGACGCTGTACGAGACCGAGTTCTTCCCGAACCGCACACCGTTCACCCGGACTTATGTGGTACGATTTGACAAGCAAGACGAGGCCGGCAAGGCCTTCGAGTTCGGTGGTGAGAAGACGGGTCTGGTTGTGTTGCGGATCGCGTCCCCACGCGGGACGGCGGAACTGGACTGGCAGACGCGGTAGCCGAACCCGTCCTCGGCCCGGCGTCTGTCGGGTGTTGACGTGCTGAGGGCGTTCGGATGGACCCGCGATCCGTTCGACAGGTTGATTGTAGCCCGGGAGCGACTGCCGGGAAGTGGGTTGATTCCCTCCGTCGTCCGCTTTTGGCCGGACACCCGCTTTAGCGAAGGCTGGGACGCTAGTGCGGCGTTTGCGAGATCGGATGCCAGCGTACTGCCGTTAGCGTGGCGTCGTCAACGAAGTGTATTACGGGGCCGGGCACGATGTCTGCGCCTACGCTGGTGAGGAACCACATGGATCTGCCCCCGTTCAAAGTGGTCTTTACGTTTGCGACGTCGAACAGCAACTGCCCGTCCCGCCAAAAAGTCAGGCGCCCCGAGGCCGCATCAGACCTTTGTACGCGCGCTTCAAGATGAAACCATTGGTTGGGGGCAACGGAAGGGTTCGGCGCAACGGGATCAATGAATGTTCCTGCGATCTCGCTCGATTCATGAAACAGGACCATTTCCATTTGGCCATCGGTGCGATTGCGCAGGCGGATTTCATAGAGGACATCCGCGCCAAGTGGCGTTGACTGGCCACGATATTGGAAAATCGTCCAGATGCCTGTGACCACCGTATGGGTCCGAGGGAACATTAGGTAGGCGCCAAAGTACGCAACCTGCGGGGTTGTCCAAACTCTAAACACGCCGGCGTTTTCGAGGCGACCTGGAAGCTGCTCCAGCGCCAGTTGGAGGGCGCCTTTACCTGAATGCGCTTGATTGTTTACCAATTGCACGGAGCCGCCGGGAAACGCATAAACGCCACCCTCCGTGCCAAGCGCAGCACGTTGCCAGCTTGTCAGATCGTCGCCCTCAAACTCGTCGTGAAAATAGGCGCCGCTGCCCAGATCAAGATCCGTGCAGGCAACCAACTGGCCCGCGAAGAGCGCGACGGCGAAACCACAAGCCGCTGCGTTCATCGACCAGACGGTTGTTTTGCAAGCGTTTCTAACTTTTCCCTGAAACGCCCGTTTGGATAACGCTTGAGATACTGACGGGCAAGTGCGACCGCATTCGATGCGCCCAGACTTGCAGCGGCCTCTGCTTCCAGCGCGAGACATTCTTCGGCCAGCGGCCCATTCGGAAATTTTCGCAGATACGTTCGCGCTAGTTTCGAGGCGGTTGCGGCGTCGCCTTGACGGCGAAGGGCGCGAACGGCGTCCAGCATCAAGCGAGCCCCTTCGGTTTCCGCCTGGACTTCAACCTCGGGACTGTGAACTCTGTGCAGCGCGCGGGGTCGGTGGGGTGGGGCTGGCGAAGGCGTGTCATCAGGCACGCCAACGAATAGGGGTGCGGCCTTCGGCGAGGGTGCTGTTTCTTGTGTGCGGGGCAAACGAAGCTCCCGATCCCGCGACCCCATCCACACGGCAGCGCTCGCGGTGCCGGCCAAGAGCAGTGCCGCGGTGGCGAGCGCCGGGCGCCACAGACGGCGAGGTGGTGCGGCGACGGTGTTCTGCACCGACTGCCACACTCTGAAATGTCGTTCGTTTGATCTGGGGTGGGGCTCTGCTGTGGCAAGCAGACGCGCGGCCACTTGCTCGTCGGCACGGGCGCCCTGTGCAACGCCGTCTCGCAGTCTGGTGATGGTTGTGGTCATTTCACAGAGCCTTCTTTGAGCTGTTGCGCAGCCACGTTCGCGAAGAACACCCGGCGGGCACGCAGCAACCGGGATCGCACCGTGCGCTCGGGCGCTTGTTGCATGCGGGCGATTTCAGACACGTCGTAGCCCTCGATCTCGAACAGGGAAAACGTAACACGGTGTTTCTCGGGCATTTTGTTTAACAACTCGTTCAAGATCCGCCGCTGTTCGCGGAGTTCAATCGCAACCGCGGGACCTGGTCCGTCGTCAACAAGGTCGAGGGTGGGTTGCCCACCCTTCGCCGAGAACAGATGCCGAATCCACGAATGCCGTCGATGGTTCTTCACTTTCAACAAGGCAATGCGATAGAGCCAGCCCGCGGGATTGCTGCCGTCGAAGCTACCCCAACGGTTGTGTGCCGTAACGAATACTTCGTGGCCCAGATCCTCAAGCTCGGCTTCGCGAACGCCCATCGCACGCAACCAACGCTCTAACTCGTGATGCCATTGTCGATAAAGCGCCGCCAAATCAGCGGGCCGATCATTCGCTTCACCAACGATGGCGTTCGAGTGTTCGGCAGGCCCGAGGGTGGCGCGGGCGACAGGGTGTGACGACACTTCACTTATTGTGTCACTGAAGGGGCGCCGATTCCAACTCGTCCGCACTTGGGCGAGTAACAAAGTCATCTCAACAGGTGAAGTCAAAGGTTCACCCACAAACCGACATGAAAGCCCAAGAACAAGGCTTCGGTGGCAATGCGGCCGGCGGGCTCGATTAAGAGACGAGGGGGGCTAGGCAAGAGCCGACCCGAAAGGCCGAAAAAGGGGACAAAACGTGATGGTCGGTTGAGGGTCACGCGGAGGTCGCCCGCCACGCCCAGGTTAATGCCTGAGTCGGCACGGCCCAAGGGCAGCACATCGGGAGGTTGCACCGACAACCAATCCGCCACCAAGGTCAGTGTTGTGGAGATCAGCAGCCGTGACGCAAACAAATAGCGTCCCACACCCAGGCGCAGTTGGCCTCGGGTTTCACGAAACAATGTTCCGCTCCTGTCTTGATTTGTAGGCCATTGTGCGGCAATTCCAAGCTCGCCATACCAAGCCGTCGCAGATAGCGGCACTGCAACAAACAGGTCCGCCCCAGGGCGCACGCGTGCACCGAGCGGCCACTGTGCCGTTGCAGATAGCGCAACTACGAGTGGAAACGTGTGTGATGGGGCCACCGCGGCGATTGGTTTTGGAAGCGCAGGGGCTGGTGGACTGTCGGGAACTGGCGTGAGCTCGTACAGAACGAAAGCGACGTGCGCGGCGACGAGGTTCGCGCGTTCTTTGCAAAGCCGGGCTGGATCGTGGAATCGACGAGGGGGTTTGCCCGCGACAAACACCAGCACGGCGTCGCCTTGATCTTCCACGCGAACCGCGGGCAACGAGGCCTTGGCAGCTTGTTGAGAATCGTCCCGCATCGTCCACGCCACAACTTCTGGGGCCAAGGCCGAAGCCAACAGCTCCCACACCAAGGAGGATTGTGGACAATCGCCCGCGACGGCGACCACCGTCGAGAGCCGGTGTTCGGATGCTTCGGCGCTTGGGGGCAACGGCTGCGCGTTTGCCGCGATTCCCCATCCGAAGATGGACGCGGCAACGATTGTTGGAAGCTTCGGAACGCTGCGGTTCACTCATTGCCACTATGCCAGAGCTTGCAACAAACCACGCCGTCCAACACAAAGGCGCGGTTCGCTTGCCGATTGTCCCTACGGGTTTCGTACCCGTTTGATGAAGTGGTCGTCGGCCACGATGGCGGCCAGAAGGTCGTGCACGTTGCCGCCCGATTCGATGAAAGCACGGCCTACGCGACGGGTGGTGCACGACTGCACGGCATCGCCCATCCCTTGGCCCATGGCAAAGGTCAAGAAGCGTTGGGTGAAGCAGTTTTGCCCGACCTGGCTGCTGGCAATCTGCTGGACCATGTCGCGACCATTTTGCCATTCGCCCGACCACCCTTCGACGTCGGTCATCTTGAAGGCGGGGTCGATGAAGCGGCCATACTCATTCTCCTTCCGGAACGTGCCTTTCGAATCGTAGGTTTCAAACGCGAATCCAAGTGGCTCGAACGTCGAATGGCAAGCCGCGCAGCCGGCGCGCTCTTCGACGAAAGCGGGCCATTTTTCTGCTTGGGTGTACTCCTTGGGCGTCGCAGGCAGTTGATTGATCAGCTCACCTGCGTTGGCCGGGGGCAAGGAAATGTCTTGGCAGAGAAAGGCTTCCCGAATCAGCTTGCCTCGATGAACGGGTCCATGGCTGGCGGCCAACCAGCTTGGCTGGGTGAAGATGCCAAAGCGCTCGTCCTCTGGCACCTCAACCCGCGTCAGCGTCGACGGCTTCTGGCTTAATTTATAAATGGGTGCCAGGGCATCGTTTACGAATGCGACGGGGGCGAGATAGAATTGTTCCAACGTTGGCTGTGAACTGGCGAAGATCTCGCGCGCAAACAGGTTGGTTTCGCCAATCATGGCGTCGACCAGTTTTTCGCCCAAAGCGTTGCGTTGTTGGTTGAGTTTGTGAACTTGAAGCTGCGCGGCCATGAATTCGCTCACCTTGTCGCCTGCGCCGCTGGTCTTGGCTATTTCACGTGCGAACTCCTTGCGCACACCCGCGTCGAACAAGCGCCCCTCGCGTGCCGCTTCCATCAAGGCTTCGCCGGGGGGATCATTGCCAAGACCGTAGGCAATGGCCGCCGCGATCTCAAACCCGGTCATGCGTTCATCCGTTCCGTCGCCAAGTTCGGTGCGATAAACCGCATTGGGTGAAAGCAAGAGGGCGTGCAGCAGCAGAGCACCTCCGCTTTGCGCGTCTTGCCTCGATTGATTGCGGCGGTAGAGCGCCAGGTAGTCATTCGTCTCTGCTTCGGCCACGGGACGTCGAAACAGTTTGAGTCCCAGGTCATTCACAAAGCCGTTGAGGCATTGATCCGAAACCGGGGTTTGGACCATGCAAGGATGTTTTTGCGCCAAGGACTGCGCGTAGCCATCGGCCGCCTGTTCAGCCGCGGTGAACAACGTGTTGGCGAAGGTGTTTGAAACGAAGGTGGTTTCTTGTCCGTTGGAGAACCCAGTGCGCGCGTCCACGGCATCGGGGGGAGCCTTTGATAGATCCACCGATCGACCCCCGAGGGCCGTTTCGACCGTGGCCGCGTACTGTGCAGCCGACAACCGCCACACACGCGCGGACAGGCTCTTATCTTCGCACGGACCGAGGCCCGCGTTGGGTGCTTCGGGGTCGTCGTTATCGTCCCCGGGGGGCGAGGGTGGGTTGTTGTCGTCATCGTCCCCCGGTGGCGACGATGCGTTGTCGCCAATCTGACCGCTGCAGGCGGCTAAGCCCAGGGCGAGTGATAGTGATCGAAAATAGCCAGACGTTTGAACATTCAGAAGTTTTGTCATGGGACTGCTCCTTCACATTGGTGGGGCTCAACCGGCGTACAACTCTTGCAGTCCGCCCGTGCACCATTGTTTGTCTCCAAAGGTGTTTTCATTGATTCCCAGGGCTTTTTGCACCGAAACCCAAAGGTCATGAAAGCTGCGGTTGCCTGGATTTCTCGCTTGCGCCAGGGCGAATTCCTGGAACCCGTCACTGTTGCCCTTGAAGGGGTAACGAATCGATTGGCCAAGTTTCATTCCGAGCGCGCGTCCCCCCGCAACAATGAAGACACAATCGCTTTGATTGTGGTTCTCGGCGATGTCGGAACTCCAGGCCACGATCGTGTGGTCTAGCTGCCCGGTGGCCTTAAGTTGGCCGAGCAGGTAGGCGAAGCGTTGCGCGTACCAGGTGTCGATGTCCTTCCAAACTTGAAGGGGTGCTTCGCCGTGGCTGACGCCGTGGTGGTCCTTGCCACCAAAAGGATTGATGTTTTCCGCGCCGGCCAGGGTCGCAATGCGGCGCGCGCCACAGCCGAAGGCGGTGGTGATGATGTCCATATGGGCTTCGATGCCGATCGCTTTCTTCTCGCCCACGGGGCCGGTGCTTGCGTACTTGGTGGCTTTCTGGTTTGCCAAAGTCAGAGCGCATGAGGCAGCCGCAACGGGCGCAGCAGCGGGTTGCTCCACGAAGTCCTTCTCCAATCCCCGAATTGCACCCAGGTACTGGTCCAGGTTGTTGGCGTCAGTGGAACTGAGGCGCGAGCGGAACTTGCCGATGTCGGCGCGCGCAAAGTCGAGCACGCTCTTGCGGCGTTCAAGCAGACGCTTGAGTTTTTCCGCCGCTTCGCTATTGGCCCCTCCCGATCCGTCGGCCGAGATACCACCCAGGGCAGTCAAGAATGCCTGCAACGGGTCGGTGACGTACGGGTCGACTTTATTGGGACCCGTCCACGATACCGCGGCATAAATGTTGGCACCGCGGCTTTGCGGTGGGGCGAGCGTGAGCGGTCGCTCGCCAAGCTTTTGACCGATGATGTGATCAAACGAAGGGGCGTAAACCGTACTTTTATCCCCGCCACCGTGCACGCAGGTCAGCATCTTGCACATGTCCTCGTGGCTGTTGAACGACGAGGCGCTTTGGTTCGATAGGCCGCGAATCACGGTGATGTCGTTTTTGAACGGTTCCAAAGCCTTCAGCGACGGCAGCAACACCATGCTGTCGCCCGAACCGCTGGCGCCGAAGGCCGAACGCACGAAGCCGTTGGGCGTGGTGTACATCAAGAAGTTGCCCTTTGGCGCCGCGTCGGCCATTCGGTTGCGTGCGAATCCCGACAGAATCGCGCTTCCCGCGCCGATGCCTGCCAACAACTTGCGCCTCGAAATCGTGTTGCGAACCATCAGAACTTCCTTTCGCTTCATGTTGTCCGCCTTCAAGAACAAAGCGGATCTGAGCTGACTTAGAGGAATGTCTTGAGTCCCAGGGCGTGATTCACTCCGCGCAGGGTTCACTTATCCGACGTCAATGCGCGGCGGTCAGCCGAAGCGCTGCGGGGGCAGGGCGCCCGCGCGCAATTGGTTTAGCCACGCCGCCAAAAGTGCGGGATGAACAACACCAGCACGGTGTAAATCTCGAGACGACCCAGCAACATACCAAAGCTGAGGATGTAAAGGCCCATCGCTGGTACGTCTGCGAAGGGCTCCGCGGCACCCACCGAGCCAAGGCCGGGCCCGATGGAGTTCATCGCGCTCACCGCCGCGGTACCGCCACTGACCAGATCGAGACCCATCAACGTCATGCTCAACCCGATAACGAGGGTGGCGCCAATGTACAGCAAATAGAATCCGAGGATACTCTCCACGGTTTCCCTTGGCACGGCACGATCACCGATGTGCAACGGTTCGACCAATCGCGGCCTCACCAACAGGCGCAGTTGCGATGTCGCATGTTTGATGACGACGTAAAGGCGAATGACCTTCGAGCCGCCCGACGTCGACCCAGCGCAGCCGCCAATGATCATCAAAATCACGATGAGCCAACGCGAAAAATCCGGCCAAAGATCGAAATCGTAGGTTCCGAATCCGGTCGTGGTCACGATCGATACCACCTGGAACGCCGAATAGCGAAACGCCGTCAGGATACTATCGAAGGGTCCAGACACATAGGTGTTGATGGTCACCAGAAAGATCGCCGCAACCGTGATGAGCGTGTACAAACGCACCTCGGGACTGCGAACCACGACGCCGATCTGCAGGCGGGCAAGCGCCCGGTATTGCAAGGTGAAATTGATGCCTGCCACAAACATGAACGCCATGATGACGATCTCAATGAACACGCTGTCGAACGCGGCAATCGAAGCATTGCGCGTTGAAAATCCGCCCGTTCCGGTGGTGGACATGGCATGCAATACGGCGTCGAAAATGCCCATGCCACCAACCATCAACAGGGCCGTTAACGCACCGGTAAGCAGCACATAAAATCCCCACAAACGGCGCGCAGTGGCGGCAATGCGAGGCGCGAGTTTGTCGCTATCAACACCGCTCGATTCGGCGGCGAACAACTGCATGCCGCCCACCGCCAGTTCGGGAAGAATCGCGATGGACAAAACGACAATGCCCATGCCGCCTATCCAGTGCGCAAAACACCGCTGAAACAACACCGATCGCGGCAAGATCTCGACATCGCGTGCGACCGTCGCACCGGTGGTGGTGTAGCCGGACATCGATTCGAAAAACGATTCGGCAAACCCCTCGAACGCGCCGGTGAGATGGAATGCCATCGCCGTGAAGAACACCAAGATCATCCACCCCAGAACGACCGCGACGAAACCCTCGCGGCGGCGCAACGAATCGCTTGGCGCACTCCGTGCGTTGGGCAAGCGGGCCAGACCAAACATGCCCAACATCGCCACACACAACGGAATGGCATAGGCCCACCATATGGATTCCCCGTCTGCTACCGAAAACACCAGCGGCACTGCCAGTGAAAACACGGTGAAGCCCAGCAGGCGGCTGGTAATGCGCTGGATAACCCCGCGGCGCATTAGCGGAACAGATCTTCCACCTTGCCAATGGCGTCTCGCAACGCCACCACAAGGACTTCATCACCAGCCTGGATGCGGGTTTCGCCGGATGCGACGATCACTTTGTCGCCACGCAATACCGCGCCCACGATGGATCCGGCCGGAAATTCGATCTCTCGCAATGGCCGGTCAATGATCTTGCTGTTCTTCGGTTCATCCGGAATACGCATGTTCATGATTTCGCCATCGTGATCGCCCAACATGTGCGAACTTTTCACGCGACCGCGATGCACGAACTGCAAGATGGCATCGGCGACCGCGCGTTGCGGGCTGATAAGCGCATCGATCCCCAAACCACGTCCGAGTGCTTCGTAGGCCCGTTTGTCCGCGCGAACGATCACCTTTTTGGCGCCAAACTGGCGCGCCATCAAACCACACACGAGGGCTTTCTCATCGTTCTCGATGAGTACCACCACGGCATCCGCCCGCTCTTCCAACTGCTCGCGCAAGGTATCCGGATCGGTGCCATCGCCACACAGGACGATTGATTTGCTCAGTTGGCGTGCCACCAGATCGGCACGGGCTCTATCCTGTTCGATGATGGTGGGAAACAGTCGCTGGTTTTCCAGCTCTTGTGCCAGATAGAGGCCAATGTTGCCGCACCCAATGATAAGGACGTGACGCACGTGGTGCCACGGTTTGCCCGATAGAATCAAAAACTCGTCGACATTCCGAGGCTCGGTCAGCACGAAGGCCCGTTCGTCGTGTTTCAAGCGATCGTCTCCGCGCGGAATACGCAAGCCGTCCTTACCCGAAATGGCCGCCACCAGCGAGGGCGACGGCATGACTTCGGCCAGCTCTGCCAAGCTTTCGTGCACAAAGGGCGAATCAGGCGAAAGCGGCAGTTCAATCAAACGCAGGCGATCTTCGGCCAAATTCCATACCTGGCCACCACCATCAAAACCGAGCAGATCCACCACCTGCTCGGCGACGGCGCGTTCTGGGCCCACGACCAACCCGATGCCCAACTCGCGCGCGGTCAATGAGCGATCACCACCCAGGTACCCCACCTCACGGACCCGTGCTACGGTACGCGCCTTGCTCATCTTGGCGGCCGTCATACACGCCACAAGATTGACTTCGTCAACCTGCGTAACCGCCAACACCAGATCGGCCTTTTTGACCCGCGCTTTTTCCAGCGTACGAAAATTCACACCGCTGCCATGGATCACGAGCGCGTCGATCTGGCTGTCGAGCTCACGCGCCAGCTTTTCATCCTGCTCGACGACGGCTACGTCATGTTTTTCCGCAACGAAGATACGGGCCAGGTACAGCCCCACTTCGCCAGCGCCAACGATGATGATGTTCACGGCAGTGTCACGTTTGTCAGGGCCATCATGCCGAAATCCGGGCAGAACAGGAAACGGATCGCCAGTCCGAGTTCAAATCTTTTGTCAACGCGACGCGTTGTTTCCCGGTTAGAACCGCCTCAATCGTCAGGTTCGATGCCTGATTGAAAGCGAATGGTTGTCGACCTCGGAGTTGGCGGTTGATGATCGACGCTACCAAATGCAATTCACTCCGCGACACGATCGGATCTCGTTGTCTTTCGTCAACAGAGGCACGCCACAATCTAGCGCTGTACTCACAATCACGCGGTCCGCTGGATCAGCATGATCCCATTTGAGATCAGCGCTCGCCAACCAAATCTTCACATCTACCGGAACCACGGTGACAGCACCTGTTCGGGCGACGCGGGACACGAATTCATCCATGGAGATTGGCAAGGTCAGCTTGCCCCGCTTGACTTTGATCGCGAGTTCCCAAAATGAGATTGAACTGACGAATCCGCCAACCCTTTCCATTTCCTCAAGCTGTTTTGCCGCCACCGCTGACAGTTGATTTGGATCAAGCGCCCACCAGAGCAAGACATGCGTGTCTAAAACGATCACGACTCAGGCCACTCTTGCGTTGTGGGGGCGAGGATATCTTCGTGATATTGAAGGCGGCCTCGGACGTCGCCGAATGCGTCCGCTGCGGCGGTTCGTTTGGCAATGGCAACGATACGGACGACTGGGCGGTTGTTATCGGTCACGACCAACTCGTCGCCCGTTTCTTGTACCCACCGCAGGTACTCAAGCATTTTCGCTTTGAGGACTCCTTTAGAAACGGTCTTCATTGAACGATTATGACCGTAGTCATGACTATGGTCAATGAGACGGTAAGTCAATCGAATTTCCCAGTGCAGCCACAGATTGCATCGTCTGCGGAATGGGGCC